>PKUM01000221.1 GCA_002868855.1 Chromatiales bacterium | reverse complement strand
TCGGGCAGCGAATCGCCGACGCCGTCGAAATCGGATCCGATTCCGACGTGATCGATACCCGCGATCGCAACCACGTGATCGATGTGATCCAGAACGTCGTCCAGCGTTGCAAGCGGAATCGGGTTTTCCGCCTTGTACTGCTTTTCGAATGCGTCGACCTCGGGACTGTCGTCGGCGTATCCGTGTTCCTCAATGAACGCTTCCTGTGCGTCCCAGTACCGCATGAATGCCTTGTTCGACTCGGCGGTAAGAAAGGCCGAACCGAAATTAATCTGCACGACACCGCCGTTGCGCGCCAGCGCCCGGATCAGGTCGTCATCCATGTTGCGTTCGAAACCCGGGGTAAATTTTCGCGCCGAGGAATGCGAGGCGATCACCGGCGCCGCGCTTAGCTCCAGTACCTGCATGGCCGCGGCATCGGTCAAGTGGGAAATGTCGATCATCATGCCAAGCGCATTCATTCGAGCCACGGCTTCGCGCCCCAGCGGGCTCAGCCCGCCAAGCGGCCGGTTTTCGTCATAAGAGGAATCACTGAGCCGGTTGCTCTTGGAATGCGCGAGGGTGATATAGCGAATGCCGCGGGCATAAAAGTGATCGAGATTGGCGAGGTCGCCATCGAGGCCGGTACCGTTCTCCATACCCAGCGCGAGGCTTATTTTTCCCGCCGCAAAGTTGCTTGCCACGTCGGCCGTCGAATGCGCGACCGCGAAACGGTCGGATGCGCGCGCGGCGATCGACTCTATTTCGTCGATCATTTCGTCGGCCAGTTTGCGTCCGCCGCCGGACTCGAAATACTCCGCCGGAATGTAGATGGACATGAATGCCACGTCCAGCCCGCCGGCGCGGGCTCGCGGATAATCGAAATCTCCCTCGGCCGTCGCTTCAGTAACGTCTTCGTACTCCTCGGTCAGGCGGTATGGCACATCGATATGGGTGTCGACAATCAGTGTTTTTGTCGCGATGTCACGTGCGTCCTGAAGCGGAGCGGGCTTGTCGCCGCAGGCAGTGGTCAGACTGGCGGCAAGCAAGGCCAGCACGGGAGTCATTGTTCTCAAGATTCGTTCCTTAACAGCGTTAGGGTAATCGGGCAGTGATGTGACGCGGCTATTCTACTCGTCCTGGCGCAGTATCGCGGCAAACTCGACGCCGTAGATGTCCCAGACCGTGCTGGCGAGACCCGCGATCAACGGGCCTATCACGATGCCAACAGCGCCAAACATCGCAAGCCCGCCAAGCGTGCTTACCAGGATCGTAAGGTCCGACATCTTGGTGTCGCTGCCGACAAGCCGCGGACGCAGCAGATTGTCGACGGTGCCGACTACGATTGCACACCATGCGCCGAGTCCGATTGCGGCGCCCGTATGGCCACTTATCAGTAACCAGATCACTGCCGGAATCCAGACAAGCGCCGCGCCGACACCGGGTATGATCGAGAGTACACCCATGATGGTGCCCCAGAACGCCGCGCCCTTGATGCCGGCGATTGCGAACGCAATACCGGCAAGCCCGCCCTGAATGATGCCAATAATGAAAGTGCCCTTGAGCGTCGCCCGCGTTACCGACATGCCCTTGGCAACGAGGCGGCTTTCCTCGGCATCACTCAGCGGCATCAGATAGAGCAGGCGAGCCATGATCTGGCGACCGCCAACGAGGAAAAAAAACAGCGCATACAGCATCACGAAAAGATTCAGGATGAACTGCACCGTAAATTGGGTCGCGCGGGACACGTTTTGAACCATGAATCCGCCCGCGGCGCTGGCGAGCTCGCCAAGCTTGGAGATGAACTGGTCGCTGTAGGGCCTTATCGTGTCGGCGAAAGGAACCCAATCCCAGAATTTCTGCATCAGGACCGCAGTTTCATAATTCTGCGATGCGAACCAGGCGCGGGCGAGTTCGCTGACTTTCAGTGCCTCGGCCGCGACGAGCCCGAGAAAACCGAGCAGCGGCAATACGATCAGCGTAAGCACGAGCAAAACTGTCAATGTCGCACCGCCGGGCGCGCTTTTCACCCATAGCCGCAGCCGGTCATAAATCGGGTAGACGAGACCGGCGAGCAACGCCGCGACCATCAGAGCGACGATGAAGGGACGAACCATCAGCAGGAATAACACCGACACCGCAATGACTAGGGCGAGGATGAACCTGCGCCTGAACCTTTCGGTTTGCAGCCTGATGGTTTCGGGATCGGTTTGCGTCATGCCGGTGCCCGTCGTTGTTACCGAGGCGCCACATTGTAGCGGCTTGACCGGCGCCTGGCTTGTAAAAACCGATGACGCTGCCCAGTATTAAACAGGCGGGCAGAACGGGTTGGCGCTACGATTGCGAGGAGATTACGCAAATGGGCAAGCTTTACCATGAGATCGACGAGCGCATTGCGCGCTGGGTCGGCAAACAGCGAATGTACTTTGTGTCCACCGCGCCGGATTCGGCGGACGGGCATATAAATTGTTCGCCGAAGGGACTCGATTCCTTGCGCATTAACGGTCCCCGTGAGCTTGCGCTGCTGGATATCGGAGGCAGCGGGATCGAGACGGTAGCTCATTTGAAACAAAACCGCCGCATCGTAGTGATGTTATGCGCATTTGACGGCCCGCCACGCATCTTCCGGTTTCACGGAATGGGTGAAGTCATCGAGCCGGCGCATGCGGAATTCGCGAGGTGGCTCAAGTTGTTCCCGGGTTTCGAGTCGGCGCGTTCGATCGTTCGCGTAGCGGTCACCCGGATTTCGGATTCCTGTGGCTTTGGCGTTCCGCGGTACGAGTTCGTCGAGGATCGCAGTGCGATGATGAAGTGGGTCGCGGGCAAGAGCGAGACGGAGATGCTGCAATACAGGGCCGACAACAACAGGTTCAGCATCGACGGTTTGCCCGGCCTCGATATCTGAATCGCCGGACTGGAACTTCCGGCGCACTAGCGGTAGCGCGCGCCGAACACCGTGTCGACCCTCAGGGCGAACAAAAAGCTCGGGTCGTAATCATCTTCCTCGCGAAACACGAGTTGCGGCTTGAACTCGACGAACAGCCACTTTTTGTAGACGCGGAACCGGGCCCGGAACTGGGCATAGAAATTATCGACGTCCCAGTTCGGGTCGTCGTGGGCCAGCAGTCCGACTTCGTATGCCAGCGCTTTTCGCTCGCCGAGTTTCTGGAACAGGCTGAACTGTTGAATTGCTTCGATGCGATCCTTGCTGTCGCGATATCGTACCCGACTGCCTGAGCGAAACAGCCAGTCCGGATTGATTTTGCGATCGAAGTCCAGCCGTGTCTGCAGCTCCGTGCCGTCGTCGAGGTATTCCGCGGCGCCGGCGGAAAAACGCATCAGCCAGCCATCGAGGCGCTCATAGCGGATGGCGCGAATTCTCAGGAACGGGTCCGGCGGCACGCCGGCCTTGACTCCGGCGCCGGGCCGGATATCCCAGTTGCCGGTATCTTCGAGTTGTGCTTCGAGGCCGATATTGTAATCGTTGTCGTCCAGTGCCTTTGGAATCGAGCTCGACTCACTGCCGGAGTCTCCATCCGGATCGCCACCCTCCATAAAAAGCCGCAGCCGCTCGCGCGTTCCGGGCAAGTCGATCCGCGCCCTGACCCGTGCCTGGCTGCTCGTTCCCTCACCGCTCTCCCAGGTCGTCTCTCCGCTTACCCGGGCATAGCTTTGGTTAGTGTCGGCATAAAACCGGTCGTCGGCGAAAAACGAATCGACCTTTCGCGCCGAATGTTCGACTCCGGCCGAGATGCCGGTATGCAGAAGATCGATGGTTTTGCCGATCATCCCGGGGGTCCGGCCGAAAAACCCGGTCTGCTTGTCTTCGTTTTCGCCGGATTCAGGTGTAGCGGGTTCGGTCTCGTCGGTATGCGCCGGATCCGTCGCAGATTCGCGCCCAGGTTGTGCGCCATCGGGCGTTACCGGGGACGTATCAGCGGAGGCCGATTCCGGCGTGGAACCGGCCGTACCCGGGACCGGAAGCAGGAGCAGAAGCAGGATTGCCAGCGCCGCATGGCCGGGAGCGCACCAGGCGCGCAGTGAGCGGCGATCACAACAGTCGATGGGTGGCTGGACGATTGCCTGTAGGATAAACATTGGCATTGTGGACGATGCTAGCACGCATGCAGGGAGCTCCCATGCCGACTGGCTGCGGCGCAGGGTCAACTTCAGCCCCGACCAGGTTTCGTCTATCGCCGCGATCTTGAAATCGACCAGCGCCGCGCCTGGTCCTGCATACCCCGCCCCAGTACTCGCCGGCTGGTGAAGAACCACAGCGTCAGATCGACCGGCTTTCTCGGTCTCTTCAGCAATCGCGCGGCGGCGGGCAAATCGCCGAGCAGAACGGGCAACCCTGTTGGCGCATGCACCAGCGCGCTTCGTTGATGCGGCTTCATGCCGGGTTTTTTCGCGTCGGGAGTTCCTGAATAGCCAGCCACCGCAACTGTGT
This sequence comes from Chromatiales bacterium, assembly GCA_002868855.1. GTDB lineage: Bacteria > Pseudomonadota > Gammaproteobacteria > Steroidobacterales > BM003 > BM003. The sequence goes on along the minus strand of PKUM01000221.1, from coordinate 19,508 downwards.
TCAACCGGTTACGCTGCGCAGCATCAGCACCGCGTCGTCCGGGCACAGCCGGGCGAATTCCGCGCTTTGGCGGATTCCGTCCGGTGCCTGATCGCGATCGATACGGGCAAACCCGAGGCGTTCGAAGTAGTCGGCCGCGGTAGTGGTCAGCAAGTACACAGCGGAGTATCGGGCCGCCCCGGCCTGCTGCCACAGACGATCGAAAACGAGCCGGCCGAGACCGCCGTTGCGGCGTGTCTGATCTACCGCGAGTGAACGCAACAATGCGTCCGGTGGATGCGCCTCGAGGCCCCCCAGCGCGACAACTACGCCATTCTCCTCGGCGACGAGAAAATTGCCGGGAGTGTCGGCGACGCCCGTAACAGGCAGGTCTGCCGCGTGCAGCAACCCGATCATCGCGTCGCTGTCGGCGCTGGTGGCAGCGCGTATCGTGATGTTGGACCCAGTCATCGCAGCCTGGCTATCCGGCTCAAGGAATTCCGTGACAACTATGCCAAGCATTCGCTTACCTGTCATCGGCACAGGCATGCAGTAAACTGTGCCACCGGCAAGTTCGCGGCAGCGCAAACGGAGGCGTCCGGTGAGTGATCGAGTCATAGTCGTCGGAGGCGGTCAGGCCGCTTGCCAGATCGCGGATTCGCTGCGGCGAGAGGAATTTGCGGGGGAGGTCGTCGTGGTCACGGAGGAGCCTCACCTGCCCTATCAGCGGCCGCCATTGTCCAAACAGTATCTCGCCGGGGACCTCGACGAGTCGCGCCTTTTCATGCGCAAAGCCGATTATTACGAGAGTCATCGTATCGAGATGCGTACCGGGTGCCGCGCGGTACGCATCGACCGGCAGGCGCAATGTCTTGAACTGGACGACGGCGAACGGATTTCCTACACCGGGCTGGCACTGGCTACCGGTGCGCGGGCGCGCCCGTTGATCGTGCCCGGCGCCGATTGCGACGGCGTATTCTATTTGCGAAACATCGCCGATGTGAGGGCGATACGCGAGCGAATGCCAGGCGCCCGGCGCCTGGTCGTCATCGGCGGCGGCTTTATCGGTCTGGAGGTGGCGGCGGTGGCGCGCAAACAGGGTAAGCAGGTGAGCGTCCTGGAGTTCCAGGACCGCCTGATGCCGCGCGCGGCTGCGCCGTTCCTGTCCGACTGGTATCTCGCGCTGCACACCCGCCACGGTGTCGACATTCGTACCGGCGTGACCGTAAGTGCGATCGACAGGTCCGGCGCCGAACTGCATATTCGCTGCGCTGACGGTACCAGTCACATGGCGGATCTTGTCGTCGTCGGCGTAGGCGTGATACCGAATACCGAGCTGGCTCGCGATGCCGGACTGGCCTGCGAAGATGGTATTCGGGTCGATCAGTTCGCCAGAACCACGGACCCGCGCATCGTGGCAGCCGGAGACTGCACCAATCATCCCAATACCCTTCTGGCGCGTCGCCTGCGCCTGGAGTCCGTGCACAATGCGATGGAGCAGGCCAAGACGGCCGCGGCGTCACTGTGTGGCAAGGAACTGGCGTATGCACAAATTCCCTGGTTCTGGTCCGATCAATTCGACGCCCGGTTGCAGATGGTTGGACTTTCGCGGGACCACGACGAATACGTGCTGCGCGGCGACCCGGACAGCGGCAGGTTTTCGCTGTTCTACTTTCGCGGCGGCGAGTTGATAGCGGTAGACTCTGTAAGCGTACCCAAAGATCACCTGCAGGCGCGCAAACTGCTTGCGGCCGGGGTCTCGCCGACCGCGGAGCAGGCGGCGGACGCCGGGTTCGATCTGAAGACCCTGCTTTAGCGCCTCGACCGGTCCGTTCTGGCCGCCAGCCTGTGGTTTTCCCCGATTGGAGCGGCGGCCTGCGCTAGGGCATGCTGTCCGGCGACCTCGCCCGCAGAGGGCGAATACCGGGCATTTTGTCCCGGGCATGCCCGATCACGGTATATTGCAGTGCAAGATCACCCTCGACCGGCTATGCTGGGACTGGCGGACCTATAGATATCTTTATGAAAAACAAAAGAGTACGCTTCAAAAAGCTGATGGTCGCCAATCGCAGCGAAATTGCGATCCGGGTGATGCGGGCGGCCAACGAACTCGGATTGCGAACCGTCGCGATCTACTCTAACGAGGACCGGTTCGCCCTACATCGGTTCAAAGCCGACGAGGCGTACCAGGTCGGAAGCGGGAGCAAACCGCTGGCGGCCTACCTCGACATCGACGGAATCCTAAGTATCGCGATCACGGCGGGGGTCGATGCCATCCATCCCGGCTACGGATTCCTGGCCGAGAATCCAGAATTTGCCGCGCGCTGCGAGGCCGCCGGTATCACCTTCATCGGGCCCGGACAGGACGTGATGCGGGCGCTCGGTAACAAGGTCAATGCGCGCGAACTGGCCGCCCAGGCCGGCGTCCCGGTGGTGCCGGCAAGCGAGGCATTGCCGCGGGATCTCGCCGCCTGCGCCGAGATCGCCGGGAACATCGGCTATCCGCTGATGCTCAAGGCCAGCTGGGGAGGTGGCGGACGCGGCATGCGGGTCCTCGAGAACGCCGCTGATCTCGAGGAAAGCCTCGATGTGGCGCGGCGTGAGGCGGCGGCGGCATTCGGTAACGATGAGGTGTATGTCGAAAAACTGGTCCGACATGCACGCCATGTCGAGGTCCAGGTACTTGGCGATAGCGCGGGCAACCTCGTTCATCTGTTCGAGCGCGACTGTTCGGTGCAACGCCGCAATCAAAAAGTGGTCGAACGCGCGCCAGCAAGCTACCTGAGCGATTCCCAGCGCGAAACGTTGTGCGGACTGGCGCTGCGGCTCGCGGCCGCGGCCAATTACGTCAATGCCGGCACGGTCGAATTTTTGATGGACGTGGATTCGGGAGAATTCTATTTCATCGAGGTCAATCCGCGGATCCAGGTCGAACACACCGTTACCGAAGAGGTCACCGGGATCGACATCGTCAAGGCGCAGATCCGGATTGCCGAGGGGGTTTGCATAGGCGACGACAACTGCCCGGTTCCGGCTCAGGCCGATATTCATCTCAACGGCCATGCTTTGCAGTGCCGGATAACCACCGAGGACCCGGAGAATAACTTTGTGCCCGACTACGGGCGTATCCGTGTTTACCGCGGCGCAACCGGTTTCGGTATTCGTCTGGACGGCGGAACCGCATTCTCCGGGGCGCTGATTACGCCCTTCTACGATTCATTGCTGGAAAAGGTCACGGCATGGGCACCGACGCCGGAAGAGGCCATTCGACGCATGGACCGGGCGCTGCGAGAATTCCGCATCCGCGGTGTGGCAACGAATCTCGCATTTGTCGAAAACCTGATCAACCATCCGCGCTTTCGCACTTGCGAATACACGACGCGATTTATCGACGAAACGCCGGAGTTGTTCCGCTTCCCGAAACGGCGCGATCGTGCGACCCGGCTGCTGCGATTCATCGGCGATGTTGCCGTAAACGGCAACCCGGAGATCGAGGGCCGCCCGCCGCCGCGTACCCGGGCGCGCGCTCCGGTTCCGCCGTTTGACGTTGGTGAACCGCCGCCGGGGAGCGTGCAACGCCTGGCCGAACTCGGTCCCTCCGGATTTGCGCAGTGGATGCTGGACCAGGACCGGGTGTTGCTGACCGACACGACTATGCGTGATGCGCATCAGTCGCTGCATGCCACCCGGATGCGCAGCCGTGACATGTTCGAGGTGGCGCCCGCTTACGCGCGGTTGCTGCCGCAACTGCTGTCGCTGGAGTGCTGGGGCGGAGCGACATTCGATGTGGCGATGCGATTTCTCCATGAGGACCCCTGGGATCGGCTTGCCGGCCTGAAAGAGAGTGTGCCGAACATTCTGCTGCAGATGCTGCTGCGTTCGTCCAACGCCGTTGGTTACACCAATTATCCGGACAATGTCGTGCGCCATTTCGTCCATCACGCGGCCGATGGCGGTGTTGATCTGTTCCGCATTTTCGATGCCCTGAACTGGGTCGACAACATGCGTGTTGCGATGGATGCGGTATTGGCCGAAGACAAGCTGTGCGAAGCGGCAATCTGTTATTCCGGCGACATGCTGGCAGCGCACGAAACAAAATATACGCTCGATTATTACCTCGGACTTGCAACGGACCTGGCCGGCGCCGGCGCCCATATCATTGGTATCAAGGACATGGCCGGTGTCTGCAAGCCGGCCGCCGCCGGGGAACTGGTGCGCGCTATCAAGGCGGAAACCGGCAAGCCGGTGCATTTCCACACCCACGACACCAGCGGGATCGCGGCGGCCAGCGTGCTCGCCGCCATCGAGGCAGGCGTGGATGCGGTGGACGGCGCCATGGACGCCATGAGCGGCCTGACATCGCAGCCGAATCTTGGCGCCATCGTGGAGGCTCTGCGCGACGGGCCACGCGATTGCGCGGTGGAGCGGGACGCAATGCGTTCTCTGAACCATTATTGGGAAACCGTGCGAGAGTATTACCGACCTTTCGAAAGCGGCATTCATGCAGGCACCGCGGATGTCTACCGGCACGCAATGCCGGGCGGCCAGTACACCAACCTGCGCGAGCAGGCACGGGCGCTCGGGATCGAACAAAACTGGCCGCAGATTGCCGAGACCTACGCCGACGTCAACGACATGTTCGGCAATATCGTCAAGGTTACCCCGACTTCGAAAGTGGTCGGCGACATGGCGCTGTTCATGGTCACGAGCGGCCTGAGCCGCGAAGATGTCGAGGACCCCGCGAAGGACATCGATTTCCCGGCTTCGGTGGTGTCGTTTTTCCGCGGTGAACTGGGTCAGCCGCCAGGCGGATTCCCGCAAACGCTGCAGCGCAAGGTACTGAAAAACCAGCCGCCGCTTACGGATCGGCCGGGCGCGGATCTGCCGCCGGTGGATCTGGATGATGCACGCAAGACGGCCGAGAAAGGGGCCGGTCGTCAGATCAGCGACAAGGAACTTGTTTCTTACCTGATGTACCCGCAGGTGTTTCTGCAGTATGCGACGCAAAAACGCAAATACGGCGAGGTGTCGGTGTTGCCGAGTCCGGTTTTCTTCTACGGCATGGAGGAAGACACGGAATGCGCGGTCGACATCGAGCTTGGCAAGACTCTGATTATTCGCTACCTCGCGGTAAGTGAGCCCAACGAGTCCGGAGAGCGCAATGTCTTCTTCGAACTGAACGGCCAGCCGCGCCTGGTGCGCATAGAAGACCGCCATGCCGCCAAGACTGCGGTTGCCAACCGCAAAGCTGAGGACGGCAATCCCGCCCATGTCGCTGCTCCGATGCCGGGGCTGGTCGTCAATGTCGCGGTAAAGGCAGGTGACAAGCTGGCAAAGGGAGACGCATTGCTTTCAATCGAAGCAATGAAAATGGAAACTCAGATTCATGCCGACCGTGATTGCAAGGTCAGGGAGGTCGTTGTCCACGGCGGGACGCAAGTAGATGCCAAGGACCTGTTGCTGGTTCTTGCCGAGTTGGACGACTAAAGGAGCAGTTCATGTCAGAGGTGATTGATCAGTTGCACCGCGACCATCTAAACATCGTCAAGCTACTCGATTATCTCGAGTCTGAACTCAAGAAGGTTGGCGGCGACCGGATTCCGGATTTCCAGTTGATGCACGAGGTGATGCATTACATGACGAGCTATCCGGACATTTACCATCATCCGCGCGAGGATCTGATCTTCAACCGGTTACGCGACAAACCCGGCGTGGACGACGGTCCGATTGACGACGTACTGGAAGAACACCAGGAGATTATCGAGCGCGGCAAGCGGTTTCGTGCGGCTTTGCGCACGGTGCTGAGCGAGTCGATGATGCTGACGGAGGACTTCCTCGAGATTGCGCATGCCTACATCAGGCTGCAGCGCCGTCATCTCGATCGCGAGGAGAGCAGCCTGTTTCCGCTGGCGCGCGAAGAATTGAGCGATTCCGACTGGCGGGAAATAGACGCGATATTCGAGAATGCCCCCGACCCGTTATTCGGGCGGCTCGTAAAAGCCGAGTACAGCCATATACGAAGCGTGATCGGCTAGGCTGTGGCGTCCCGGTCAGATCGCCTGACCCTTGTTTTTGCGGCGGCGGGGCACGCGCTGATGCATATGCTCACCGCGTTCTTTTTCGTCATCGTCCTCACGCTCGAGGTCGACTGGCAGCTTCCGTACCATGAATTAATCGGGTTATGGACTCTCGGCGCTTTGCTGGTCGGGGTTTGCGCGCTGCCGGCCGGGTGGATTGCTGACCGCTGGAGCGCTCCCGGGATGATGATCGTGATGTTTGCCGGAATGGGGCTCGCATGCGGTATATGCGCCCTGGCTGGCGGACCGGACGGGATGCTCGCGGGGCTTGCACTGCTGGGGGTGTTCGCGGCCATCTATCATCCTGTGGGCATTCCGTGGCTGGTGCGTAACTCCGGCGCGAGCGGCAAGGCGCTGGGCATCAATGGAATTTTCGGTGGAATAGGCGTCGCTGCGGCGGGCCTGGTCGCGGGCACCATCAGCGATACATTCGGTTGGCGCGCCGCATTTGTGGTGCCGGGCCTGGTGTCTTTTGCAACCGGTATTGCGATGTATGCCTGTCTGCGCAGCGGGCGGATTACCGATAGCCGTGCGCTACGCGACGGCGGTGACGATCTGCGGCGGAATACGCTGGTCCGCGGCTTCCTGATACTGCTTTTCACGATGTTTGCGCTGGGATTCGTTTATCAGGCCAGCCAGAGTGCGTTTCCCAAGCTGTTCGATCAACGATTGGACGAGTGGACCGGATCGGGTACCGCCGCTGTAGGTGCATTGATAACGATCGTGTACGGGGTCGCGGCTGTCATGCAGTTGATCGGCGGTTACCTTGCCGACCGATTTCCGCTAAAGCCGGTTTACGTCGGCAGTTTCCTTGTGCTGACACCGCTGCTGGCGCTGGTTGCGGCGGCTCAGGGCATGCCATTGATTGTGGCTGCGACCGGCTCGGTTTTGTTGTCGACCGCCGCGCTGCCGGCTGAGAACATGTTGCTGGCCAGGTATACGCCGCAAAAACACCAGGGGCTGGTTTTCGGCCTGAAATTCGTACTCGCCTTCGGCACGGCGCCGGTGGCGATTTGGTTCGTGGCAAAAATGCATGCCGCCAGTGGCGATTTCGCCGGGTTGTTTGTCATGCTGGCGGGGCTGGCCGGGCTTGCGGTCGCCGCGGCGATGCTGCTGCCGGTCGCCGGGCAACCACCCAAGGCTGCCATGGCAGGTCCCTGACAACACCTTTACAGCGTGGCCCGGGACGGCGACACTTGGGGCTCAGCGAAGATCCAGGCCGCGAGGACCGAATCCGAATGACTGAACCATCCGATAGCTGGCGAATTTTTAAAGTAGACGAGCTGCTCGCCGAGCAAGCCGGGGCGGGACGAGCGGTCTACAGCGAATTCCTCAAGGCGTCCGCGATGAGCCTGGGGATCTACCGTTTGCCGGCGGGATCGCGGGATATGCAGGGCGCCCATGACGACGACGAGGTTTACTACGTCCTGGGCGGGCGCGCCCGAATTCGTGTCGATGGCGAGGAGATGCTGGTCGAAAAGGGCACCATTCTTTACATCCGGGCTGCATGCGATCACAGTTTTTTTGAAGTCGAGGAAGACATGACCTTGCTGGTCATGTTCGCGGCGCCCGGGCGGGGAATGCGATGAGTGTTGCCGGCGCCGGTTCCGCGGAAGATATCCATGGCCCGGGTTCGGTCGCATTGCCTGCGCGTATCCGCCGCTTCCGCGAGCAATACCGCGACCTGCGGATACCGGATTACTACAGTGGTGTGTTTCATCTCGGCTTCACCAGCGTCGCGAGTGTTGCCGTCGTGGTATTTAGCATTCTCCAGTTACATTCGGTAACCGCGCTCGAGTGGTTGACGATTCCAGCCACTTTTTTGTACGCGAATCTGGCCGAATACCTCGGCCACCGTGGACCGATGCATCATCCTGCCGGTTTTCTGCGCCTTATCTACGAGCGCCACACTCTGCAGCATCACCGTTTCTTTACCGATGAGGCAATGCAGTTCGACTCGAGCCGGGATTTCCATGCGGTTCTTTTCCCGCCGGTATTGATGGTGTTTTTTATTACGGCATTTGCATTGCCGGTCTGGGCCCTGCTGGTGTGGCTGTTCTCGGCCAACGTGGCGTACCTGTTCGTGGCAACGGCAATCGGATATTTCCTGAACTACGAATTGCTGCATTTTGCGTATCACACGGCGCCCGATTCATGGGTCTCCCGTTTGCCCGGGATGCAGGTGTTGCGCCAGTTGCATACGCGCCACCACGATCCGGCATTGATGCAGCGCTACAATTTCAATATTTCCTATCCGATTTGCGACGCGCTGTTCGGTACCTTGTATCGGCACAACAGCGGCGGTGCCGGCGCGAGCGTTGAAGATCGTGGCTGAATACCGCCCCGCCGGGCACTGACACCGCGCCGGCGACCCGTTCCCGCGGCAATCGCGTGGCTCCTCATGCTGCAATTTTTGCCGATTGCCTGTTATGTGAAATAAATCACGCCGTCTTTTCCGCGCTCGCAGCACCATGCGAATCGTATCTACCTGGGAGGCGGGGAATGAAAACACAAACAGAGAATTGTCCCGAGTGTGGGAAACGCGGCTGGGTCGCACACTACGAAGAGAAATTTGCGGTTTACTGCGGCAATGCGGCATGCGAGTACGATGGCTGCAGCGGTGACAGCGACACGCGCGACGCGGCGATTGAGCGCTGGAACCGGCTCGTGACCGGCAACGCGATAATGTGGGGCCCGCGCCCGGAGATCGAACCGTCGCAGCACATTGCGACGATATTCTAGCCGGCGTTGATATTTGCCGAGATTGTGATTCGTGGCATGTCGCTTTTGTTCGGAGCGACATAATGGGGCAGGTTGCTGGGGAATAGCACCAGCTTGCCGGCAACCGGCTCCAGCCAGATCTCGTTGGTCCATAGCGGGTTGCCGCAGGTCCAGCGCTCGAGGCTGAAGCAAGTCGCGCCGAAGGGCTCGGCCCCGAAATTCGAATCCTTTGGGTCGAAATCCGGCACCTGTACATAGAGGATCGCGCTGATCACCGAGTTCGGGTGAATGTGCTCTGCGTGATACTCGTAATCACGGGCGATATTGACCCAGCCATCGAGCCAGAAACCCTGGGGCTTGCGGTTCATCGGCACACTGACCAGGTATTCCTTCGTGGCGCCAAGAATTTCCCGCGCCAGTTTTTCGATCTGCGGGTGCTTCCAGTCAAATACGTTGTATTTGTCCCATGCCTGGCTGATCCGCGCCTTGTTATGGGCCTGAAACTCGCGATCTTTTTCGAGGCACAGATCACGTAGCGCCGACAAATCTACATCGATCTTTTTCTCGAAAATCCTGACATTGAAGACATCGCGGAATTCGCCCATTTTCTGCCCCTGACCGCCATCTGAAACCCATCCCGGCGCCACGCTTTTGTGGCTCGCGCAACGGGCTTGTGAAGTATACGGTAAGCGTCTACCGTTGCGTTCACGATAACTGCTTTGGCGCCGGCCGATCCAGCCGGTTTCGGGGCACAGACCGGGCTGGTGGTTACCATGGAATTTGCTTTTAACGAAAAAGTCGAGTCGCTGCGGCAACGTCTTATCGCGTTCCGCGACGAATATATCCTCCCCAACGAGGCAACCTTTCGCGACCAGGTCGACAGCGGCGACCGCTGGCAGCCGGTACCCATTATTGCCGAACTAAAAGAAAAGGCGCGGGCGGCGGGTTTGTGGAACCTGTTTCTTCCGGATACGGAGTATGGAGCGGGTCTCACCAACCTCGAGTACGCGCCGCTTGCGGAGATCATGGGTTGCAACGACTGGGCCCCCGAAGTGTTCAACTGCAACGCACCGGACACCGGCAACATGGAGGTGCTGGTGCGCTATGGCAGCGATGAGCAGAAAAAACAATGGCTCGAACCGTTGCTGGCAGGCGAGATTCGTTCGTGTTTCGCGATGACCGAGCCCGGTGTCGCTTCCTCGGATGCGACAAACATGGCGGCGACCGCGGAGCTCAGCAATGGCGAATGGGTGCTGAACGGCCGCAAATGGTGGAGCTCGGGCGCGGGTGACCCGCGCTGCAAGATCGCGATATTCATGTGTCGGACCGGCACCGATGGCCCGCGCCACGCGCAGCATTCGATGATCCTGGTACCGCTCGATGCGCCTGGTGTGAAGATCGAGCGGCAACTGACCGTTTTCGGCTATGACCATGCGCCGCACGGTCACTCAGAGATTCTCTTCGACAACGTGCGGGTGCCGGAGGCGAACGTGATCCTGGGCGCGGGACGCGGCTTCGAGATTGCCCAGGGGCGGCTCGGCCCGGGCCGAATTCATCATTGCATGCGTTCGATCGGGGTGGCGGAACGCGCGCTGGCCCTGATGTGCCGGCGTAGCGTTGAGCGCGAGGCTTTCGGTCAGCCGCTGGCACGTCTCGGCGGCAATTTCGATGTCATCGCGGAATCGCGCATGGAAATTGAAATGGCGCGCCTGCTTACGCTCAAGGCGGCATGGATGATGGATCACGTGGGGAACAAGGCGGCGATGAGCGAGATCGCCCAGATCAAGGTGGTCGCTCCGAATGTCGCCTGCCGCGTCATCGATCGTGCGATCCAGATTCATGGTGGGGCCGGAGTTTGCGGAGACTTCATGCTGGCGGAGATGTATGCGTGGCAGCGGGCGTTGCGTCTTGCAGACGGGCCCGACGAGGTTCACCGCCGCACTGTCGCGCGGTGTGAGCTTGCGCGCCACGTGGATCCCGCGATGCTGAAGAGGAGCCGGCGCGGATGACACTGGTCGATCAGGCTGCCGCGATTCGCAGCGGCGAGGAACTCGATGTCGCGGCGCTGGCGCCTTATCTGACGGACCATCTCGGCGGCGACAGCGGCGAGACCCTGACCGTCCTGCAGTTTCCGTCCGGGTATTCCAATCTGACCTACATGCTGCAACTGGGCGGGCGCAAGCTCGTCCTGCGCCGTCCGCCGTTCGGCACGAAGGCAAGAACCGCGCATGACATGGGGCGCGAAGTCAGGGTGTTGCGGGCGCTGCATCCGGTTTTTCCGTATTGCCCGAAACCGCTGCTGTACTGCGAGGACCAGGCTATCCTCGGTTGCGATTTCTATGTGATGGAGTATTTGCCCGGACTGATCGTGCGGCGCGGCTATCCGGCCGGGTTCAGTCCCGGGCCGGAACAGGTCAGGCAGCAGTTCGAGACGCTGATCGACGTATTGGCGGAGCTGCATATGCTCGATTACACAGCCGCCGGACTCGCGGATCTCGGCAAGCCGGCTGGTTACGCCGAACGCCAGGTGGTTGGCTGGAGCAAACGCTATGAGCGGGCCCATACCGACGATGCCCCGGGATTCGGCGCCACAATGCGATGGCTGGCAGACAATCTTCCAGCCGAGTCCGGGCGGGCCTCGCTGATCCACAACGATTTCAAGATGGACAACGTCGTGTGGGACGCCGACGAACCGATGCGTTTGATCGGCGTCCTCGACTGGGAGATGGCGACGCTGGGCGATCCGCTGATGGATATTGGCGGTACGCTGGGCTACTGGGTCGAAGCCGCCGATCCCGATTTCCTGCGGGCGGCGCAACTCATGCCCAGCGATCTTCCCGGCGCGCCGACCCGGGCCGAGGCGGTCCAGCGTTACTGCCGGCGGACCGGGTTCAGCGTCGACCCGCTGGATTTCTATCATTGTTTCGGACTGTTCCGCCTGGCGGTAATCGCGCAACAGATTTACTACCGTTACTATCACGGGCAGACCGCGGACCGGCGCTTCGGTGAGTTGATTAAATGGGTGCACGCGCTCGATCAGATGTGCAGTGCAATCATCTCCCGTTCCACAATCTGATCCGCCGCGCCGTTTCTTGCGGACAGCGCTGCTGCCGCGTCGCGCGGTGCAACGACACCATAACTATCGGGGCTGAACAAAATGACGCAACAACGACCCGCGCTCTTCGATCTCAGTGGCCGAATCGCGCTGGTAACCGGGGCCAGTCGCGGGATAGGAGAAGCGATTGCGCGACTGCTGGCGCAACATGGCGCCGAGGTAGTCGTCTCCAGCCGCAAACTGGACAGCTGCGAGGCGGTCGCCGCGCAAATCCGCGAAGGCGGCGGTAAAGCGCATGCGCTGGCCTGCCACATCGGTGACATGGGTCAGATAGAATCTTTGTACGACGCTATCGCCGCGCGTTTCGGCCGACTCGATATCCTCGTAAACAACGCGGCTACGAACCCGTATTACGGTCACATACTAGACACCGATCCAGGTGTGTTCGAAAAGACCGTCGACGTGAGTATTCGCGGTTACTTTTTTATGTCTGTTGCCGCCGGCCGGCTGATGCGAGACTCCGGGGGCGGCGCGATCGTCAACGTCGCCTCGGTCAACGGCGTCTCGCCCGGTCCGCTACAGGGAATCTACTCCATCACCAAGGCCGCGGTAATAAATATGACCCGGGCGTTCGCCAAGGAATGCGGTCAGCACAACATTCGGGTCAATGCATTGTTGCCGGGTCTGACCCGGACCAAATTCGCGTCAGCGCTGACCGAGAACGAGAAGGCGCGCGACTACTACCTCGAAAAGGTGCCGCTGCGGCGTGTTGCGGAACCGTCTGAAATGGCGGGTGCCGTGTTGTTTCTGGCCTCTGATGCATCTTCCTATGCAACCGGGTCGTGCATCACGGTCGATGGCGGTTATCTCGCCTGAGGAGAAGGCTATGCTCGAATTCGACGGCAAAGTAGTACTCGTTACCGGAGGAGCGTCCGGGATCGGCCGCTGTTGCGGAGAACTGTTCGCCCGCCAGGGTGCGCGCGTGATGCTGTCCGACCGCGATGCGCCGCGTGGCGAAGAAGCCGCGGAAGGTCTGGGCGGGCGCGGCCATTTTCTGCACCAGGACGTACGTGACGAAACACGCTGGGCCGAGGTGGTTGACGAGGTCATGGGCCAGTACGGACGCCTGGATGTGTTGGTCAATGCAGCCGGGATCGGGGTGCACGCGAGTGTCGAGGAAACGACTCTTGAACAATGGCGCAATGTACAGGCGGTCAATGTCGAGAGCGTATTTCTCGGCTGCCGGGCATCGATTCCCGCAATGCGCCGTGGCGGTGGCGGTGCCATCATCAACGTGTCCTCTACGGCAGGTTTGCGAGGCGTTGCCAAGCTTGCCGCCTACAATGCGGCAAAAGGGGCCGTGCGTTTGCTGACGAAATCGGTGGCGCTGCACTGTGCCGAGCAGGGATACAATATTCGTTGCAATTCGATACATCCCTCCTATGTCGATACGCCGATGGTCCAGAGCATGATTGCGGGCAGTGACAACCCGCAGCGTATGCGCCAGATTCTGGAGCGAGTCAGTCCGATGCATCGCCTCGGCCGGCCGGAGGAAGTGGCGGCTCTCGTGCTTTTTCTCGCGTCCGAAGAGGCGAGTTTTATAAATGGAGCGGAACTGCCGGTGGACGGGGGCGCCACTGCGCGTTGAGCTGCTGAAATTGCAGCCTTGTCGCAGTTGCCCACTTTGACATTGTCGGTGCCGCCTGTGCTGGTGGCAATGACAGTCGCCGCCATTGGTTCGGATGCGAGTCGGAGGCACCATGGAGTACTACATCGCTTTCTGGAACGTGGAAAATCTTTTCGACGTGGTCAATTCGCCGCGCCGCAGTGACAAGCTGCAACGTACCCTCGGCAGAGAGCTTTCCGGCTGGACCGAGGCGCGCCTTGGCCGCAAGATCGGGCAGCTCGCCAGCGTAATACGGAAAATGAACGATGGCAGCGGGCCCGATCTGCTGGGCGTGTGCGAGGTTGAAAACGATCATGTCCTGCAACGCCTGGCCACCGCCTGCGCATTGCCCGGGCGCAACTACCAGGTCGCGCATCACGATATGTCGGACAACCGCGGCATCGACGTCGCGTTCCTATATGACGCCGACCGTTTCAGCGCCGAGCTGACTTTTTCGCATTACGTCGTCAAACGTACTGCAACGCGCGACCTGTTCCAGGTCAATTTCCGTTCCGCCGCCGGCAACCTGCTGGTAGTGATCGGTAATCATTGGCCATCGCGTATGGGCGGACGCTATGAGACCGAGCCCTATCGCATCATGGCGGGCGAAACGCTGGCTTATTTTCACGAGCGCATCAGGCAAATTCACGGCACGGACGTGGCGGTACTCGCGATGGGTGATTTCAATGACCAACCTTCGGACCGGGCGTTGACGAACTATGCACTGAGCCATCACATGCGCGCCAAAGTCACCCGCGCGCGCTCGCCGAAGTTTCTCAACCTGACATGGGCGACGATGGGGTCGGGGCAGGGTACGCACTACCACGAAAATTCCGCTGCCGTGCTGGATCAGTTGCTGGTGTCCAAGGGTCTGCTGACCGGGAACTCGGGATTTATGGCGCTGACCGATACGGTTGAGATCGTGCGATTTCCGGAAATGACAGCCACCGGCACCTACCCGGTGCCAATCCGCTTCGGTCGTGGCGCAGGCAGTAACCGCGACGGCTTCAGCGATCACTTTCCGATTGCGATGCGTCTGCGCGAGAAAGTCTCGTAATACGGTAGAAAAGGATGTCCGCGTTTGTGCTAACCGGCCAGCAGGCGAAACTCTCTGAACCAGCGCGCTAGCCGTTCATCGTAAAAATGATTCGCATATTTGGGGCCGTTGTAATAGCGCGCGACGCGGGCAAAATCCTCGCCGTCAGGGTCGCGCTTTGCCAGCGATGTGCGAATCGAACGTCCCAGCGCGAGGAATCGGGCGACATACAGGATTTGATCACGGATCGGGCTGAACAACATTGAGCGGGCCGTTGGCGCGCCGACACGCTCATAGTGATAGCCCATAATCTGGCCGAGACCGATGCTCATCGAGCGGTGGCGCAGTTCGCCGAGGTTGGTGCCCGGTTCGCGCTCGTTGAATCGCGACAATTTGTGCTGTTCGAAACGCGGACGGACCACACCGCTTGTTTCCTGCTTGATCACCGCCATGACCCATTCCGGGGCGATTGCGACGTCGTCCGCAGTCGCTATTTCGGCGACCGAACTCCTGACGTCTGCGCCGTAGCGCCTGGCGATTTCCGCACAGGACAGGTAGCGGTGACGATGTAACTGATTGAGGTGGAACAACGCTTCGTCGAAATCTCCGAATGCAATTTCACCATTGTCGATCCCGCGCCGCGCCGATTCGAGCATTGCGACAAGGGTTGTGGTGTCCAGAATCGTATCAGGGATCGAGACGATTCGTTGCCGTGCATTCGAGAAGTGACACGGATAGCACAGGGCATGCCGCGGCACCTTGCGAGATATGCCGTGTTCGAGCTGGAACTGGGCAACGCCACGGTTGGTGCCGCGGCCGAAATCGCCATCGATCAGGAACGCCCCGGTGCTGGCCGTGCTATAGCCGAGAAAAATCATCAGGCGTTGCATCGACTTGATACTGTGTTCGCCCGCGGATTTGCGTGTCAAAGAGCGGTCGCCACTCTGCAGGCGTTCGAAATCCTCCATCCACGCGCGGCTGCGTCCGTCCAGCGACAGTACGCGAACAATTTGCGGGTCTGTCAAAAGGTCGGTCAAAGTGATCCCCATGCTTTGCCGGTTGCGGTGCGGGTGTATCGCCGCGGATCCACTGGCGGTAGCGCGGCAGCCGCGCGGCTTTTACACAAGACTACCCCACCTGTTAACCATAGATCAGGTGATCTGCTTTGCAAGGATCGGGCAGAAGCATATGGCTGCACCTGACTGCACGCGCCGCTGCCGCTGCCCCGTTTCGATTAACCGGAGATAGTGATTTGGATATTTCGATCTGGTGTGTTTTTGCGGCGTTTATGCTTATTTATTTGCCACGCCTGCCGGCAATCCGGGCCACGTTGACTGCGGAGGGGCATGTCGATATTGCCAACCCGCGGCTGCAACAGGCCCGCCTCAGCGGCCTCGCCGGCCGTGCCCAGGCGGCCCACCTGAATTCGGTGGAAGCGTTTGCGCCGTTCGCCGCGGCGGTCTGGGTCGCGCACTACGCCGGCGTCGACGGCACCTTGCGCGACGGACTTGGATTGATATTCGTAGCCGCGAGAACCGGGTTCATCGCCTGTTACCTGGCGGATCTGAACCCGTGGCGCACCGTGGTCTGGGCAGTTGGGTTCGCGGCAGTCATCGCCTTGTTCGTGGCCGCAGCGGTGGCCTGATCCGGAGTCGGGTCCGCCGGACGCTGGAGTGCGATGGCGCTTGATTCCAGCTGAGCGGCCGGATTATTGCGTATCGACTTCGAGTGCGTACCGGGCCAATTCGTCGCCGGCCCCGGTGACGATGCTGACGACCCAGGTTCCGTTCTGCCCGGGTTCGATATATCGCCGTGAGAACACCCGCCAGCGCCAGTCGCTGCCGACCTCGAACTCGACTTCCGATTGTAGTTTGTCTTGCCAATACCAGCGGTGGTATACGCTCTGGCCTGCGAGATTTTGCAGATCGGTGAACATATACACCGGGCGCGGTGCATCGGGCCAGGATGCGATTCTCTCGCCCAGTGCGTCCACGGGTTCGTGTTCGACGACATCCGAGGCAAAAGTCGCACGCCGGATGCGCGGTTCGCGTGCTGTCGCAACAGGTTGCTTGCTGACCGCGAGCAATTCGCCCGGCGTTTCCTGTGCCGGAGGGGGCGCCAGCGGGGTCTTTGCCTGCACTGTCTCCTGGTCCTGGGCGAACAGCGGTGACAACACCCACTTCAGAATCAATATCGAAACAAGCGTTACCGCTGCGCCGGCCATCGCGCGCGTGGCCCATTCACGAATCCGTTGTTCGCGTCTGCGTAACTGGAAGAAGTTGCCGGTTTGGATGAAATCCGTATCGTCAGGCAGGTCGGCCTCGGGGAGTTTGCTGAAACGCGACCACTCGAGCACGGTGCTGGTATCGGCGAGCGCCTGTTCGGCGTTCATTTGCGGGAATACGCCGATCGTCCTGCCGCGTGCATCCTTCGCGGGCGCGCGCCAGTAGACCCAAACGCGGGTGCCATTGGGGAACACCCGCATCGCCAGTCGCCGGTTCAGGCTGACATCGTAGACGCGTTCGCGGGGCACAAGATCGCCCAGATATGCATTGAGGTCCAACATCATCCGTGCCCTTGTCGGCGTTCGGCAGCCCCGGTTGCCCCCCCGGTGGCAGGCGCAAAGCCGCATAGCTCTGCACAACATAATGGCGCGGCGGCTGCGGCAACCGTGATGGGCTTCTCAGAAAATCCCGCCGACCCTCGAATTGGGTACCATACCGGTCGAAAAAATCGGCCGGGGACGTCTATGGTCAAATCGTTTATTCCGCTCGCGGTGGCAATGCTGTTTGCCGGCGCGCCGCTATTTGCCTGCGAATACCCGCCCGCGGACGGAGTCAAGATCGCGGATGGGGCGACGGCCACCGAGGCCGAAATGCTCGAGTCGCAACAGGCGGTCAATGCTTACATCAGGAAAATGGAGGCCTTTGTCGAGTGCCTGGGACGCGAGATCGAGGCGATAGAAGAGCCGACCGTCGAGGCAAGGCAAATGCGTAACCTGCGCCATAACGCGGCCGTTGGCGCAATGGAGGACATGGCGGAGCGCTTCAACGTGCAGGTACGGAAATACCGCGCCCGGCTCGAACAATAGCGCCCTAGCGCGACCGCAGCGCCCGGCGCCGTCCCCGGTGCATGCCGAACAATTCGATGAACCCCGCGAATGTCTGTTCGGCCAGTGTCGATAGCTGTCCGATCTGTAACGGGGTTTCCGTGCGGATCGCGTCTGGGTTGATCACGCCCGCGAGCGTAGCGAGTTCGCGGCGATGCGCCGGAACTGTCAGCCAGCGTTCTATCAGCGGCTGGTCGACCTCCAGGTGAAACTGCAGACCGTACGCTTTTTCGCCGTAGCGAAACGCCTGGTGGGAACAGAATTCGGAACTTGCCAGATGGGTCGCGCCGTGCGGCAGATCGAACGTGTCGCCATGCCATTGGAAAATCCTGCGGGGACCGCCAAATCTGCCAATTAACCGATCCTGCTGCCCCGCGGGCGTCGGCGTGACGGTGTACCAGCCAATCTCCTTGACCGGGTTTCGCCGAATCCTTGCCCCGAGAGCGCGGGCGAGCAACTGCGAGCCGAGACAGATCCCGAGCACCGGCAAATCTCTCTCCAGCGCCTCGCGAATCACTTTTACCTCGGTGGCGAGATGCGGGAATCGCGCATCATCATCCGCACTCATCGGCCCGCCGAGAATCACGAGACCCTGGTAGTCGGATATGTCCGGCGTCGCCTTCGGTTCGCGTCCGAAATTCACGTAGCGGATCCTGAACCCGGCCTGCTTCAGTTGTGGATTCAGTGTGCCGAGCAATTCATAGGGCACATGTTGAAAAACCAGAATTCGACGCATCCGGGCAACTCTCTGCTGACAGCCAGGCGCAGTTTAGGCAAGCCGGTACCGTACTGACAATGCTCCCGGGCAATGGCCGGGGTTAATCCGTTCGCAGCCTTGGTGTTGGTCCGCCCGGGTCCGTTGCCGTGCCAGGCGAGTGCGAATTTGTTGCTTGACGGCGGCTGGCGGGTCTGCGTAGACTCAAACCGTACTCATCGAGACCGGCTGAGGGACTGAGCCCGAAGACGCCGGGGCAACCTTCGGAACTAACCATTCCGAAAAGGTGCCAACTCCTGCGAGGCGAGCCACGGTTCGATCTCGAGAGATGAGTTACTGTGCGGCGCTGCTGAGAAAGCGATGGGCACGGTAACCGGCCTGCCGCGCGCAGGGGTTCTCCGATGATTTTGCAGCTATAACGGAGAACCGATATGTCGATCCATAATCCCGCCACCACCGCGGTTCGCAGTGCAATCGAGAGCGATATCCAGCATGGCGCAGTGGTGCCTCCGCTGTACCTCTCCACCAATTTCACGTTCTCCGCTTTCGGTGAGGCGCGGCGCTACGATTACACGCGTTCCGGCAATCCGACCCGGGATGCACTGGGTGAGGCGCTTGCGGATCTAGAGGGCGGGGCGGGCGCGACCGTGACAGCTTCGGGCACCGCTGCGGTGACGCTCGTCTGCCAGCTTTTGAAACCCGGCGATTTGCTGATCGCACCGCACGACTGCTACGGCGGGACGTATCGGCTGTTCGAGTCGCTGGCGGAGCGCGGTCTTTTCGTTGTGCGTTTTGTCGACCAGACCGATCATGAGGCATTGCGCCGCGTGTTTGCGCTGGGTCCGCGCATGGTCTGGGTTGAAACCCCGAGCAACCCGTTGTTACGAATCGTCGATCTCGAGGCGGTGGCCGGATTGTGCCGGCAACACGACACATTGCTCGCCGCCGACAACACGTTTTTGTCCCCGGTGCTGCAGCAACCGCTGGCGCTTGGGGCGGACCTGGTGGTGCATTCCACGACGAAATACCTCAATGGCCACAGCGATGTCGTGGGTGGGGCCGTTATCGCGGGTACAGAAGAACTGGCCGGGGAAATCGACTGGTGGGCGAATTGTCTGGGTCTGACCGGCGCGCCTTTCGATAGTTATCT
>PKUM01000104.1 GCA_002868855.1 Chromatiales bacterium | reverse complement strand
GATTCGATGATATCCGAGTCCAGACTGGTGCTGCGTGTGCAGGTTTTGAGTACATCCCACAGAGCGGTCCGGCTCTGCTCCAGCGCCCCCCTCCTCTGCTTGTAACTGAGATTCGCGTCGAAGCCGAAAAGCTCGCCGGCGATGGGCCAGAACGCGTTACGCGGATGCGCATAGTACTGCTTCCGCTGCAACGACATTCGTCCCGGCATGCTCCCCAGTATCAGCACGTTTGCATCGGCACGGGAAATGGGAGGAAAGCTGTGGATCGTAGTCATTGGTTTAACGCCCGGCCACGCAGCTGCCAGCGCGTCCCGGGCCAGTTCGCTCGGGTTGGAAATCGGGTGGCGCGCTGTTGCTGCATTTGGGCTGTGGATTGTACGAATAGCCAGGTTACATCGATGGTGAACTAATAGAGCTGCTGTTTCTACAGTCCGGAATACTCAACCGGGCAGGAGGTGTGGAATGAGCAGCGGCCGTATATTTACCCTGGTCCTATTGGCGATTACGCTGGCACTGGCCCCTGGCGCTTCTGCCTTTGCCGAGGATGGTTTCTACGCAGGCGTGGGAGTCGGTCAGGCCACAATAGAAATAGACGATAGCGACATTGATTTCGATCAGGACGATTTCGGCTGGAAAGCGTTTGCCGGTTATCGGTTCATGCCGTATTTCGGGATCGAAGGGGGCTATGTAGATCTTGGCGAGCCCGACGACTCGATCCTCGGAATCGATGTCGAGGTCGATGCCGACGGCTGGGATTTGTTTGCCGTGGGTTTCTGGCCGATTGGCGAAAAATGGGACTTGTTCGCAAAACTGGGTGTCATCGCCTGGAGCGCCGACATCAAGGGCAGTTTCCAGGGTGAATCGGTATCGGAAGACGAGGATGGAGAGGACCTTGCCTACGGGCTTGGCGCCGGCTGGAATTTCTCAGAGCGATTCAGCGTTCGAGGTGAATGGGAGTATTTCGACATCGACGATACAGACGAGGTCTATCTGCTCAGCCTGAGCGCGGTATACCGTTTCTGACGGGGCAACTCGTTTCGTGCCCTGGTAATCGGCCCCGCTTCCGGCGGGGCCTTTTTTAATGAGCGACGAAAATCAGATCGTCGGTCGGGAAATCGAGTTCCGCGGCCCGGGCAATAAGACGATCGAGCTCCGATTGCGATAATTCAGGCGACCGGGCCAGGATCCAGAGATAACCACGGTTTGGGCCGCTAACGAGTGCATAGCGATATTCCGGGTCGAGTTCGACGATCACATAGGCGCCGTAGAAGGGACCGAAAAAAGATACCTTGAGGTGACCGGTCTCGGGGTCTGCAACAAAAAACGCTTTGCCTTTTGCACTTTTCCATTCGCCCTTGTTTGCGTCATAGCCGGTATTGAGGACCGCGACGCCACCGTCCTCGCGCAGACTGTACTGCGCGGTGACCTGGCTGAGGCCGCGCTCGAAGGAATGATCGAGCCGTGCGATTTCGTACCACTTCCCCAGATAGCGATCGAGATCGAAATTATCCACCGGATATACGCCCTCCGGAGCGCTGGTACACCCGGCCAGCAGCAAGAAGGCCGCAAGCACCGGGACTCTTCGCGTTGTGAGTCTGGAAACAGGGCTCACGATAAAATTTATAAATAACATAAGATAAGCTCTATAAATAAATGTTTTTGAACAACTCTTTTATCTTCCCGTTGACCGGATTGGCGGCTTTGCCAGCGGATTTCGACATGCTGGCGCGACGTGGTAACAAAAATTGCGGCGAAACATGCCCGGCCGCTGCGCGAAGTTTCCCGGCCATGTATGGCCGGTTCCCGTTGTCGCGCCCACGTCGTGGCGCGAGCCACGGCACGGAATTCGGTTCGAAGCTCTCAACTGAACATCCGCGACCGCGATCGGCAAGCGTTGCCGATTGTACGCATTGTGCCGATGCCGGTGTGGCATGGTTTGTTGCGGTTGGCGCCACAACCCAAGGTGGCGAGCCGCGGGCCACTACTGGTATTCCGGCATCGGTGCCCTCGCCGCGGCGGCGCAGGCAGGTCGTTTTTGTTTGGTTGCGGCCTCGCCTTTTTCCGTCAGGCGAGCCTTCGCCGGATCCCATACGTAAGTCGCGGTACAGGAAATGCGCATTGGTATCAGGCGATTTCCGATGCCCTGGTTTCTGCTTTGAAACAAAAAATTTGACGATCGCAAACGATTTGCAAATTCTGCTGTCAAAGAAATGCATTCGGGGTCGCGGCCAATCCATAGACGTCACATCAACACTGGCCGATAGTCCGATTTGCGCGCGCAAGGCGCACCTGTAGAATGCCGCCGAAGACGTTTTTCTACGACACAAACAGGACTGGGAAATAGTCACATGGCAAGACCCAAGCGGAACCTGGCAATCCTGGCTTTACTTACTCTGGCGCTTGCCGGTTGCGCCAACCGGGCGCCCGTTTCGGGTGATACCGCGACGGCTTCGAGCAATACAAACGGGTACTTGCTGTTTCGAATCGGAACGGGCATACCGCCAGGTGAGAGCATGCCCGAGGCGTATTCGAAAGGCATTTTTCAGTGGTCTGCGCTGGTTATTCGCAATGTGGCCACAGGTGAGGCCTACCGGGTCTGGCGCGACGATCGCTCGTGGCTGGATCCCGAACTCGTCGAGCTCCCGCCCGGTGAGTATTATTTCGACCGGGTGCGAACCATGATCTGGGCCAGCCATGACGCCAAGAAAGTAAGCGGCCCGGACGCCAGGTTCGAGGTCCGCAGTGGCGGGATCACCTACGTTGGCGAGTGGCGGCTGGTTGCCCTGATCGACCGGCCGTTTATGAAGCCGGTCGTACGTATGGACAACGCAACGATCGAAAGCGCGCGCATACTATATCCTGCCGTATTTGCGAACGATCCGGAAATTAGCATAGTGAATCCCCTGGCCGCAGGCTCGGTACTGTAGAGTCGAATTGAATCCGCCGAGGATGCCAGGCGCAGCGCGTTTATCTAGCGGTCAGGGATCATCGCTTTTATGTAATCGGGCACATCAGCATCACTGGGTAGTTCCGGTGCCGGTATAGGTGAGCCGAATTTCGTAAAGACCGGCATCTCGCCCGCCCATACCTGTAAACCCATATCCGTTTTTTTGTCCTCGGGCGGCCCACGACGCGCCTTGACGCTGAATTCGTCAATCGGCATCGCGACAATCAGGGTAGCCTTGAGTTCTCCTGCATTTCCGGGTCGCGCATCGGCACTGCGCCCGGGTACAAGATGATCCACGAATTTCTCGAGTGCCGCGCGTTTCTCCTCGAGCTTGCGGAGCGCGCGTGCATGACCGAACACCACCAGTGAGCGGTAATTGGCTGAGTGGTTAAAAGCCGAGCGCGCCAGTACCAGGCTATCGATCAGGGTAACGGTAACGCAAGCGTTGCATCCTTCGGCAAGGCTGCGCATCAGCCGACTCCTGGACGAACCGTGCAGCAATACGTGGTCTCCGTCGCGCGCGCACAACATCGGTATAACCACGGGAAAGCCCTCATCCACAATGCCGACATGAGCGACCATGGCAGTATCGAGAATCTCGTAGGCCGCATTGCGGTCATTGCTGCCCCTTTGCGCAAGGCGTCTGACGTCTGTGCGATTAGTGCTCATTTCAACTTCCGTTCAGGGCGACAATCGGCATCATACCTCTCCGCGATGCCCGCGCCGAGATTCGGCACGACATAAGAATCACGAATATTAATCCTCTGTTGCTGAATCGCCCGCCTCTGATGGCGCCTCGGCTTGTGGATGATTGCACCATTCCCGTCCTTCGGAGATTTCGAAACAAAGATTCAGCCCTACCCGATTCGTACCGTCAGCGAGAATGATGACGG
>PKUM01000110.1 GCA_002868855.1 Chromatiales bacterium | reverse complement strand
CACTGGTTATCTCCGTGCGAATGTTGTTTTCTGCCAATGCCAGCGGGTCCGGGCCCGCCGGAAAGGCGGCCATGGCGCGGTCTATTCGGTACTGGCCTCTGATTCCAACGGCGCGAGCAGGTCGTCCATCCGCTTGCTGAATTGGGTGATCTTGTAGTCAGGCACCGCGAAGCTCCAGCCGCCGAGTCTGGCGTTCAGGTCAACGATCTCCTGCTCCGGATCGTGCTCTGGCGCGGCAACGGATTCTTCGCTATTTGCAGTTGATTCGTCTGCGCTGGTGCCTGCAGTGCTGAATCGCGCCGCCAGCGCCGGATCGAAACCGAAATCGAAAGCGGCCCAGGTCCGGTCTTCATCTTCCGTGAGTTCGATTTCGATGACGCGCCCGTCAAACATCTCGTAACGAGCGGTTGTGACGCTCCCGGAAGGCGTTACGATACGGGCGCGGACGTCATCGAAACCAAGCCCGCCTAGAGCGGCGCCGATGCTGTTGGCGGCAAATTCCGAGCTGAGAGCGCGGCCCTCCGGTACGTCCTGCACTGTGAAATTGCTGTCGCTGCGGTCCGATTTTTCGATCCGCAGTTGCTCGCCGTCGGCCTGCTTGATCGAGACGGCGGCAACGTCGGCGGCCGCGATATCCACCAGTTCGCCGCTGATCCAGTCGAGCGGGACAGTGCTGGGTTCGAGTTCTGCGCTGACCAGAAGCCCCTGCGGATCGCCATCGAGGCGAACGTAGGTCCCATAGCCGTCAAACGCTATCTTGCCGACGATCACGCGAACGGTATCTGTGCCGGTCACTATTTCCAGTGCCTTGTTCGCCGCATCCGGACTGCCGGGGTCCTCAACGCCCAGCCGCGCATAAAAGTCCGGTTTTGAGGTTTTCTGTTCGATGACCGTGGCTTTGGCGAGTTCCAGCAGGGTATTGCGCAATTTCGCGCGATCGGCCGGGTAGCCGTCCTTTTCCACCACGACCCAGTTGTTCTCGGTCCGGTTCAGCGTCACCGCAGCATTGCCGTCAGCGCCAATTACGCGCAATTCCGAGATCGAATTCAGTTGCTTCTCCAGTTCCGGCAGCAGGCGGCCGCCGTCTGACTCCGTCGAAGAACGGTCTGCATTCAAAAACAACGCGGCAGCGATTGCAGCGACGGCCAACACCGCGAGGATGAGGAGTTGTCTGGCTTGCATGCGTACGCTACCTCCTGTTGTCTTTGCCGCGACGCCGGGCCGAAAAATATGCCAGACCAAAGGTCAGGACGAGCGGTAACACCAGGATGTTCAGTATTTTCATCCATACGCCCAGACGTTCCTTGTCCTGGTTCAGCGTCAGCTGCACATCGCGCAACTCCTTGCGTACCTGCAGCCGTTGTTGCTGGAACCGCTCGAGTTCAGCGCTCTGTTCATCGGTCAGAATGGCGAGGTTTTCGTCATTGCGGCTTGCCTGCAACTCGCCGAGCTTGCTTTCGGTCTGTGCCAGTTGCGCTTCGAGTTCCTGGATGGTGCCACGCCATCTCTCGTCAGCCTCGCGCTCGAGTTCCTGGACCCGGAGGAAGGGCCGCGAGTAGGTAGCGCGGCCACGAATGCCGATCAGATCATTGCTCCCGGTCAGGTTGTCCAGGGCATTGACGACGAAATCGCCGTTGCTGGCCCAGGCGTTGGCCATTCTCTGGCCGAGGAAGCGGTTGACCTGGACCCACAGCCGGTCTGTCAGGATATCGGTATCGGCGACCACGATCATGCTTGCGGTGCCATCCGAGCTGCTGCGATGTTCCGGCCTGGCAGCGGGTTCGTCGCTTTCTGCCGCGGCGTCGGCCGGCGCGCCATCCGGGAAGGCCGTGTTCAGCTCGCCGTTTATGCGCGCAGCAAGGACGTAGCGCTCACCGGTGGCCTGAAAGTCGTTCAGCAATTCGTTCGGATCTGACATAAAGCGCAGACGGTCGGCTGCGATCGGCATCGCATCGGTGCTCGACTGGATCAGCGGGATCAGTTCGATTGTCGAATCCTCTGCCTTCGACAAGTAACCGATCATTGCCACGTTGATCTGGTCAAGACCGCCGCTGACGACATCGTCCTGATCGAGACTGTCTCCGGTCAGACCGAGCATTCCGACATGGCGAACCGGCGGCTCGCCGGGACGCATCGTGATACTGAGCGCAAGCTGTTTGTCGCCCACGATCTGGTCCGGGCTGTACTCGATGCCCCACGCCTGGAACAATCGAGCCAGGTTGGATGACTGGCTTGCCTGCATCGCCGCCATGGGATCGGATGGATTGGCCGGACGGTCCATTTCGGCGCGTGGATCGACGAAAATCAGCGCCTTGCCGCCACCCAGCACGAATTGGTCGATCGCATACAACGTGGTTTCCGTCAGGTCCTTGGGGTGAACGAGCATCAGTACGTCGATGTCTTCTTCGATGCGATCGACACTGGTCGCGACCCTGCGCAGTTCGAATAACCCCTCGATCTGTTCCGCCAGAATCCAGGAATCGCGTACGCGCTGTGTCATCGGGTCGAAATCGGACAGCATCGGCAATTCCGTCATCACGCCGATGACGGGACGTTTCGGATTGGCCAGCGTATAGACCAGTTTTGCAAGGTCGTACTCTAGAAACTGTTGCTTGTCGGCGTGCAGGAACGGAATCGCGGCCGCATCATCCACGGAATTCGTGCCGGCAATGCCGAAATAGATCGATTCGCCGCTGTTGCTGACCGGGACCGCCTGCAGACCGAACCGCGCTGCGAGGTCCTCCTGTTCCGAAAAAGGTACCGGGTCTATTTTCTGCAGATTGATGCCGGCGCCGGCATGGGCCGCAAACTCGTCGAGCATTTCCTCTACCCGGCGCGCATAGTCGCGCACGGTCGGCAGATCGGCGGTCTGCTTGTCCGAGAAAAAGTAGTAAAGGTTAATGGGTTCGTCTATTTCGGCGAGAATCCTCTTCGTGCCCTCGGAAATGGTGAACAACCGGCCGTCGGTCAAATCCCAGCGCATACCGCGGAGCGTAATATTGCTGAGGGTTACCACCGCCAGAAACAGCAGTGCCAGCAGCAGAAGGCCCCAGAGGTCGAATGATCGCTTGTGTCCTGTCGTCATGTCAGTCAGCCTTTTTCAAGTCCAGCACGACGGTGTTGGCGTACAGCCAGAAGCCGATCATGGCGGCGAAATACACGATATCGCGCAGGTCGATAACGCCTTTTGAAATCGATGCGAAGTGAGTCAGGAAGCTGAGACTCGCAATGGCGTCCACGAACAGCTGCGGCGCCCAGCTGCGGAACAGGTCGAGAACCAGCGGAAACCCGGCAAGCAGGAACAACAGGCATACCGCAACGGTAATCACGAACGCGATCACCTGGTTGCGGGTCGCTGCCGATATGCAGGAGCCGATTGCAAGGAAAGCACCGGCCATCAGCAGGCTGCCAAGATAGGCCGCGAAGATCACGCCGTTGTCGGGATCGCCCAGGTAATTGACAGTCAGCCACATCGGGAACGTCAGGGCCAGCGCAATCGCGGTGAAGCACCAGGCCGCGAGAAACTTGCCCAGCACGGCCTCCATCAGGCTGACCGGCAAGGTCAGCAACAGTTCAATGCTGCCCGATTTTCGCTCCTCCGCCCACATTCGCATGGACAAAGCCGGCACCAGGAACAGGTAAAGCCAGGGATGAAAGCTGAAAAACGGGAGCAGGTCGGCCTGGCCGCGCTCGTAGAAACCGCCAAGATAGAAACAGAAGGCGCCCGCGAGCATCAGGAAAATGAAAATGAAGACATACGCTACCGGGGTAGCGAAATAACTGGCAAGTTCGCGGCGAAAAATGATTCCGGTGTTACTCATTGTGCCGCACCCCCGGTGAT
>PKUM01000174.1 GCA_002868855.1 Chromatiales bacterium | reverse complement strand
CGGGCCGAGAAAGAGCAGATATTTGTCGATACAGTCGTCCGATCCGGGAGGGTTACCGATGCAGGCTTATCGCAACGCATTGCCGCAGCTGGACGGGAAGTTTTTTCTGACCGATGCCGGCCTCGAGACCGACCTGATATTCAATCGCGGCATCGAAATCCGGGAATTTGCGGCCCACACGCTATTGCTCGATAGCGCGGGGAGAAAGGCTCTGGCGGATTATCTTGGTAGATTTCTGGTTTTGGCGGCGGATCTCGACGCCGGGTTCGTGCTGGACAGCCAGACCTGGAAAGCGCATCCGCACTGGGGCGGCGATCTGGGCGCCACGGATGAGGAACTGGAAGCGGCCAATCGGGAATCCGTCGCGTTCATCGCAGCGCTGCGCGACGAGTATAGTAGAAACGGCGGGCAGATTGTCCTGAATGGCGTGATCGGTCCGCGCGGCGATGCGTATGCGCCGGAGGCCGATATCGCCGCGCATGAGGCCGAGGACTATCACGCCCAACAGATCGGGTGGCTCGCGGACACCGAGATCGACATGGTTACCGCGTTGACATTTACCCAGGCGGAGGAGGCGATCGGTGTTGTACGTGCCGCGCGGGCTGCGGGGTTGCCGGCCGTGATCTCTTTTACCGTTGAAACCAATGGCGCGCTGCCGTCCGGCCAGCCACTGTCCGAGGCGATTCTCGCCGTTGATGCGGCAACGGATTCAGGTGCCGCCTACTTCATGGTCAATTGTGCGCACCCGGATCATTTCTTCGATGTATTCGACGATGCGGACTGGGTGCGACGGGTGCGCGGGCTTCGCTGCAATGCATCGCGTCTCAGTCATGCCGAACTCGATGCATGCGAGACCCTCGACGATGGCAACCCGGTTGAATTTGCCATGCAGTACCGGAATCTGGTCCGAAGGATGCCGTGGCTCAACGTTTTCGGCGGCTGTTGCGGTACGGACATCCGGCACGTTGCGGAGCTTGCCAACGCAGTTCGCGGCTGAGCCGGGTTGTCGCGGCGGTCGCTACGTCGAAACGCGTAGAGCGATGCCACAAAGTAGTGCGATGAGTGCGCTGACGGTCAAGCCAACTACACAAGCAGTGTTGGACCTGCCCGCGTCAGGCATTAGCCGCTACACTTCGCGCCAGATACGGGCGACAATGCATCGCCTTGCATTCCAAGGGCGTTCGCCCGAACCAGAGCGGAGGGCATGCGTGGGCGCAGTGCTGAAAACCCTTGTCGCGTAGTTTGCTGACGGAACTGCGGCGCCGCAACGTGTTTCGGGTCGCGGCCGTGTATGCGGTCGCCGGCTGGTTGCTGTTGCAGGTTGCGGATGTTCTGTTCGCGGTACTCGGGGTGCCCGATTGGGGACTGAGGCTGGTGCTCGGCCTGCTGCTCCTCGGTTTCCCTGTCGTCGCGATATTCGCCTGGGTCTTTGAGCTGACGCCGGAAGGAATAAAACGCGAATCCGAAGTGGATCGCACGCAGTCGGTTGTTGCGCGTACCGGTAACAAGCTGAACGTTGCGATAGTGGTACTGCTTGCGGCGGCGGTGACACTGCTGGTGCTGGAGCATTTCGGTGGCGAGGGCGACAACAGTTACGACGATGTGGCTTTGCCGGCCGAGTCGAAAAGGTTGGAGGTTGCGGACTCGGAAGCGGAAGAACGGTCCATTGCCGTTTTGCCATTCGTCAACATGAGTGACGACCCCGGCAACGAATATTTCTCGGATGGCATTTCCGAAGAGCTGCTAAATGTGCTGGTAAAGGTCGATGGCCTGACCGTTGCCTCGCGTACTTCGAGCTTCGCGTTCAAGGGCAAGGAGGTGAGCGTTCCGGAAATCGCTGAGAAGCTCAAAGTCAATCATGTGGTAGAGGGCAGCGTTCGCAAGGCTGGGAACCGGGTTCGGATTACCGCCCAGCTTATTGACGTTGGCTCGGACCGGCATATCTGGTCGGAGACCTATGATCGCGAGCTCGCCGATGTTTTTGCGATCCAGGACGAAATATCACAGCGTATCGTTGAAGCGCTGAAAATTGCGTTGGGCGCGGATACGGCGAACGCAATGACCGAGGCAGGTCATCCCACGGAGAATCTCGCAGCTTACGAGTTATATCTGCAGGGTCGCTATTTCTGGCAGCGACGTGGCGGCGATAATATCCGCAAGGCAATTGAGTTGTTTATCGAGGCTATCGAACTCGCGCCGGACTTCGCGCGTGCCTGGTCGAGCCTCGCCGCTGCCTATATCACATTGCCGGTCTATGCAGACGCTGCCGAGGCTGAATCCTACAAGCGCGCGGAGGCGGCGGCGCTAAGGGCGCTGGAGTTCGATGACAGCCTGGCCGAGGCCTATGCGGTGCTCGGCGATCTGGCGCGCACGGACTTTCTATGGGAAGAAGCTGAGGATTTTTATCTTGCTGCGATTGAGCGCGAGCCAAAAGATGCGACAGCGCGTCTGTGGTATGGCGAATTCCTGACGCTGGTAGGCCGGTTCGAGGATGGTCTTGCGGAATCCGAGCGCGCATACCGGCTCGATCCACTGTCGCCGGGCGCCAATGCCAATCTTGCCGGTAATTACTTCATCCTTGGTCGCGACGCGGAGACGCTCAGACATGCCGCGATCGCCTGGGATCTCGGTCACCCGTTCGGCAAGATGTTCGAGGGCCAGGTCTATTTTCGTCGTGGCGACTATCCGAAGGCGACAGAGGCATTTGCCGCTTTTACCGATGCAATAGGCGCACCAGGCGCGTTACTAGACGGTCTGATCGGGGTCAAAACCGATCCGTCAAGCCGCGCCGAATTTATCGTGTTTCTGGACAATCTGGCCGTGCAGCCAGAACCTGAGGTCATGCTGGAAACCAATATTGTGCTCGGCCGTTTCGATCAGGCGTTTGCGGTCGCGAACGAGCGGTTTGACGACTTCCGCGGCAACGCCTGGATTGTCATCTGGCAACCGGATACGCCGGCATTCCGGCGTGATCCGCGGTTCATCGAACTCGCCGACCGGCTCGGTCTGCTTGGCTATTGGCGTAAAGGAAACTGGCCCGATTTTTGTGAACCCCGCGGAGCCGATGTCGTCTGCCGCTAGGTGCCCCGAAATTTCCAGTGTCGGCGCTATTCGGCCACTTGCCTGGATACCATGACGGGTATGTTTGACGGTGCAAAGCGTCGATGATTTTTACACACCGGGGCCCGTTACCGGGCGATACTTCCGTAAGCTATTGATTTATTGTGCCGGTACGGAAATTGCACGCTAACTCCGGTAGAGAAGCCTCCGTACCGGGGGGCGGGAGGATCGGCGATGACTGTGCTTCTTAGGTTCGTGATCGTGTTTTTTGTTGCGGCGGGACTGGGTGTCTCGGCGTCGGTCCAGGCGGTCGAGATCGATCTGATTGCTAACCTCAGTGGCAGCGGCGGAGTCCCGCCCAGCGGGTCCGCATCGACGGCCACTGCCGAGATGACTTATGACGACGTCACGATGATACTGACCTGGAACATCAGCGAGGTGACGCCGTTTTTCGACACCAATGTCCGTTTTGCGCACTTTCACGGTCCCGCCACGCCCGATCAGAATGCCGGCGTGCAGCTCTGGATTTGCGACAATGCCGGTGGCGGCCCGGCAGGAACTCCCGTGTGCGGAGGTGCGGGCGGGATATTTGCGGCGGGGATGGCGGACCTGACATCCGATCAGGCCGACGCTTTGCTTGACGGGCTCTGGTACATCAACATCCATACCGACGAATTTCCGGCGGGCGAGATCCGCGGCCAGGTCAGGCCGGTGCCGCTGCCGTCGATGGGCGCACTGTTCGGCCTCGGTTTGCTGGTTATGGGTCTGGCGCGTCGGTGGCGCCGGTAGACTGACAATATGTCTGTTCTCGAGCAAAAACCCCGCTTCGGCGGGGTTTTTGCTATCAGTGTCAATCGGGGAGGGAGCATTCGCGGCCGCGTCCCGATGTCCGGTCTGACGCGAGGTTAGGCGGCTGCCTGATCGTATTGACGATTCAGGGTTTGCGAGGGCAGGTCTGGTCGGTGAAATACTGTGTCGGACGCCAGCCAGAATTTCGGCGGCGCGGGAGGCCGGCGATCAGATAACCTCGACCGGCAACGAGGGGCCGCCAGCGCTTCAGGACAGGTGATGAAGTCGAACCAGTCCGATTGACGATAATTTCATCAGAGACACCGCGGGCTTCGTTCGATCAGTTCAGGCGATCATACCGAGGGCTTTTAGCAGCCACGGCAGGATGATCGCCGTCGCAAATGCCGACAACGCCATCGCCAGACCCGAGAATGCGCCCATTTCCGAGCTGACCTGGAACGCGCGCGCCGTGCCTACGCCATGCGCGGTAATGCCCATCGCGATGCCTTTGACGCTGTCGTCGGTGATCCGCATCAGGTCGAATAGCCGCGTGCCGATTACGGCGCCGAAGATGCCCGTCACGACGACCATCACCACGGTCAGCGACGGCAAGCCACCGATCTGCTCGGAAATACCCATCGCCACCGGCGTGGTGACCGACTTCGGAGCGATCGACAATTGTGTTTCCAGGCTGGCGCCGAACAAGCGGGCCGTGCCGACTGACGTCATCGCGCCGATCATCACACCCGAAATCAGCGTGATCGTGATGGGTAACCACAGTTTTTTCAGTTTCGCGAATTGCTGGTGGAGCGGTACTGCGAGCGCCACAGTGGCGGGTCCGAGCAGAAAGTGCACGAACTGCCCGCCCTCGAAATACGCATCGTAGGGGATGCCGGTTAGCAACAGGAAACCGATCAAGAACGCAACGGCGGAGACGACCGGGTTCAGCACGGGACTGAAACGCGCGAACGTATAGAGACGATAGCCGGCGCCGTAAGCCACGAGCGTGATCGTCAGCCCGAGCAGCGGCGTCGCCGCCAGATACACCCAGATTGTCGTCAGATCCGGCTCAGGCATTTTTGTCGTCGCCCCTGGACGAAAGGTGCGTGCTGCCGCGCATGATTGCAGCAGTCGCCATCATTGTCACAACTGTACTCACGACAAGCGCGGCGGTCAGCGGAATCCATTCTTCGATGATCCGGTCGAAATGGACAATGATCCCTACGCCAGCCGGAACGAAAAGCAACGACAGGTGGCTCAAAAGCGCCGTTGCAGTCGCATCCAGCGATTCGGATGAGCGGTTTCGAACCAGCAACGTCAGGAAAAGCATGATCATGCCGAGCACCGGTCCGGGTACCGGGATGCCCAGCAAAAGTACGCTGATCTCCCCCGCAAGTTGATAGATCAGCAGAATCGTGATGCCGCTCAGAATGGTCATTGTGCAGGGTCCGGGACGAATGTTGTCGCCAGTGTATTTGCCCGACCACGGACTTTACAGTCGGGAGAGTCTGGATGAACGCCATCGTGACGAATTGCTCGCGCCGCCATCTGGGGGCCAGGCCTGCATGCCAGGCCCAGCGCGCGTCTGCCGGCTGATCGCCGTTCTCTTTCCCTTCGGCTCAGAACTTCTCCGGACGCAGCACGCTCACGTCGGACAAATACAGAATCATCGCGTAGTCCGAGTAATATCTGTCGCGAAGATGCGCTGCGATTCGGTCAGCTACGCGCGCATCGCAAATGACTTCTATTCGGATGTTGCCGCTCGAAGCCCACCCGGCGTCACGAACGCCGCGGCTGCCGCGTCCGCGGGCGTCGGTGACTGTATAGCCGCCCGCGCCCAGTCGGGTCAATTCATCGCAGAGTTCGGTCTCGAGTGCAGATTCCGTGACGATGGTCAGCAGTTTTCGTGTTTCCTGGTGCATCGATCAGCCCATCCCACGGTGTAGCCAGCTGGCGAGGGTGAAGTACAGTGGAATCCCGACGAAGATGTTGAACGGGAACGTCACGCCCAGCGACGCGGTCAGCGAAAGCGCCGGATTCGCTTCCGGTACCGCTATTCGCATGGCTGCCGGGGCAGCAATATAGGATGCACTGCCCGCGAGTATAGCGAGCAGCGTGGTTCCGCCAATCGACAGGCCGATCGCGACGCCAATGACAGCGCCAATCGCTGCAAGCGGAATTGGCGCCAAGACACCGAACAAAATCAACTGCAGGCCACGCGAGCGCAGAGATTTTGACTGACTCGCTGCGATCAATCCCATTTCCAGCAGGAAAAGCGCGAGGAATCCCTTGAACAGATCGAAAAACAGAGGCTCCAGCGGCCCGATCCCGTCGGCACCCGATGCCCAACCGATCGCGAGCCCTCCGACCAGCAGCACGACGCTTTTGCCGAGAAATATTTCGTGCAGCAGCTTGCCCCATTTTGTTGCGCCATCGATTCCACGGGCAAGGAGAATGCCGACAATAATTGCAGGGACCTCGAGCAGCACCAACAAAAGCGGAAGCTGCGCATCGAACTCGATGTTTCGCGCGCCCAGGTAGGCGACGCCGACCGCATAGGTGGCGACGCTCACTGAACCGTAATGGGCGGCCAGCGACGCGGCGTCCGCACGCGCAAGCCCGACCAGGAAACGCGCGACCGGAAACAGCAGCAAAGGCAATGCGAACCCCATGGCCAGTACCGCACCGATCTGCGGCAGAAGGCCAGAGATGGGTTGCCGCGCCAGTTCGACACCGCCTTTGAGCCCGATCGCGAGCAACAGCAGGATACTGAGCAGGTCGTAGATGGCCGCTGGCACTCGCAGGTCCGAACGGGCGAGGCCTGCGACTACCCCCAACACAAAAAACCAGACCACCGGGTCCATCAGTAGGCAGACTCCGGGTGATCGATCACGGTCTGGTGCGCCGTTCGGTCGTAATGTCGTGTCGCGTTCAGGTCGGTTGCGGCTCCGTTTCTTTGCGCCGGCGCATCCAGCGTAGCTCGTTGCGGGCCAGGCGGCTTTGCTTGCGAATCGACCGCCTTAGCGCTCGGTTGGCCCGCTTCGCGGCCCGGTCAATTGCCCGGTACAGGTCTTCGTCCGTGTTCTCAATTGTGATGTCAGGCTGATTTCGCAACCTTACCCTAACAGTGACCAGTTTGTCGTCACCGCCTTTTGGCCCGTTGATGTCCCTGAGGTAGACGTCGGCACCAATCACCGCGTCACCATGGCGCTGCAGTGTGGTGCCAAACCGCGCCCGGATTCTTTGCTCGATCCCCGGGGTGACGGTAAAGCTCGGAGCCTGAATATTGACGTTCATCTAGTTCCTCCGCTGGTGGCCGATCAGGGCCCGATTTGCAGAGTCGGTGCCTGACGGGAGTTGCCACTATCGGGCAGGATCTCATCGGCGCCGCTGTGCTTCCGGGAAGCCCGTTTTCGTACTCGACGGCCGCTATGATGAAATATCGTAATGCTCCGGGTAAAACTGATTATTTGCCTTTATAAATTCGAGAAAATCGATGTATAGTCCGAGCTTTGATGATCCGAATGAGGTTTTAGGGTCATAAGGATTTTGCGCAAGCACTCTTGCAGGGCATGCGCTGCATCCACCGAGTGAGCGTTTGTCGGTCGTGGAGTCGGAGATGTCTCGAGTTGCCTGCCGATGTTGTCTGGCATAACAGTACGGGTGTGTCTGAGTGCGTCATCTGAATTACAGCCATCTGCATTATTTCTGGACCGTGGCTCGTGAGGGCAGCATCGTACGCGCGTCCGAAGTTCTTCACCTGACTCCGCAGACAATCAGTGGCCAGATCAAGTTGCTGGAACAAGAGGTCGGTCAATCTTTGTTCAACCGCGTCGGACGCAGGCTGGTCATGTCCGAGACGGGGTTGGTCGTTTACAAGTACGCCAACGAGATTTTTTCGATTGGCGGGGAACTGGCCAACGTAGTTCGCGGCAGCCAGGTGGGCGGTCCATCGATGCTTGGCGTTGGAATCGTCAATTCCCTTCCCAAACTGATTGCCGAGAGAATTATTGCGCCTGCGCTGCAGGCCGATCGCCCGGTCAGAATTCGATGCCAGGAAGCGTCGTTAGAGAAGCTGTTGTCCGAACTGGCGATCCACCGCCTCGATATCGTGCTGTCGGATCAACCTCTTCCCAGAGGGCTCGGTCTGCGCGCCTATAACCATCGACTCGGGGAAAGTGGACTTTCATTTTTTGCCCGGCGTGCAGTGGGCCGCCAGTACCGGACGGGGTTTCCGATGAGTCTCAATGAGGCGCCCATGTTGCTGCCATCACCCGATTCCGCGCTGCGCAGGCGATTGGACGAATGGTTCGAGGGAGAGGGAATTACGCCGCGGATCGTTGCGGAAATTGACGACAGCGCCTTGTTGAAAGCCTTCGGTGAGGCGGGTGCCGGGTTGTTCGCGGGCCCGACCGTGATCGAAAAAGAGATCTGCCGTATGTACCGGATGTCGGTAGTGGGACGGGCGCCGGACATCAAGGAGCGTTTCTACGCCATTTCCCCCGAGCGGCGCCTGAAACACGAATCCGTTGTGCTGATCACCGATACAGCGCGCGCGGATTTGTTTGACGCGGCAGAAGCGGATTGAAGTGAATCCCGTTCTATTACCGGCTGGGTCCTTTTCGGACTGCAACGCCAACACCGAGGTTCTGCGCTGCGCGTGCTTCGTTGTCGGGGCGCTGCCGCTGTAGCGAAACCTATCTCATCGTGTCCATTGCACGAGTCCAGGCTTCGAGAAGTGCCGGGTATTGAGCAAGCTTCTCCATTTGCGCTGCAGCTCTTTCCCGGAAAGCCATGCCTTCGGCTCTTCGTTGCTTGGCGCGCTTCTGCACCTCCGCCGCGTCCGGGCGCGGAAGCTCGGCCATCTGCGCCGAGATTGACGCAAGACGACCCCCTAATTCCTCGATCTCCGCCGCCGCTTTGTTGGCCGAGGCCTCGTCGGTCACGCCCTCCAGGACTTTGACCATTTGGGTCATGACCTTCGTGTGGGCCTCGACGCCGCCTTCGTAGGAATCAATGTGTCCGCTATCCCCTCCACATGCCGCGATAATCAGGCCCGAGCACACTATTCCCAGAATTCGCCACATGTTCTGTTCCCTCCCCGCACATAAAATAAATGTAGCAGAGAGCAAGCATTATGCTGAGGTGAGCCGGCGTGTGAGGTTTGCGCGAATGCAGCGAAGTACCGGTTGAGTGCTGGCGGGTATTGGTGCGGGTTAGATCCGAGACCTGCCGCAAGCGGTTGAGTTGATTTCACGACAAAAGACCTTGCGCGCGGCGCACTGTTGCTCGGAAAGTCTCTGCATCTGGCGCGAGTGTTGCGCCCTCGCATGCGTGTGCGGCAGCGGGCAGTTACGACGTGAGCCTGACGGTGACCGATGACCAGGGCGCGACTGGTCGGGTGGAGCAGATGGTTGCGGTGCAGCCGGCGGGCGGGGCGGTTTGCCCTGCGCCGATCTGTGACAATACCGATACGGGTTTTGACACGGTTGGTACCTGGCCCAGTTCGACACTGCGGCCGGGTTACTATGGCGCTGACAATGTGCATGATAAGAATGCGGGCAAAGGCAGCAAGACGGCGAGTTGGACCTATGCTATCGCGGCCAACGGCAGTTATGACGTTGCGGCGCAGTGGTCGGCGGCATCCAGCCGCGCGTCGAGTGTGCAGTACGTGTACTCGGTCGACGGCGGTGCGCCGAAGGACTGTGGTTCACCAGTAAACCAGCGTGCGAACGGGGGTCAGTTCAACGGGCTGTGCACGGTGCCGGCACTCGCTGCGGGGTCGACGTTGACCATCAGTCTGCGCAATGATTCCTCCGGCTATGTGATTGCCGACGCGGTGCTGGTAACCATTCGGTAGAAAAAGTTGCCGGACCGCTGCACCGCAGGCGTGGCAACGAAGGCTGAACAAGGATCTCGACTCGCTGTAGCAAGAACTCGATCGCTTTGAGTTTAAGGCCTATTCCCTCGGAGATCTGCTACTGATCGGCCGTATCGCGGTCGTCCTCGCCTGGCGCTACCCGACAGGCATGTAGACGCGCGACTTACGGTCGTCGGCGCGATTTGAGCATGACGTGTGGTAGAGCTCGTGGCCGTCCGCATGGGAGATGCGAGCCGAAATGCCACCATGGCATTCGCGAGGCCTTGCATCAATTTGCTACACCGGCGCAGCAGCAATTTTTGCTCTTGGGATGCGACGACGATTGGCGTGCCGGATCGTTCGGCACTGGATTGTCGTTTGCAATGGCTAAGCATCGACGCAGGTTTGGGAAGTGAGCCGCCCGCCCTGTTCCGGCGACAAATCAAAAAGGCCGGCAACGCGAGTTCTGGACCGTGTCATTGATGGAGGAGCGTGAAAGGTGGCGGAAATTAGCAATCTTCGTCCATGTTGACTACGATTATTAATGACTATTCCAGTCGCGAGACTCAGCATCGACAGGAGGAAGTCATGGGTCTTTTTAGTAATCTTTTCTCGAGCAAGCCGGACTTCCCGGCCATCGACCGGAACAGCGCGGCGGCCTCGCGTGTCGCCGAGGTCGAAAAAGAGCTGGATCAATTAGCAGGCCAGGTAAAGGATCGTCTTGAAATTGTTCCCTCGGAGCATGCCGCCTACGTTTTCATCGGCAAACCGCCGAAGAAATTCGGCCTGGCATGGATTCACGACGGCAAGATCAGCGGCCTGAATACTCTGGTTGAAGAGCATGGCCTGAAACCCCTCGAAGTGGAAAAACTGCTGGACCAGTTGCGGGCAGCCTATGAGCGTAACGCAAACGTGAACCGGTACTGTGCGACCGTGCACGACCGCCACGTCGTCGTCACGCCCTCGGCCACGCTCGAGAAGGAAGTGCACGAGATCATCGACAAGGTCGTGCACCACTAGTTTGCCGCTGATGGCAATCGCAGGCCGGGCTGGACGTGGCGCCAGCCGGGGCGGGGGAGTGTGGCCGGATTGCTGTTGCTGGTTTCAATCCCGCGTGTACACCTTCCTAAAGGGTGACGCCCCGTGATTCCGCGATTGCTATGACAGGATCTTGTGA
This sequence comes from Chromatiales bacterium, assembly GCA_002868855.1. GTDB lineage: Bacteria > Pseudomonadota > Gammaproteobacteria > Steroidobacterales > BM003 > BM003. The sequence continues at coordinate 13,157 of PKUM01000174.1, read as the reverse complement.
AGAACTGCCAAAAACCGGAAGGATGCGAAATGACGACTGAAATTGGCGCTCCCTAGGGGACTCGAACCCCTGTTTTCGGCGTGAGAGGCCGACGTCCTAGGCCACTAGACGAAGGGAGCGCGGAACTGGTGGGCGATGCTGCCCGACAGGAAGACTGTTATTATACGGCGCCATCGACTTAGCTCAAGTGGTAAAGAAGTTTGCAACAAGAGCCCCAGCCGCCCGGTCACGACTGGACCCGTCCCGCCAAGGTAATTCCCCGGCCCGAGCACAACGTTTCGCGGGCCAATATCTCGAAACCAGCTTTGAAGGTGCTTTACCGGCTGAAAAGTTCGGGATATCAGGCATTCCTGGTCGGCGGTGGTGTCCGCGATCTGTTGCTAGGCCGCGAACCCAAGGATTTCGACATCGTTACCGATGCGAGCCCGGATGAGGTGCGGCAGTTGTTTCGCAATTGCCGGCTGATCGGGCGGCGCTTTCGCCTGGCGCATGTCCGTTTTGGCCGCGAGATCATCGAAGTCGCGACGTTTCGCGCGCATGCCGACATCCACGAGGAAGTCGACAGCGATCATGTCCGCGACGAGGGTGGGCGGATTCTGCGCGACAACGTCTATGGGGATATCGACCAGGATGTGTGGCGGCGCGATTTCACCGCCAATGCGCTTTACTACAACATCGCGGATTTCTCGATCTGGGATTATTGCGACGGTGCCGAAGATGTCGCGGCCGGAATGCTGCGGCTTATCGGTGATCCGGAGGCGCGCTATCGCGAAGACCCGGTCCGCATGCTGCGGGCAGTCCGGTTTGCGGCGAAGCTCGGATTCCGGATCGAGGCCGAGACTGAAAAACCGTTGTCCGCACTTGGCGACCTGCTCGACGATGTACCACCGGCGCGGTTGTTCGAGGAAACCCTGAAGCTGTTCCAGTCCGGACATGCGCTCGCCTCGTTTGAGCACCTGCGCCACTACGACTTGTATCGTCATCTTTTCCCGAGTTCCGATAGCGAACTCGGGCGTGAGGATGCGGATTCCTTTCGTCGTCTGTTGACCCATGGCCTGGCGAATACCGATTCGAGGGTTGCCGAGCGCAAACCGATAACGCCGGCGTTTCTGTTTGCGGTGCTGCTTTGGGGTCCGATCAGTCGCGCTGCGGAAGCCCTCCTTGCGGAAGGCTCCAATCCGGTGATGGCGATATCGGCGGCCTGCGACGAGGTGATCGTGCGACAGCAATCGAAAATCTCCGTGCCGCGCAGATTCACCACCCCGATGAAGGACATCCTGTGCATGCAGCCGCGGTTCGAACGGCGCCAGGGCGGCCGCGCGATGCGACTGCTGGCACATCCGCGGTTTCGCGCGGCCTATGACTTTCTGCTACTGCGGGCGGAAGCCGGAGAGGTCGACCAGGAACTCGCGGACTGGTGGACGCGGCTGCAGGAACTGGATCCGGAAGAGCAAAGGCGCGAGGTACTGGGCAACGAACGTTCTGGCAACCGGCGTCCGCGCAAACGCCGCCGGCGCCGGTCGGGTGGCGGTGACCAGAAGAATGCCTGACCGCCCCTGGCTGCCGGCCCACATCGGGCTGGGGAGCAATCTCGACGATCCGCCAAGCCAGGTTAAGGCTGCGATCGAGCGCTTGGGAGGTCTGCCGGATACATTATTGGTAGCGGTGTCTCCTCTGTATCGCAGTGCGCCGCTGGGTCGCGCGGATCAGCCCTTTTACGTCAACGCAGTGGCCGCCTTGATCACCAGACTCGGCGCCGTGGATCTGCTCGATTTGCTGATCGGAATAGAGACCGGTATGGGTAGGGTTCGCGACGGTGAACGCTGGGGGCCGCGGGTTATCGATCTGGACCTTTTGGTGTTTGCCGGTCAGGAACTGGACCAGCCCGGACTGCGGGTCCCGCATCCCGGCATTTCTAGCCGCAACTTTGTCTTGTATCCTTTGCGCGACCTGGCGCCGGATTTATGGGTGCCGGGGCAAGGCCGGGTTGCGAAGCTCGCCGCCGCCTGCGACCGTAACGGTATCGAACGCATAAACTGAGTCAAATGCCTGACAACAATTTTCGATATGTCGTCGTCGAGGGCCCGATTGGCGTCGGCAAGACCAGCCTTGCGCGGCGGCTTGCCCAGAGTTTTGGTAGCGAACTGCTGCTCGAGGAGCCGGAAGACAATCCTTTTCTGCGCCGATTCTACGAGGATCCGCGTGGCGCAGCATTGCCCGCCCAGCTGTTTTTTCTTTTCCAGCGCGCGCGACAAATGGAACAATTGCGTCAAAGCGACATGTTCGAAGAGGTTCGGGTCGCGGATTTTCTGCTCGATAAGGATCGGCTGTTTGCCGAACTCACGCTCGACGCAGACGAGCTGGGACTGTACGAGCAGATTTTCTCGAAGCTCGCTATCGATGCACCGGACCCGGACCTGGTGGTCTACCTGCAGGCGCCGGCCGATGTGCTGATGCGCAGGATTGCGATGCGCGGTATCGCTCACGAACAGCGTATTCAGCGCGAGTACCTCGAGGCTCTGATGGAGTCCTATGCGCGGTTCTTCCACGAGTACGATCGCTCGCCGCTGTTGATCGTCAATACAACGGACATCGACCCGGTCAACAATGTCGCCGATTACCAGCTGCTGCACGAACGCATCATGGAGGTGCGCAGCGGCCGCCACTACTATAATCCTTCGGTCGGTGCACTGGCCTGAGGGCTTCGCGCGTATTGCAGTCGCGCCGACCTTCGGCCAAGCTTATCGGCCCGCCAAGGAGCAAGCATGTACGCACAATTACAACAACGCGGTTCACCGCGGCCTCCGGTCAATGTATCGACCCTGCAGAAGATGAAGGCAGAGGGTGAAAAGATATCTAGCCTGACCGCTTATGACGCGAGTTTCGCCGCACTGGTGGATGAGGCGGAAGTCGACGTCGTCCTGGTGGGCGACTCGCTCGGGATGGTGATCCAGGGATATGACACGACGGTGCCGGTGACGGTAGAAGACATTATCTATCACAGCCGCGCGGTCAGCAGGGGCCTGGCGCGACCCCTACTGATGGCAGATATGCCGTTTATGAGCTACTCGACCCGAGAGCAGGCGCTGGCAAATGCGGTCCGCATGATGCAGGAGGGCGGGGCGCAGATGGTCAAGCTGGAGGGTGGCGCGGGCCAGGTCGAAATCGTCGCCTACCTCGCAAGTCACGATATTCCGGTGTGTGCCCACCTCGGGCTAAAGCCGCAGTCGGTGCACAAGATCGGCGGTTTCAAAGTGCAGGGCCGGGAGGGCGCTGCGGCGGAACAGATGCGCGCGGATGCCCGGGCGCTGGAAGCGGCCGGTGCCGATTTACTGTTGCTCGAATGCATTCCGTCGGATCTTGGTGCGCAGATCACCGCCGACGCCCATGTGCCGGTGATCGGTATCGGTGCCGGCCCGGATGTGGACGGGCAGATTCTGGTGATCTACGACATCCTCGAATTGACGCCCGGCCGAAAACCGAGATTCGTGCAAAACTTCATGAGCAGCACCGGCAGCCCGATGGAAGCGTTGCGTGCCTATGTTGCAGCGGTCAAAAGCGGAGAATACCCGGCCGATGAGCACTGTTTCGCCTGACCGGGGCAACCATCATGCAGACTTTAGCCGCAATAACTCCGCTTCGCGCCCAACTCAAGTCGTGGCGGCTCGAGGGCAAGAGTATCGGTTTCGTTCCGACGATGGGAAATCTGCATGCCGGCCACCTGACACTCGTGCAACTGGCTCGCGCCCGCGCCGACCGCGTCGTCGTCAGCGTTTTTGTCAACCCGACTCAATTCGGCCCGGCAGAGGATTTTGCCGGTTACCCCAGAACTCTCGAGGAGGACAAGCGACTCCTGGTTGCCGAGGGTGTCGATATGTTGTTCGCGCCGGGGGTTAGCGATATGTACGAAGATACCGAGGCGCATACCGCCCGGATCGAAGTGCCCGGTCTGTCCGATATTCTGTGTGGTGCCGTGCGTCCCGGGCACTTTTCGGGCGTTGCGACAGTCGTGGCGAAGTTATTCAACATCGTCCAGCCCGACCTCGCAGTGTTTGGCGAGAAGGATTTTCAGCAACTTCTGGTGATCCGCAAATTGACCGCGGATCTGAATTACCCGATCGAAATTCTTGGGGCTCCAGTCGGGCGCGAGTCTGATGGGCTTGCTTACAGTTCGCGCAATCGCTATCTCACGGCGACCGAACGTGAGACGGCTCCGATATTGAGGAAAATTCTGTCGGGTGTGGCGGAATCCCTGAGGGGCGGCCGGCATGATTACCAGGAATTGCAGAAAAACGCGCTCGAGGCGCTGGCCGCGGCAGGTTTCCAACCGGACTATCTGGAGATACGCGAGGCCTCGGATTTGCGTCTGCCGGGTCCTGACAGCAACGACCTGGTTGTGCTTGCCGCCGCTTATCTTGGCAAAGCGCGGTTGATCGATAACATTCGCCTGAACCGGTCCTGACTTTTTCGTCAATTAGTCCGAAACGCAATTCCGGCCTTTCAGCTTGGCGCGATAAAGTGCCGCGTCGGCATTATTAAGCAAAGTCTCCAGCGTATCGCCCTCAACCATCGCCGCTGCACCGATTGAAACCGTGATCGGGGGTTCGCCTGCAAGTTCGATGCTGGTGCTTGCCTCGATCTTGCTGCGCACGCGCTCGCCGGTTGTTAATGCCTCCGCCAAAATCGTATCGGGCAGCAGGACCGCAAATTCATCGCCGCCAAAACGCGCAATAAGGTCGTCCGGCCGAAAATAATTGCGCAGGCTATCGGCGACGTGACACAGCGCATGGTCACCGGCGAGGTGTCCGTAGCGGTCGTTGAATCGCTTGAAATGATCGACGTCCACCATAATCAGGCAGCCGTCCCCGTTGTTCTTCTGCAACCGATTGAGGCGACGCCGGAACATATCCTCCAGCCAGTGACGGTTATACAAATCGGTCAGTGCGTCGCGTACCGCGTTGCGCTCGAATTCGCGCAGAATATCCACGCTGTCGACGATGACATCGTTATCCTGGCGGACGCGTTCGGAAAGCTGAACCAGAAGGTTGCGCGCAAACGCGTGTGAGGCGTTCACCAATTCCCATAGCAAACCATGACCTATCACCATCAGGTGGCTCGGTTCAGCGGCTATCACGTGCGCGGATGGATCCCTGTCCTCGATGATCGACATCTCGCCGGCGCAGGCACCGGTCTCCAGCAGCGTCAGGGGAGCGCTGTCCGGGGAATTGAGATGCACCCGCAACTTGCCGGACAGGACGACGTAGACGTCCGTATTGGGTATGTCCGGGTCGATCAGTACTTCATCCGCAGCGAGGTCGCGCCGGGATGTGCGCTCGAGATAGGGCAGCACGACGTCGGGATCGACGCCGGCAAAAAGCCGCAATCCGGTTAGAAAGCTGGTGTCGTTTGTACGCGCGACAACACTCATCCACGAGCTCCAATCATGCTGGCCGGGCGCAACGCGAGAGCGAGGCCGCACGCGAAGTCGCGACGGTGGAATCCTGATTGCCGATTTTTTGACATATGTCGAATGTCCCTCCCTGCATTCCGGCGTGACAAGCGCCAAGCAGACATAATCCGTGACGCTAAACATACGCGCCACCCATCTGAAATAACTTGGATCAGTTCTCAGTTTCCAGCTTGGATTTGCGGAGATTCGTGCTGACGTAAGGCCCATTCGACATGTTCCCGGACCAGTGTGGACGGAAAATCACGGCGCCGCCGTAGCGCGGCCACTGCCGATTCCGATCCCGTCGCGTTGCCAAGGGCAACCGCGATATTGCGCAGCCACCGCACATAACCGATGCGGCGGATAGCGCTACCCTCGGTTTTGGCCAGGAACTCGCTCTCGCTCCAGTCGAACAATTCTACGAGGCGGGCTGCGTCGAGACCGTGGCGGACAGCGAAGTCGGGCTCGGCAGCCACCTTGGCGAATTTGTTCCAGGGACAGACGAGCTGGCAGTCGTCACAGCCATAGATCCGGTTGCCGATCGCCGTGCGAAACTCCTCGGGTATGCTGCCGTGGAGTTCTATTGTCAGGTACGAGACACACCGTCTTGCATCGAGTTCGTACGGCGCAACGATGGCGCGGGTGGGGCAGACATCGATACAGGCCGAACAGCTACCGCAGTGTTCGCTCGGCACGGTGTCGGCGCTGAGTGGAATGTCGGTATAGATTTCGCCGAGGAAAAACCATGACCCTGCCTCCCGGCTAAGCAGGTTTGTGTGTTTGCCGATCCAGCCGAGCCCGGCGTTGCGCGCAAGAGCCTTTTCGAGAACTGGCGCGCTGTCCACAAAAATGCGATGGCCAAATTCGCCGTGGAAGTCGCCTATCCGTCGCGCCAGACGTCGCAGCCGTCCGCGCAGAACCTTGTGATAGTCGCGGCCCAGCGCATATCGCGATATGAAAGCCCGGTCGCGGTCACCCAGCACGCTCCAGGCGTCCCGTGCCTGAGGCTGGTAATCCATCCGCACGCAAATTACAGAAATTGTCTCGGGCACGAGGTGAGCTGGCCTCGAGCGGCGCCGGCCGTGACGTTTCATGTAGCCCATCTCACCGTGGCGTCCCAGTTCCAGCCAGCGCTCGAGATATTTTTCGTCCTCGACCAGGTCGACGCTGGCAACCCCAACCGCCTGAAAGCCGAGTTCCTCTCCCCAGTGCCGGATCCGGGCTGAAAGATCTTGTTCTGTGTCCGTCATTTTCCCTGCTGCAGTAATCCACCCTGTTGGCCGCTGGAAAGTATAATGGCGGCAATGACCCCGCTGCCCGTAAAACTGCATAGTGCCGCCGAAGTCCGCGAACTCGACCGGCGCGCGATCGAGGAGGAAGGCATTCCCGGATACTCGCTGATGCAGCGCGCGGGCGAGGCCGCCTTTGCGGTTTTGCGTGACATGTGGGGTGGTCAGGGTCGGCTTCTGGTCGTCTGCGGCGCCGGCAACAATGCCGGTGATGGCTATGTCGTTGCGCGCATCGCGAGAGGCCAGGGCCATGACGTAACGGTAGTGGCGCTGGTTGCCCCGGCCAAACTGACCGGTGATGCCGCTCGTGCATACGCCGATTTCGAAGAGTCCGGCGGTACGGTGGTCGACTGGGACCCGGCGTTGCTGCGGGATGCCGGGGTTGTCGCGGACGCGATTCTCGGTACCGGGCTGGATCGCGAACTGACTGGTCGGTTCCGTGAGGCCGTCGCGGCAATCAACGCCAGCGGCGTTCCGGTCATTGCACTGGACATTCCGTCGGGACTGCATGCGGACAGTGGCGCTGTCATGGGCGTTGCGGTTCGCGCCAGTCACACGGTCACGTTTGTCGGCCTCAAGGTCGGCTTCTATGTCGGCGCCGGTCCCGACCATGTTGGAACGCTGCACTTCGATGGGCTCGGGGTCCCGCGGCATGTTCACGCACAAGTGCCGGCCCGGGCGCAACGCCTGCGCCGCAAACAATTTGCCGACCTGTTGGTTCCTCGCAAACGCAGCGCCCACAAAGGCGATCATGGGCGCGTGCTGATTATCGGGGGAGGCCCGGGGATGCCCGGTGCGGCGCGTCTTGCCGGGGAAGCAGCACTGCGTTGCGGCGCCGGCCTGGTCACAATCGCTACCCACCATGAGCATAGTGCCGCGATAGCAGCCGGGCGCCCGGAACTGATTTGCCGCGGTGTCAGCGGCGCGGCGGATCTCTCGCCATTGCTGCGTCAGGCCGACATGGTGGCTCTGGGTCCCGGGCTGGGCCAAAGCGAGTGGGCGCAAACGGTTTTCGAGGCGGCTCTGGAGCTTGCGCCGCGCATCGTGATCGATGCGGACGGCCTCAATCTTCTGGCAGCAGCGCCGAGGCGCGATGATCGCTGGATCCTGACGCCTCATCCCGGAGAAGCAGGCAGACTGCTTGGTGTCACTGCTGCCAGTGTCCAGCAAGATCGGATTGCCAGCGCTTGTGCGATTGCCGAAAAATTTGGCGGCGTCTCGGTTTTGAAAGGCGCGGGCACCCTGATAACGGATGGATCCGACCCAATCAACCTGTGCGATCGTGGAAATCCCGGTATGGCGACGGCAGGCATGGGTGACGTTTTGACCGGGGTGATCGCGGCGCTGGCTGCGCGAATCGATGATTGTTCGCGTGCCGCTGCGCTCGGAGTGCTTGCCCACGCCTGTGCTGGCGACATCGCGGCGGCGCGCGGCGGTGAACTCGGGCTGATTGCCGGCGATCTGATGGAGCCGCTCCGCGAATGGCTGAATCGTCGCGATTGACCGCAGAGCTCGGCGCGGAGGCTGACACCGCGGCCCTGGGGGAACAACTGGCCGGGCTGGTTGCGCGAACGGATCGCGCGCGGCCGGTTCTGATTGCGCTCAGTGGTCCGCTGGGGGCGGGAAAAACCACGCTGGTAAGGAGTTTTCTTCGCTCCCTTGGTCATTCCGGCGCAGTCCGTAGTCCAACCTATACGCTCGTCGAAGTCTACGAATTTACGGGATTCAATGTCGCTCATCTCGATTTGTACCGGCTGGGCGACGACAGCGAACTTGAATTTCTGGGGTATCGCGATTTCAGCGAGAGTGGCTGGGTCGTTCTTGTCGAGTGGCCTGAACGCGCTGGCCGGGCCCTGGGCACGCCAGACCTCACCGTTGCGCTCGATTACTCAGGAACCGGCAGGAGCGTTGTTATCGAATCCGGTACCGATTGGGGGGAGGCCATCATTGCAAATCTGAACGCGACTGCCGGCGCGGGTGATCAGGATTTTTCACCCCGTATCTAGGTTGTAGACGTATCCGTATAATTTAGAAGCAGAAACTATTGCCAAATGACTGGAATAGTGGGTACATTATGGCATCGTGCCCGCTCTGATTCGGGCATCCGGGGATACGAGAACAACAACGATCGATATGGCACGCTACGCAACGCTTCTGCTGGGACTGATCTGGGTTGGCTGCGCCAGTGCGGCGCCTGTGGAAATTAATGGTGTCCGATTGTCGGCCGCGCCGGACAAGACGCGAGTCGTTCTTGATCTGAGCGGGCCTGTCAGCCACAAGATTTTTTCGCTTTCGGGACCGGATCGCGTCGTTATCGATGTTGAGGCCGCCCGCATCGATCGGGACAAAGTCGCGATACCCGCGGTGAAAGGCAGCGTCAGCCGTATTCGCACCGGTACCAAGAACAATGGCGATCTGCGGGTCGTGCTGGATCTTACGGCCGCGGTCAGGGCTAAAAGTTTTGTGGCCCGTCCGGGCGCTTCCGCCGGCCACCGCCTCGTAATCGACCTGATTCACTCGGACTCCGGGTCCGCGGGATCACCCGCTGCTCCGGTCAAGCAGGTGCGGACCCTTCAGCAGACGGGCCGTGACCTGGTGATTGCGGTTGACGCGGGTCATGGTGGCAAGGATCCGGGGGCGAGCGGCCGTCACGGTACGCGAGAAAAAAATGTCACGCTCGCGATAGCGCGCAAATTGAAACAACAGATTGACGCCCAGCCAGGAATGCGCGCGGTGCTTGTTCGCGACGGCGACTATTTCGTCAATCTCTACGATCGTATGGAACGCGCGCGCCAGATGCAGGCGGACCTGTTCGTATCGATTCACGCAGATGCGGCGGAAAATCGGCGAGTCCGTGGCTCCTCGGTCTATGTGCTGTCGAAGAGTGGTGCCAGTAGCGAGGCCGCCAAACGCCTCGCTCAGCGCGAAAACGCGGCCGATCTGGTCGGCGGTGTTTCGCTGTCCGATAAAGACGATGTGCTGGCCAGCGTGTTGCTCGATCTCTCGCAAAACGCGGCGATCAGCGCGAGTACCAGTGTTGGTGAGAAGGTGCTGGCTGAACTGGGCAAGGTGGGCCGGGTCCATCAGAGCAAACTGCAGTCGGCAAATTTTGTCGTACTCAGGTCGCCGGATATTCCGTCGATCCTCGTCGAGACGGCATTTATTTCCAACTCGCAGGAAGAGAAGCGTTTGCGCGACAAAAACGAGCAGACCCGTCTGGCGAGTTCGATTCTGCTCGGCATAAAGGCCTACTTCAATGACAACGCGCCACCAGGGACGTTGCTCGCGCAGTCGTCTGGTGCTCCCGGCGCAGATTCGGTGAAGCACGTCATTTCGCGCGGCGACACGCTGTCGGGTATCGCTGACCGATACAACGTCAGTATGCGCCAGCTACGCCAGACCAACGGTCTGAGAAACGACCGTATTCGGGTCGGCCAGGTATTGACGATACCGGCGAGCTGATCCGCGCCGCGCATTTGCTGGAAACGACCTCTGGGCTGCGGCATCATGCCGGAGTCCGTTTTGCCGATCCTGCAGATTCCCATGACGATTCGCGAACTTCCGGTCCAACTGGTCAACCAGATCGCCGCCGGCGAGGTTGTTGAGCGGCCGGCATCGGTGCTTAAGGAACTGATGGAGAACAGCCTTGATGCCGGGGCGCGGCGCATTGACGTTGAACTGGGTCAGGGCGGGATCAAACTCGTCAGGGTCAGAGACGATGGCGCCGGTATTCCGGCGCCGGAGCTTGCGCTTGCCGTCGCGCGCCATGCGACCAGCAAGATAGCTTCGCTGGATGACCTGGAGCACGTCGTCAGTCTCGGGTTTCGCGGCGAGGCGCTGCCGAGCATCGCCTCGGTTTCACAGCTGGAAATGGCCTCCCGAACCGACGCAGACGAGCAAGGCTGGGGAATACGCTGTTCGCAGGGCGCGGTTTCCCAGCCGGAGCCGGTCGCCCATGCGCGTGGCACGACCGTGACCGTCCGGGATCTCTTTTTCAATACGCCCGCCAGGCGCAAATTCCTGCGTACCGAACGTACCGAATTCGGTCACTCGGAGCGGGTATTCAAACGCATCGCGCTTGGGCATTTCGAGGTTGAGTTTCGCTTACGCCATAACCAGCGCGAAATTCTGCATTTGCCGGCAGCAGGCAGCGACGATGAGCGACAGAGGCGGATCGCCCGGGTCCTGGGCGACGTATTCGCTGAGAATTGCCTGGCCATCGAACATACCGGGGTCGGGCTGACGTTGAGTGGCTGGCTTGGGCTACCGACCAGCTCACGAAGCCAGCCTGACATGCAATATTTTTATCTGAACGGGCGCATGATCAGGGACAAGCTCGTCAGTCATGCTATTCGTCAGGGTTACAGCGATGTCCTGTTTCACGGCAGGCATCCCGCGTACCTGCTTTTTCTTGCGATGGATCCGGGTCTGGTAGATGTCAATGCTCACCCGACCAAACACGAGGTTCGATTTCGCGACGGCAGGATGGCTCATGGTTTCCTGAATCGCGCGGTCGAAGCTGCGTTAGCGGAGACGCGGCCGGGGTCAGGCGAGTCTGCCCCAGCTGTCGCGGGCGCGGAGATCCTGCCATTGCGACCGCAACAGTCTTTTGCCGGGCAAGCGCACCAGCCGGCACTGGGGCTTCAGGTCAGGGAGCAGCTCCAAGCCTACGAACAGCTGTATTCGCCGCCATCCACGAACTACGAATCAGAGCAGGACATACCGCCCCTCGGTTACGCGCTGGCCCAGTTATCGGGAGTTTATGTGCTCGCGCAGAATGCCGATGGGCTGATTATCGTCGATATGCATGCGGCGCATGAGCGGGTGACCTACGAACGCCTCAAGTCGCAATACCAGGGAGGAGGTTTGACCGCGCAGCCCTTGCTGGTGCCTGTAACGATTGCTGTTTCCGAGGGTGAGGCGGATGCCGCCGAGAATCACGAGAGCTGGTTTCGCAGCCTTGGGCTCGAGTTGAGCCGTAGTGGTCCGGACCGCCTGTCTCTGCGCCAGATTCCGGCGTTGCTGCGCAATGCCGATTGCGAGCGGCTGGTGCGCGATGTGATTGCCGATTTATGCGAGCAGGGCAGCAGCGCGCGGCCGGAGCAGCACGTCAACGAGGTTCTGGCGACGATGGCATGTCATGGATCCATTCGCGCCAATCGCCAGCTTTCGATTGAAGAGATGAACGCATTGCTCCGGGAAATGGAAAAAACCGAGCGCGGTGACCAGTGTAACCATGGTCGCCCCACCTGGACCCGGTTGACGATGCAGGAACTGGACCGGTTATTTCTGCGCGGCCAATGAGCGAATTGGCACTGCCGACTGTCTTTCTGATGGGTCCGACCGCCAGCGGCAAGACCGATCTCGCGGTGCGGCTGGCAGAGGCGCTGAACATTGAGATCATCAGCGTCGATTCCGCGATGGTGTATCGCGGTATGGACATCGGCACCGCGAAACCCGGCCGCGATGTCCTGCAGAAAGCGCCGCACCGGCTGATCGACATTCGCGATCCGGCCGAGTCTTACTCTGCGGGTGATTTCATACGCGACGCAAAGGCGGAGATTGCGGCGATAAAGGCCGCCGGCAATATTCCGATGCTGGCTGGCGGAACGATGATGTACTTCCATGCCCTGGAGTACGGACTTGCGGAACTGCCACCGGCGGCACCTGAAATACGGCAAGATCTCGAGCGCCGGGCACAGGCGGATGGCTGGGATGCGTTGCACGCGGAACTGGTACGTATCGACCCTGCCAGTGGAAATAGAATACATCCCAATGATCCGCAGAGAATTCAGCGGGCGCTGGAGGTATTCATTGCATCCGGAATTGCTCTGTCCGACTGGATAGGTCGGCAGCGGCCGCCACAGGTTGACGGGCCGCTGCTCAAACTCGCGCTTGCCGATATCGACAGATCGTTATTGCATGAGCGCATCGAGCGGCGATTTCAGGCCATGATGGCGGCCGGGTTCGCGGAGGAGGTTGCCGGACTGAGGGAACGCGGCGACCTGACACCTGAGATGGCGTCGGTAAAAGCAGTGGGATATCGGCAGCTGTGGGCGGCGCTCGACGGCGAGTACGAGATGGACGAAGGGGTGCGGCGCGGGATAGCCGCGACCCGGCGCCTGGCGAAACGCCAGTACACCTGGCTGCGCGCCCAGACCAATACGATTTCGCTCGACCCTCTTGAATCTGGCAACCTCGCCCACATTAGAGCCCTGATAAAACACGCGAACAAGTTCGTTGAGTAGGCTTCGGCCATCGCTCACTGTGATAATATCGTGCGTTCCCCGGATGGTGGACATGTGGATCTGGTGCCGTCGGGGACGACAAAAAAATCAAAATAGGAGTTTGGGATGGCCAAGGGGCAGACGTTACAAGACCCTTTTCTGAATACCTTGCGCAAGGAAAAGGTGCCGGTG
>PKUM01000042.1 GCA_002868855.1 Chromatiales bacterium | reverse complement strand
CGGATGGGCTGGTATACCTCGGCAAGCCGGTGGCTGAACTGATCCAGTTCAATGCCGAACGCGGCCTGCTGGGATCTGGCGCGGTGCGTGAAGAGGTCAAGAAACGAATCGAACACATGCAAAAGGGTCATACTTACCGTCACGAGCGTATTTACGAGGACGACAGAGTTCTCGAGATTCGCGGCAAGCCGATGGTCGGCGGCGGATATGTAACGACCTATACCGATATCACCGATTACAAAAACGTCGAGACCGCACTGCGCGAGAGCGAACGCAGCATACGCCTGTACACGGACAATGCGCCGCTGATGCTCGCCTACGTGGACCGCGAGGGCCGCTATCGGTTTGCCAACAAAGCTTACCTGCAATTCGCCGGAATCCCGATGCAGGACATTGTTGGCAAGCGAATCGAGGACGTGCTGACCCAGAGACAGCTGCTGCAGCGCACCGGCTACATGGAGGCCGCTTTGCGCGGCCAGAGGCAGGATTTCGAACTGGAGCTGGAGGCAGCGGACGGCAGTAATTTCTATGCGCTCGGCACCTACATTCCGGAACACGATGAAGACGGCACCGTGCCTGGATTCTACGGCATGTTTCAGGACATCTCGGGACGCCGCCGCGCCGAACTCGCGTTACGCGAAGCCAAGGCCGAACTCGAACAGCGGGTCGACGAGCGCACCAAGGATCTTACTCATGCCATGACCGCGCTGCGGGCAGCAAAAGCCGATGCGGAACAGGCCAACGTCAGTAAAACCCGGTTCCTCGCCGCGGCGACACACGACCTGTTGCAACCGCTGAATGCGGCACGCCTGTTTACGTCGGTTCTGTCGGACCAGGAGGACGAACTCGAGCTGGCGCATCGCCGTCTGGTGCGACAGATCGATGGAAGCCTTGGCGCCGCGGAGGATTTGCTGGGCGCTTTGCTCGACATCTCGAAACTCGATTCCGATGCACTCGTGCCTGAATACGAGGCAGTCCACCTCGGAGAATTATTACCGGCACTGCGCGAGCAATTCGCCCCGCTGGCCGAAGAACGAGGCCTGCGTATCCGCGTACATGTCAAAAACGAGGTTGTCCGCAGCGATCGCCAGTTATTGCGGCGAATTCTGCAGAACCTGCTGGTAAACGCCATCCGCTACACCCGCGACGGCGGGGTGCTGCTTGGCTGCCGCCGCCGCGGGGACAACATAGAGATCCAGGTGTGGGATACGGGCTGCGGCATCGCGGAACACAACCTCGCTGCGATTTTTGTCGAATTCCACCGGATTGAAAGCGCTGGCAGCAAGGACAAGGGACTGGGACTGGGGCTCGCCATCGTCGAGCGCATCGCCGGAATGCTGGGCCATTCGATCGACGTCCGGTCACGCCATGGCCGCGGCAGCATGTTTTCCGTCACGGTACCCGCAGCGACCGAGTCGGAGAAGGTCACCCGCCCGCCGGTGACAACCGGGTACATCGCGGGTACACGACTGGAAGGCGCCCGCATTTTGTGTGTCGACAACCAGCCTGAAGTGCTGAACGGAATGGCGGCCCTGCTAGGCCGCTGGGGCAGCGTGCCATTGATGGCAGCATCGCTCGACGAAGCGCGGAAACTGTTCGAGGGAGAGGACCCACCTGCGGCAATGCTCGTGGATTACCATCTCGATCATGGCGAAAACGGGCTGGATCTGATGGGTGAATTGCGCGCGCACTGGCGCAGCGACATACCCGGTGCGGTAATTACCGCCGATCATTCCGAGGAACTGAGGCTGCAGGCGAAAACGCTCGGATATCCCTTGTTGCGAAAACCCGTAAAACCGGCGGCACTGCGCGCAACCCTCGACAGTCTGCTCAGAACCCGCGCCGCAGCCTGAATCAGGCCTGTTCGAGCGTCGCGGGGTCCAGTTTCGGCGGTTTGACCGTCAGTCGCGCGGCCTCGAGAACGGCCTGGGTGCGGTTGTTGACCTTGAGCTTTTTCATGATCGCGGTCACATGCGCCTTCACCGTCGCTTCCGATACCGACATCTCGAACGCGATCTGTTTGTTCAGCAAGCCTTCCGAGAGCAACATCAATACCCGGAATTGCTGCGGTGTAAGCTGCGCGATTCGCTCTGCAATGTCGCTCTCGAGTGGATCGAGCGCCCCGCCCTCGGTGCCGGGAGGAAACCACCTTTCGCCCTCGAGGACCGTCTGCATTGCTTCGGCAATTACCCGCACCGGTGCCGACTTCGGAATAAAACCCGCGGCACCGTGACCGCGCGCCCGCTGGATCACCCAGGTCTCCTCCAGCGCGGAGACCACGACCGTTGGTAGCGTTGCCTGGTGCGAACGCACGTAAATGAGACCGCTGAATCCGTTTACACCCGGCATGTGCAAATCCAGCAACAGCAGATCTGCGTTCGGGTGGGCATCGGTCACCGCCTGCAGACTGGTAAGGTCCTCAGCCTCGACAATTTCGCACCCCGGACAAACCCGCTCTACCGCCTGGCGTAACGCCTCGCGAAAAAGCGGGTGGTCGTCCGCGATAATTATTTTGTCTGCCAGATTCATCTGGCCACCTTTTATCGATCAGCGATTTTGGCGATTGTCGATAAGCTGCTCAACGACCTCGGGTTCGGCAAGCGTCGAGGTATCGCCAAGGTTGTCGAACTCGTTCGCCGCCACCTTGCGCAAAATCCGCCGCATGATCTTGCCGGAACGTGTCTTCGGCAGACCCGGCGCCCACTGTATGAGATCGGGAGTCGCGATCGGCCCGATCTCCTTTCGAACCCATTGCCGCAGCTCCTTGTGCAATTCATCGGAGGGCGAATACCCGTCTTTAAGAGTTACATAAACGTAGATCCCCTGCCCCTTGACGTCATGCGGATATCCTACGACTGCCGCCTCCGACACGGCATCATGAGCAACCAGCGCACTCTCAATTTCGGCGGTTCCCATGCGGTGACCGGAAACATTCAACACATCATCGACACGACCGGTAATCCAGTAATAGCCATCCTCGTCGCGACGCGCTCCGTCACCGGTAAAGTAAGTGCCCGGGAATGTGCTGAAATAGGTATCCACAAAACGCTTGTGGTCACCGTAAACCGTGCGCATCTGTCCCGGCCAGCTATCGAGCAGCACCAGGTTCCCCTCGTTCGCGCCCTCGAGACGGATACCTTCGCCGTCGACGAGCGCAGGCTGAACCCCGAAAAACGGTCGTGTAGCTGAACCTGGTTTGAGCGCGGTTGCGCCCGGTAAAGGCGTAATGAGTATTCCGCCGGTTTCGGTCTGCCACCAGGTGTCGACAATCGGGCAACGCCCGTCGCCAACGACGTGGTAATACCACTCCCAGGCTTCCGGGTTGATGGGCTCGCCAACCGAACCGAGCAGGCGCAGACTCTTGCGTGAGGTTGCCTTGACCGGATCGTCACCGTGGCGCATCAGGGCCCGGATTGCGGTCGGCGCGGTATAGCAGATATTGACTTTGTGCTTGTCGCATACCTGCCAGAAGCGGCTGAAGTCCGGGTAATTAGGGACACCCTCGAACATGAGCGTGGTAGCGCCATTCGCCAACGGCCCGTACACGATATAACTATGACCGGTTACCCAGCCCACGTCCGCGGTACACCAATAGATGTCGCCAGGGTGATAATCGAAGACGTACTCATGGGTCATTGCCGCGTATACCAGGTACCCGCCCGTTGTATGCAAAACACCCTTTGGCTGACCCGTTGATCCGGAGGTGTAGAGGATGAACAGCGGATCTTCCGCATTCATCTCCTCGACCGGACATTCCTTCGCCAGGCCCGTTGCCATTTCATGGAACCAGACATCGCGCCCGTCCTCCATGTCGATGGCGCCGCCGGTATTGCGCACGACGAGCACTTTCTGCAACGAGGTAACGCCGG
>PKUM01000281.1 GCA_002868855.1 Chromatiales bacterium | reverse complement strand
CTCCCCCCGGCTCAGTGAAGCGCTGGCCGAACTGGACATCGGCATTCCCGATGATGTGCTGCAGACTCGGGTGAAGTCGATTACGGTCCAGGGCAACTGGAAACCCATCTACCTGCACGTGCCGAAAGGCCGCGAGATGCTTTCGGTTTATCGTGGCTCGCTGCCGGTGGGTCACGGCCCGCACCATGCGTCCTTCGATGCATTGTTGATGGATACTGCGGTCGGCTATGGGGCAGAACTGATAGGCGCCCGGGTAAACCGGGCATTCTACGACCATGATCAACGGCCCGTGCTCTGTTATTCCGCCGCCGGGGAAGAAGAGGCCTTGACCGCCGATTTTGCCGCCTTCGCTGGCGGGGTCAACGAACGGTCCTCGGCGAGAGCAGATAGCCACACCTCCGTCGCGCTGTTGCGGATGCTTCAGCCGGCCTACGAGCCGCCCCGCCTGCGCAAGGCGCTCATCGTCGAGCTGGCCGCGCCGACCGATTGCTTCGAACTCGCCGAGGGGATGCTGCACTACCTCGAGAGCAGTGTCGACCGGTTGCGCCTCGACATGTGTTCCATCATGCCGAAGAAAGGCTACTTCACCATTACGCTGATCGGCGGCAGTGTCGACGACGCTGCGAGCCGCAAACAGAATCTCGAGTTGATTAAGAGCTTCCTGGCGACGCCGCGGATACGCCGCATCCTGCCGGGCGGGGCAGCGCTGAAGATACGCTGCATCTGCAACCCCAGCATCGTGGTCGGTACCGCGAAATTGCCCTACGGTCATCGCGTGGCGGCTGTTGGCGATCTGGCGACCAGCCGTCAATACAAGGACGGTATCCTCGCCGCGCATGACATGGCGCGCGACCTCGCCATGGTGGTTCTCAGTCAGGGCACGGACACTGTCAGCCTGACCTCGGGTTACGCACCGACCATGAACCGGTTTCGCCGAGACAATCGTTTCGCATCGGTTATCTTCTTCCTCTACCGCTGGTTTTTCACCAGCCCGACGCTGAGCCGGATCATCTACCAGACTTTTGCCACCGAGCGTAAGTCGCAACGCCGCTCTCGCCGCAGCTTCGAGAAAATCTTTTGGGGTATCTCCAGCGGCGACGAAAATTACGAGAAAATCGCGTGGGCGATGCTGAGACCGGCGACGCTATGGAAGATCCTGACGGGTGGCATCTACATCACCCTGCGAAATTGGCTGACAGAGGTGTTCTTCGGCCTGGACTGGTCGGGCGTAGGGCGCTTCCCGACCGCCGTGCCGGCCGAGCGGCTGCCAGCGAGACGACGCCAGCTAATGCAGGGACGGCGGTATGAATTCGAATGTCTCTACACGATCCACATCCGTGCCAGTCTGTCGATTGCACTTGGACTGCTGGCGGAGTTCGGCGAATCCGCCCGGCCCTATCTCAATCCTCGCTGGGTGAGGATCCGCCGGATTGGCGGGCAACCCCTGCATCCAGGCTGCACGATTCAGTACCGCATTTTGGGTGGCGTCATGACTTTCCGGGTGGTTCAGGAGGAGTCGGGAGATCCGAATGTGATCCGCTACAGAGTGCTCGGCGGCTTCGCCGACGGCGGATCGTTCGTGTTTCTGCTCGAACCCGATTCGCCGACCCACTGCGCGCTCACGATCTACCTGGCATTCGACTACGCACGCGGCGTAAGTCCCGCACAACGGTTGCTGTGGGGTGCTTTCCGGATGATGTTCCCGGAATTCATCCATGACGTAATCTGGAACCATGCACTGTGCGAGTTAAAACAGGCGGCCGAAGACGCGGAGACGGCCGTTGGCGACATTCCGGGACAGTGACTCTTTGCCCTTCGGGCATCAGTACAACGAAGTCGAACCGGATACCCCAGCCTGGCACGACCCCGGCGTCGGGGCAGATGACGGTCTGCTCTTTCCGGGTCAGAGCCTGGGCGGCGACGATGTCTATCCTGGCCCCATCCGTCGGGAGTTGCCTGCTTTTTCGATTAATCCGGATGCGGCGACAAACGCATCAGGCAATGGCGTATTGGAATTACATTGACCTGATGGCGAATATTCGCAAACCGGCACCGGCGAAAGGGCGGGCTCGCCGACTGGATGTCGATTCAGCGGTAGCCGGGTGCGCTGTTGCAGTTCAGTCGCTTTGGTAATCGCCTGTCGATGCCGATGCTTGTGCAAGCATCAAAACAGGGTATAGATGAACGGCGCGACGGCGGAACCCTGGGTCAGCACAATCAATGCGCCCAACAGCAGCATGACCATGATTATCGGTGCCAGCCAGAATTTCTTCCTGGCGCGCATGAAGCCCCAAAGGTCCTTGATTAAATCCAACATTAGTATGGATGCTCCACGTTGTTCCTATCGACGCTGCGGCTTTTAACCCTGTAGCTTGCACTATTGTCATCGAGTTTTCGATGCAACGGGTCTTTGCCAAAAACACGCATTACCAGTCCGAACGGCATAAACAAGCCATAGAATAAAATACCGAGGATCAGCCGCGTATTGATCCAGTTCATCATGTTGCCAAATTTCATCCAGCCAATATAGACCGGCTTCAGCGTAGCAGGGACCAGTAGCGCCCATAAGCTGAGTACACCCGCAAACATCCATGGCCATCGCGGATAGCCGAGGGAGAACAGGAAGGGTATGCACAGGCCGAACAAAATGACGACGATTGCACTGCTCACCAGGCCGAATTTTCGGTAGCCCGCCTTGTCCAGGGTTGCGATATTGCCAGTCATAGTCAGTCCAGTGCGTACTCGCCCCGCCAGTCGGTGGTTTCTTGCCATGGCGGCTGGCGGTTTTTGCACAGCAGAAAATTCTCCAGAACCAGGTAATCCATTTCCGTGCGCATAAAACAGCGGTAGGCGTCCTCGGAGGTGCAGACAATGGGTTCGCCACGCACGTTGAAGGAGGTATTGACCAGTACCGGACAGTCGGTGGCGTCCTCAAACGCATCGAGAAGGCGATGGAAGCGGGGGTTGGTTTCTTTGTGCACTGTCTGGATTCGTGCCGAGTAATCTACGTGCGTGATGCTCGGAATTTCTGAGCGCGGGATGTTGAGTTTTTCGATACCAAACAGATGCTGCTGTTCCTCGGTCATGATCCGGCATTTTTCCTTTTTTACCGGTGCCACCAGCAGCATGTAGGGGCTCTTGCGGTCGATTTCGAACCAGTCGGATACGCGCTCTGCTTTCACGGCAGGCGCAAAGGGGCGGAAGGACTCCCGGTACTTGATCTTCAGGTTCATCACTGATT
Source organism: Chromatiales bacterium (assembly GCA_002868855.1). GTDB lineage: Bacteria > Pseudomonadota > Gammaproteobacteria > Steroidobacterales > BM003 > BM003. The sequence continues at coordinate 641 of PKUM01000281.1, read as the reverse complement.
GCATTTTCTGGCTGCGAGGGTCGCCGATGATACTTCGGCCGCCCAGCGAGCGCGGCCCGAATTCCATGCGTCCCTGAAACCAGCCGACGACATTTTCGTCGCCCAGGATCTCGGCCAAACGCGGCATTAACACCGTGTCGTCTAATTCTTCGTAGGATGCACCGATGCTATCGAGGTAGGCTTTGATGTCTTCCGGTGGGTTGCGAGGACCCAGGTATGCGCCCTGCATATCGTCACCAGCCGAAGCACTGCGCGAGTTGTCTAGATACTCGTACCACACCGAGAGCGCTGCACCCAGTGCGCCTCCGGCGTCACCGGCTGCTGGTTGAATCCAGATGTCCTTGAATGGTCCCTCGCGCAAAATCCGACCATTGGACACACAATTGAGCACAACGCCGCCGTCCAGGCAGAGATATTCAGTGCCCAGTTCCTTGTGAACGCTGCGCGCGTTCTTCAGCACGACCTCTTCGGTGACCACCTGTATCGAGCGGGCGATGTCCATTTCGCGCTGGCTGATCTCTGACTCCGGCGCCCTGGGGGGGCCACAGAACAGGGCATCGAATTTGCGGTTGGTCATGGTCAGACCGGTTGCGTAATTGAAGTAACTCATGTCCAGGCGAAAACTGCCGTCTTCTTTCACG
>PKUM01000051.1 GCA_002868855.1 Chromatiales bacterium | reverse complement strand
CCCTGACCCGACTTCCCTGACCCGACTTCCCTGACCCGACTTCCCTGACCCGACTTCCCTGACCCGACTTCCCGACCCGACTTCCCTGACCTGACTTCCCTGACCCGGCTTCCGTGACCCGGCTTCCCTGACCCGACTTCCCTGATTCGAATACCCAGACCGGAATACCCTGACCCGGATTATCGCGCTCCGGACCGGGGGGCTTCGCGCGGCCCCGGCACTTGGTTGCCCTGTCGCCGGGGCTTTATTGATGCGAGCATCGACCGGATTCGGCCGCCGCGGTTGTGGTCGCGTAAAACTCTGCATGCCGCGCCATGTCAAAGCAAAGACGACGGGAGTCCGAAAGGTTATATTCAGTACTGACCGCAATCCGAAATTTACGCAATGACGGCCAACTACATTCTCGATATCGTAATCCTGCTGGGCGCGGCCGTGATTGCGGTGCCCCTGTTTCGCCTGGTCGGTTTTGGTGCGGTTCCGGGCTTTCTCGTCGCCGGAGTCATGGTCGGACCATCGGGGCTGGCGCTGATCGATAACGTCACCGAGATTAGCCGGCTAGCGGAACTGGGCGTCGTACTCCTGCTGTTCATCATCGGTATCGAACTCAAGCCGTCGAGACTCTGGCTGATGCGGCGCCTCGTGTTCGGGCTTGGTACGTTGCAGGTTCTGGCGACAGCAGCGGTGATCACGGCTACCGCATACCTGTTGCTGGACGTTGCATTTCGAGCGGCCGTCATCATCGGTCCCGCTCTCGCCTTGTCATCGACGGCCTTCGTCCTGCAACTGCTTGCCGAGCGGCGGTCGCTGCATTCCGAGTACGGCCGTGCATCGCTGTCGGTGTTGTTGTTCCAGGACCTCGCAGTGGTCCCATTGCTGGCGCTCATACCGCTACTTGCGATGCAGAATTTCACGATCGGTACCGACATTGCGCTCGCGCTGGTCGAAGCCGTCGCGATCCTTGTGGCTGCGATTGTCAGCGGCCGCTTCCTGTTACAGCCGCTGCTGCACCGCATCGCCCAGACTCACAGTCAGGAGATATTTACCGCGGTGGCGGTCCTGCTCGTGCTTGGCAGCGCGTTGCTCACCGAACACCTGGGACTGTCGATGGCGATGGGCGCGTTCATTGCCGGATTGCTGATCGCCGATTCACCTTTGCGGCATGAGGTCGTTGCCGAAATCGAACCCTTTCGAGGCCTGCTGCTGGGACTGTTCTTCATGTCCATGGGCATGTCCCTCGAGCTGGGACTGTTTGTCGCGGAACCCGTTCCGACACTCGGCCTGCTCGTTGCCCTGATCGCCATCAAGATTCTCGTCTTGTGGCCGCTGGCAATGGCTTTTGGCCTTCGCCCGCGCACCGCGGCGGCCGTTGCCTTGTTGCTCGCGCAAAGCGGCGAGTTCGGCCTGGTGCTGTTCGGCTATGCTTTCCAGGCCGAGTTGCTCGAAACGGAACTGTTTCAGCGACTGTTGCTGGTCGTGGTACTGAGCATGCTCGTGACGCCGCCGCTTGCCGCGCTGGCGCAGCGCCTTGCATCGGCCGACAAGCGACCGCCGGCCACAGACCATGAAAAACCGACAAAAGCACCCGTCGTTATCGCCGGTTTCGGCCGTGTCGGGCGGCGTATCGGCGCGATCCTGAAAACGGCGGGCATGCCGTATGTCGCGATCGATCGGGACTCAACGCTGGTTCTGCGCGAACGCGCCAACGGACATCACATATTCTACGGCGACAGCCGCAAGCCCAACGTGCTCCGCTCGGTGGGCGTGGCCGATGCAAGACTCGTAATCGTTACCGTGAACGACTTCGAGGCCACCGAGGGCATCGTGGCTGCGCTGCACCGCGAATACCCCGAAGTCACGATCCTGGCGCGTGGACAAACCGCGCACCAGTGCCGGGTTTTGCGCCAGCTCGGTGCCAGGCTTGCCATATCGGAGAACCTGGAGGCAAGTCTCGACCTGGCCCGTGAAGCGCTCACCCATGAACGCGTCAGTGCCAGCCGAACCGAGGCGCTGCTGCGCAGCTTTCGCGAGGACTACTACGCTCAATTCGACAACACGTCTACGGAAAACCCACCAGCCCCGCCGCGATCGTGACCGCCGATTAATCCGAAACAGCAATAAAACTCGGCGCCGCGGCAAAAGTTAAGGAAATCGCACGCCGACTCGAAAACGCATTTTATTGATTGGCTTTTCCGCAACCCGATAGCTATCGCTGCGATCTTCGCGCATTATGCTGAACCCACAACGTGCAGCGGATGCACGACGCACAAAGGTATTGGGAGTAATGCAAATAATGAAACAGAGAGTCATGTTGCCCCTGCTACTGGTACTGGCATTACCTATGGCTTGTACGACAACGACACCCGAACCGAAACCGTCGCCACCGCAGCCTGAGATCATCCCGCCACCGCCGCCAACGGTTTCGTTAGGCAACAAGTCACACTACGCGATGTGCAATGGTCAGGTGCGAGACATGGCCGACGTACTGCGCCCGATTGTGAGCGCTCTCGAGGCACAGAAAATACCCTACAACCGCAGCGCACCGCAGGAGTGGCGAGACTGTTCAGGCAACTTCCTGCGGTTGTCCAGCGCTGTGGCGGCCGCATGCCCGGACGCGGAGAGCGAACTGACCGCACCGGCTGGCGTCCGTCCCTACGTCAGAGGGGGAAACAACGTTGTGCAGTTCAATGTGCCCTACCGGTCGTCGCGTGCTGTAGCCAGGTGGTATGCGGATCGTGGTCGCCTCACGCCGATCTATTATGACGATGCGCCCGGTATCGCCGATATTCCGCAGGACTTGCTGGATCACCGGAATCTCATCCGGCCCGGCGCCGTTGTGTGGTTCTCGCGCGGGCGGCCGGTGTCGACGCTCGGCCTGGAGCAGTTGTTCGCGGCGCCCAGTACGCCAAACAACATCAATCACATGGCGACGGTGACCGAGGTCACACGTGACCCGAACGGGAATGTAATCCAGTACAAGATGTACCACGGCCATGGCAAAGAGGAGAAAGGCACTCCGGCTTCCGTGACCACCAAACAGTATTTTGAATTCCCGGCATCCATGTCCAGGAGCGGCCCCTATCCGCCACTCGGTTACTGGAGCCAGCGCATCGTCGCCGTCGGCACGTTGTTACCGCCGGTTACAAGCGCGCCGGTACCGTGAACAGGATAGGGACTTGCCTCGCCGATTACGGCGGGCTGACCCTCGCTGCGAACCGGTGGAATTTGCAATCGAATATCCTGGCGCGGTGTCGCATCAAGGGCGGCGATTGCGGCTGACCGCTAGCCGGTTGCACAACTCCTCATTTTACGGAACAGGGCGGTTCGATTGCTTCACCTCCGCTACGGCCGGTTACGGGCGACCGCCTGCGACCCGTTAGTGCCTCGGCGGCGTCCAGTTCTTGTACTCGATATGCGCGGGTGTAGGGGGTGCGTCCGACTCGGTCTCTTCGAGCCTTTCTTTCAGCCACTGAAACCACTCGTTGATGGTTTCGCGGCCGACTTCCCTGCGTTCACCCATGACGTGATTTTCCAGCTTTCGCCATGACACGATAATCGGCCCACTGAAAAAATCGTCGATCAACTGCAAATCCACTTCACCGTGATGAACGAGAACTCCGAGGCTCTCCCAGGTGGTCGTCATCGCATACACGAGGTGAAACTCGTCTCCGGCGAACTCCTCGACCTCTCGTTTCGATAAGCCATCGGGCATGCAGTAAACGATGTTCAGCGCCCGTGCGAAACTCGGCGTCTGAAATGCATGCAACAGCTCCATCGCTGCCTCGCGGTGTTTATCGCGCCGGTATTGCCGTACCTGGATCATCGCAAAGCCGACCGCGACGGAAACCGCCAGCGCCTCAATCATCTGGAAAAAAACGTCTGCTGTCATAGTGGTCACTCGGTTTAGCGACGAGATCTCGCTGTGGGATCAAAGCCGCCATTTATGATTTTTTCTGATTGAAT
>PKUM01000252.1 GCA_002868855.1 Chromatiales bacterium | reverse complement strand
TCGTCGCGCGCCTCGGCAAAGGACGCCAGCGCATCGCTGTCGTCGCCCAGCGCCGCCTTGACCGCCTCGGCGCTGATGACCGGGCTCGATGACAGCGTCGCATTCTGCCTCACGACGTTATAGAGCTGGCGGATGTTGCCGGGCCAGTCGGCCGAGACCAGCATCTCGACCGCTTCGGGTGCATAAACGCGCCGCTCCTGCCCGGTATCCATCGCGATTTCGCGGAGGAAATGCTCGGTCAGCAACGGGATGTCCTCGCGTCTTTCTCCGAGCGACGGCAACGCGATATTGACGACATTGAGGCGATAGAACAGATCCTCGCGAAACTCGCCCCGTTCCATCATAGCCTTCAGATCGCGGTGGGTGGCCGAGATCACGCGCACGTCCACCGTCACCGATTCGGCGCTGCCAACCGGGCGAACCTGGTCCTCCTGCAGCACGCGCAACAATTTCGCCTGCAACGCGAGGGGCATGTCACCGATCTCGTCGAGCAGCAGCGTGCCACCGCTCGCGGCCTGGAAAAGCCCGTCATGACGCCGCGTCGCACCGGTAAACGCGCCTTTCTCGTGGCCAAACAATTCGGACTCGAGCAGCATTTCCGCCATCGCCGAGCAGTTGATGGCAACAAACGGGCGGTCCGCGCGACCACTGGCGCGGTGGATCGCCCGCGCGAGAAGCTCCTTGCCGGTGCCGGACTCCCCGGTAAGTAGTACGCGCGTATCATTCGCTGCCACCATTCTGGCCTGGCTGAGGCGCTCCTCCATCACGGCCGAGCGGGTGATGATCTCGGCATGCCAGTCCTCGGCATCCGCGGCGGCGCCCGAGACCTGTAACGCCCGGTTGATGTGATCGAGCAGCTCGTTTTTGTCGATCGGTTTCGTGATGAAACCGAAAGCGCCGGTCTGCGTCGCCTTTACCGCATCCGGGATCGTGCCGTGGGCCGTCATGATGACGACGCGCAGCCCCGGCCATTTACGCTGCAATTCGCCCAGCAGGCCGATGCCGTCCATGCCGTCCATTTTCAGATCGGAAATCACCAGATCCGGGTGGTTGCGCGTTGCCGCATTCAGCGCGGCCATCCCGCTTTGTACCGCCTCGACCTCGTAGCCCTCGGTCCTGAGGCGGATCGTCAGCAATTTCAGCAAGCCCGGGTCGTCGTCGACCAGCAGTATTTTGCTCTTACTCATCGTTGGCATTACACCTTGTGTTTGAGTTTGCCGCACGGCGACCGCTCTCGCTCCTGGACTTCGGCCGGCACCGCTTGATGCATTATGATGCTGCGTCAATTGCCACGCTCGGCTTCTTCGAGACTGCGCTCGATCGTTGCAACCGCATCCAGCTTGGACTCCGCTTCGGCCAGCGCTTTGCGCAGCGCCGCGATCTCTTTCTGCTGGGTGGCTATTCGTTGGGCGCTGTTTCGCCGTTCCTGCGCGAGCACGCCGCTCAGTTGCTCCTGAGCCTGCGCGCGTTCGGTCTCGAGCAACAACTGCGCATGCACACTGTTCAGGCCGATGCGGGCGAGGTTGCGCTCATCGGGTGACAGCAACGCCGGTTCCGCCAGCACCTCCACCAGCAGGCTTCGGGCCTCCGCTGGGTTGCTCGACGGATGCCCGGGCATCGCCAGCACCAGGCCGTAGACCAGCGTGTTGGCGACGCCAGGATTGTTTACATAGGCCTGTTCTGCGTCGTAGTAGGCATCCGCCTGCAATGTCGGATCCCCCGAAGCCAGGTCACCAAGTATCTGCAGATAGCCACCCGTGTCACCGGACGCCGCGGGGGTGGATATTTTTCGCGTCTTCCACGGTGCATCCGCGGCGCAGCCTGCCAACGCAGCAAGTGCAAGGCCAAGCAAAACGATTGCGGCCCGCTTATGCATGATCGGGTACCGGCTGCAACGGCAGGCGAACCCGGAAGTGCGCTCCCGGAAATTCGCCCGTCACGATTTCGACCGTGCCGCCATGGGCATGGACACACTCCTGCACAACGGAAAGTCCGATACCCGTGCCTTTTACCGGGCCGCCCTGCGGAGCCTCACCCTGGTAGAACGCATCGAATACGCGCATCTCGTCGGAGTCACTGATGCCGGGCCCGCAATCGGCCACCTCGAGAATCAGGAATTTCCCTTCCCGGCGACCGCGCACATAGATCCGGCTGTCCGGTGGCGCGAACTTCGCCGCATTCGACATCAGGTTGTCCATGACCATACGCATCTTGTGCCGATCTGCAGTCAGGTTGAGTTCCTCGATCCGGTATTTCACCTTGACCTGACGTGCAGCGAGACTGAGCTGATGTTGCTGGATGACGCTCAACACCAGGGGTTTTAGCTGCAGGTCGGCAAGCTCGAGCGTCGCGGTCCGCGACTGCCAGGCACTGTAGGACAGCAGATTCTCGATATCCTGCTGCAAGCGCAGACCGCTGCCACGCAGGATCTCCGCGACCTCGCGTTGCCCGTCGCTCAGCGCGCCGACCGACCCGTCGATCAGCAGATCGGTGCCCTCGCGGATATTAGCCAGTGGGGTCTTCAACTCGTGCGACATGTGGCGCAGGAAACGGTTACGCTCGTGCGCGAGTTCGAGCAGCCGGTTGCGCAGCCACTCTAGTTGCTCGCCAAGTGCCTGCAGGTCGGCCGGACCCGCGACCCTGATTTCGCGCGACAGTGCTCCCTTTCCGAGGTCGCGGATTACGCGGTCGATTTGGCGCAGCGGTTTGGCGACCAGAAACACAAAAAGCCCGATCAGACCCAGCGTGCCGGGCACCAGCGCGGCCGTCTGCCACGCGAGCGTCTGCCTGGCGCGGCTGCTTTCCTCGCGCAGGTTGCCGAGACCGCTGGAGATATAAAGCCGGCTCGACTGGGCGACCGCATTGGCGGACTCCCGGAGACGCTCGAAGCCGGTCAACGCTTCGGTCAATGCCGCAGAATCAGGCGAGAGGGCATTCAGCGCGCCCTCGATTGCCAGGCTGTCCGAGCGCATCGAAGACAGTTGTTTCAGCGACGCCGCGTCGGGGGTGATGAACTCGAGGCGGCTCAGCTCGGCAAGGAAAGTTTTCTGGTTGCTTTCATACAGGCTCAGCAGATCCGGATTGCCCAGTACCTGGTAGAGACGGGCGCCGCGCTCGAGATCGCGGAGCTGCTCGAGCACCGACTGGCTGAGCCGGGTCGCCTCGACCCCGACCTGGACCAGCGTCTCGCTCTCGCGCGCGAGCTGGTTCATCGCAAACGCCGCACGCACGACCGCGATGATCAGCGGCAAAGCCACCAGCGCGAAGCCGAGGATCAGTAGTCCGGTCAGTGTGCGGGGGCGAGTGGGTCTCATCGGGTCTGGCTGGATTCCGGTGGTCCAAGCGGCGAGCTTAACCGTTTCGTCAGGCAGCGTATCACTCGCCGCGGGGATATCCGTCGGGAATTCTTACATCGAATCAGGCGGGTTGACATAAAAATTCTACAAGTCACTAAAAAATATCATTAAATAAGTTTGGCACGACATTTGTATGGTAACGGTAGCAAACAGAAACGGCGACGCATTACGTCTCAATTTGCATAATGATACGAGCCGTAAATAAATCAAGCGGTTATGAGACTGGATTTCAGGGATAACACATATGAAAACAACAACAAAGACTCTCGCAGTTGTGACGCTGTTCGGCTTAGCCGGGGTAGCGAATGCAAGTATTGTGACCTTCACCCTCAGTAACGAAGTCAGCGGATCCGGTGGCGAGTTGACGGCGCCGATCACCGTGACTCTCGACGATCAGGACACGGCAGGCACCGTAAACATCACGATCGACATGTCGGCACTGCCTCAGGAAGAGTTCATGAGTGCCCTGTACCTGAACTTCGACCCGGCGAAAAGCCCGGCCGGCATGACGATCACGGACACCGGCGCTCAGGCGAGCACTAGCATTATCGCCGGCAGCGATTGCTGCAAGCCGGACGGCCAGGCTGATCACGATGTGCAGATCAACTTCCCGGAAGCCGCAGCCGACC
>PKUM01000161.1 GCA_002868855.1 Chromatiales bacterium | reverse complement strand
AGTGCCAGTCCCAGCGCTTCGGCGAATTCCACTTCGACTGAAACACCGGGCGGTTGCCCATCTTCGTCCCACCAGACTCCATCCGCGAGCCGATTGCCGATCTGCAACCGGTCCGACCAGCTCAGATTCGCTTCGCGCTCGAGAAAACGCCGGCCACGTTCACTGACGTCGCCGATGTCGCGAGCTGCAACCCCGTTTATTGCGGCAAGACGCGCCCGAACCAGAGGCCAGTACTGCGGACGCTCCACCCCATGGCGCTCGAACACCGCGCTAAGAGCTTCGCGCTCCGGAGGCTGAATATTGATCAGAAAATTATTGGGCGCATCGGCAGGCAGGGTTGCTTGCCATGCCGCCAGCAGATCGCCTCGCACCACAGACAATAACAACAACACCATCAGGCCGAGACCGAACGCAACCAGCTGGACAACGGACTCGCGACGGCGCCGGGCAAGGTTTGCCAGCCCGTATCGCCATGCCGCACCGCCACTACCGCGCACCGACCTGAGTGCATAGACGAGAACCCAGCCGCACACATAGAGCACGGCGAGCGTGCCGGCGAGCGCAAGCGCCGAGAGCAACACCATGCTCGTCTCGCGCAAAACCGCCAGCAACATCAGCACGATGCCGGCGCCAGCGCTCAGATAGGCCAGAAACAATGCCGGCGAAGGTGCCACATCCTTGCGCAGAACCCGAATCGGCGGCACCCGTCGCAGTTGCGCCAGGGGTGGCAAAGCAAAAGCGAGAATCATCGCGAGAGCGGTAAACGGTCCCAGCCACAGACTCGCCGCGCTCGGCAGCGGCAGATTCCCGCCGACCATGTCCGACAGCACCTGAGCCAGCAACGCCTGGGCGAAATACGCAAGCAGCGTGCCGACGATACCGCCGATCAGTGCAATTGCGCCAAGCTGCCACAGCCCGAGTGTCAGGATCTTCCGCTGCGATGCGCCGAGGCATTTCATCAGCGCCGCGGTGTCAAGATGACGCTGGGCGTAGCGCCGGGCGGCCATTGCAATAGCGATCGCGCAGATCATCACGCTGACCAGAGCCGACAGGCCGAGGAATTGCTCGGCGCGCTTGAGCGCGACGCCAATCTCCGGCCGCACGTCCTCCAGCCCGCGCAACCGTTCGCCTGCCTCGAGCTGCGGTTCGAGTTCGGAGCGAAAACCGGCAATATCTCCGGGTTCACCGGAAAACAACAGGCGATAGGTCACCCTGCTGCCGGGACCGAGCAGCCCCGACGGGCCGATGTCCGCCTGGTTCACCAGCAGAGTCGGCGCCAGATCGACAAACTGGAAACCCTGGTCGGGCAGCCGCTCCAGGACCCGGCCTACTACAAGATCCAGTTCGCCGAGCCGCAGCGTGTCACCCGGCTCGAGGCCAAGCCGGGCCAGCAGCCGCGCCTCCGCCCATGCCTCACCGCTGCGCGGCACCGCGTTCGTGGCACTGGATTCGCCAAACAACTTGTCCGCGACCAGAATCGTGCCGCGCAGAGGATACGCATCATCAACGGCCCGCACTTCGGCCAGGCTGCCCTCGTCGCCGGCCCAGGCCATGCTCGGAAACGAACTGACATTCGCGGTCTTGAGATTGAAATCGGCGGCGCTGGCACGCAGTTCGGCGCTCGCCGGGCGCCCGCTGCGCCAGACCAGGTCGGCCGCCAGAACTTCACCGGCCTGACGCTGCACGGCCACGGTGATGCGTGATGTGAACATCGAAACGGCCGAAAGCGCCGTGACTCCGATAATCAACGCTGCGAGCAGCGTCATCAGCTCACCCGAACGCCAGTCCCGGAGCAGTGCCGAAAAAGCAAGGCGCAGCGCGCTCAAGCCGCCACCTCATCGCCGACGAGCCGGCCGTCCCCCAGCAGCAATCGTCGGCGGCAGCCGGAGGCGAGGTTCTCGTCGTGAGTCACGAGCACCAGCGTCGTGTGTGCGGCCTCGTTCAGACGAAACAACAATTCGATTATTCGCGCGCCGGTTGCTCCGTCGAGGTTCCCGGTCGGCTCATCGGCGAACAATATCGCTGGTCGCGTCACGAACGCACGCGCGATCGCCACCCGCTGCTGCTCACCGCCGGAAAGCTGGCGCGGATAATGGCGCAGCCGTTCGCTGAGCCCTACCTCGCCGAGCACCGTAGCGGCCGCGTCAGCGGCGCGCTCGTTGCCGGCCAGCTCCAGCGGCAGCATCACGTTTTCGATCGCGGTCAGCGATGGCAACAGGTGGAAAGACTGAAAAACGAACCCTACGTTGCCGGCCCGCAATTCGGCACGGCCGTCTTCGGACAGACCGCCGATATCCTGTCCCAGCAACCTGACCGTGCCGCTACTCGGCGTGTCGAGTCCCGCCATCAGCGCAAGCAGGGTCGATTTGCCGGCGCCGGACGGACCGACCACCGCGACCGTTTCGCCGCCGGCGACGCTGAAACTCACATCCTCGAGAATGGTCAGAGAACCTTCCGGGCTGCTAACCTTTTTGCCGAGAGAGTCGACAGTGAGAACGTCCGTGTCCGAATTGTGGTTAATCATGCATCGATCTCTGTTTGCTTTTGTGCTGGCCATGGCGGCGCTGGCGCAAGCCCATGCGGGAGACCCGCGCATCCTCGTCCTCGGCGACAGTCTCAGCGCCGCATATGGCATTCCGCTGGAACGTGGTTGGGTGAATTTGCTACAGGCGCGTCTGAAAACCGAAGGTTACGGATACGAGGTTGTGAATGCCAGCGTCAGCGGCGATACCACCGGCGCCGCACTGACTCGCCTGCCGCGGGCACTGGAATTGCACCAGCCAGCCATCGTAATCGTCGAACTCGGCGGCAACGACGGCCTGCGCGGTACGCCGGTCGCGCAAATGCAGCGCAATCTTGCATCAATTATCGAGAAAGCACGCGCCGTGGACGCCGAGGTCCTGGTCACCGGGGTCATGATTCCACCGAATTACGGCGCGGAATATACCGCTCGTTTCAGTGCGGTTTACACCAGCCTGGTCGATGAGTTCGAAGTGGCACTGGTACCTTTCATTCTCGACGGCATCGCCCTGGAGCCGAGCCTGATGCAGGCGGACGGCATCCATCCCACCGCCGCGGCCCAGCCCAGAATTCTCGACAACGTATGGCCGGCGCTGCAACCGCTGCTGTCCCGCTAGCCCGGGGAAGCCCCTGTATTGCCGCGTCCGTACCACGATGCTATATAGTTCGGTTACGGGAGACACCCGGGCGCATTACAAAACAACCCGTGCAACCGGGCGCGGTCAGCGGGGCAATTGGCCGCACCGAAAGATGGCCGCACCATAAGAAACACTGACGACCCCCCGAGTTTGCCACTCCCGACATGTCATGCTGCGGCAAGCGCCACTCTGAGGAGAAAACGAATGGAGAAAATCTGGCTCAAAAACTACCCGGCCGGCGTCCCCGAGGAAGCCGATCTCGACGAGTGGCCCTCACTGAAGCATGTCTTCGACGAAGCGTGCAAAAAATATCGCGATCTGCCCGCGTTCACCAACATGGGCAAGACCATTACCTATTCCGAACTCGATCAGCAAAGCCGCTACTTTGGCGCGTTTCTGCAGAACAATGCCGGGCTGGAGAAGGGCGATCGCGTTGCCCTGATGATGCCCAACCTGTTGCAGTACCCGGTCGCACTTTTTGGTGTACTCAGAACCGGCATGGTAGCGGTCAATGTAAACCCGCTTTACACGCCCAGGGAGTTACAACACCAGTTATCCGATTCCGGTGCCAAGGCGATCGTGATTCTCGAGAATTTCGCGTCCACGCTCGAAAAAGTCATCGACAAGACCGATGTGAAGACGGTCATCGTCACCGGTATCGGCGACATGCTCGGATTCCCCAAGCGCTCGATCGTGAATTTCGCGATCCGCCACGTAAAGCGCATGGTCCCTGACTGGAATGTCCCGCATGCGATTCCGTTCCTGCGCGCATTGAACGACGGCAAGTGGCAGACCCTCGAGGACGTCGAGGTCGGTCAGGAAGACCTCGCT
>PKUM01000316.1 GCA_002868855.1 Chromatiales bacterium | reverse complement strand
GTAGCGGTGGATCATCTCGCGCCACGCCTTGCCGGCGTCTACCGCACGCTCGGGAAAAGCCGCTTCCGCGCTGCTGACATCGCGCATTACCTCGGTGACCGTGAGCTTGCCGTAACAGCCCGGCCAGTCCGGGCAACCGAGGCCCGCATCGGTCAGCCGGACATAGGCTCCCAGCACGACGACGGCGAAGGCCAGGAGTGCGGTCAGTCTTGCGAGTTTGCGAAAGGTCTGCGAAGTCATGGCTTTCGAACCTATCCGATATGTGAGAGTCGCAGCAGCCGCTTGAGATCCTTGAGCATGCCCTTCGGCGCGGCGTCCGCGGGATAGCTCATCATCAGGTTGCCGAGCGGATCCACGAGATAGCTGCGTCCGGCGTTTTCGGCTGCGATACCGTTATAGGTCGGGAAAACGGCGAGCAACGCGGCGCGGGTTTCGGGATCGGCACTTGCGAGGAACAGGTCGGGGTGCTCTGTGGCGAAAAATTCCTCGTCACAGCAGGCTCCGCGGTAGAAGAACAGGCGCTGCACCCGCCCCATGTCCTTGCCGAGCGCAAGCCTGACCTGGCGCAGATTGTAGAGCGCCTCGCGGCAGGGTTCCGCGCAATCGCCGGCGCCGATGTAGACCAGCGTCCACTTGCCGCGCAGGGCATCCGTGCCAAGCCCGCTGCCCTCCGCCGTCTGCAGTTCGAGTTGCGGCAGCGGCACGGCGGGCTGCATCAGGTCCCCATGGCTGGTGGACCCGCCCGGGCGCCAGCCGCTGTCGCCGTAATAGAGCCAGGCGGCTACTGACAAAGGCCCGACTAACAGAAAAATCAGCCCCAGCAATTGCAGGCGCTTTTTGGTGAGCGCGCTCATCGTCGCATCAACTCTCCCGTTTAAAACTCAGAATCAGGAACAATGCCAGCACTGCCGTTGCAAATGCGAACCACTGGACTGCGTAACCTACATGCCGCCGCGGCGGCAAAAGCTGCGGCCGCCAATCGCGAACGAAACCGTCGTCAGCGCCGGCGTCCAGCAGCAACAGATAATCGTACAGCGGATAGTCGAGAACCGCCCGCAGTTCGTCGATCCGCGGGTACACGGCGACCCGCGGCCACTCCGCCGACAGTCCGCTGCCGGAGAGCCGCAGACCGGGCTCTGGCAACCGGTCCAGCAAACCGGATATCTCGCGCGGCCGCTCGTCGACCTCGATGGGCGGAATGTCGCCGCGGGTCGGGCCCAGCGGAAACCAGCCGCGGTTGATCAGAATGGCCGCGTTACTGCCTTCGAGGCGCAACGGCGTCCAAACGTAAAATCCGACCTGCCCGTGCTGGACGACGTTGTCGAGCAGAAACTGGTGGCGGGTGTCGAACTGTCCTCGCGCACTCAGCGGCGTGTACCGTGGGTACTGGTTCGCGGCATTTGCTGTGGCCGCCGCGCGTGCCGCGGGAATCGCGCTGCCGGAGTCGAAAGCATCGAGCAGATCGCGTTTCTCGCGCGCCCTTTGCAATTGCCAGTTGCCGAGGCTCACAAAAGCCACTATCAGCAATGCCACCAGTGCCGAACTCCACAGCGAGGGCCGGAACCGGCGTGGCGGCGGCGGACCATCGCTCGCTGCTATAATTTGTCGCTTGTCATGTTCCACTTTGGATCGTTGCCGATGCTCAAATTTTTGATTGTGGCGGTCTTGCTTGCCATTGTCGCCAGTCTCGGTTCGGGACTTTTCTTCCTGTTGCGGGACGGCAGCGACTCCCGCCGCATGGTCAAGGCGCTGACGGTGCGTATTTCGCTTTCCGTGGCGCTTTTCGTTCTGCTGCTGATCGCATGGGCCAACGGCATGATCCAGCCCCACGGCGTGCTGCCGACCTAGCGCAAACCGGATTTCCCGAGGAAAAAAGAAGGCGCTGCACGGCTGCAGCGCCTCCGTTGTGTCGTCCGTTCCTTTGTCAGAGCCAGTACACGAAGATGTACAGGCCGAGCCAGACCACGTCGACGAAATGCCAGTACCAGGCAACCGCCTCGAAACCGAAATGATGGTTCGGAGTGAAGTGGCCCTTGAGGCAGCGGAACCAGATCACCGTCAGCATGATCGCACCGATGGTCACATGGAGGCCGTGGAATCCGGTGAGCATGAAAAATGTCGATCCGTAAATGCCGCTTTCCAGCGTCAGGTTGAGGTCGTGATAGGCGTGAATGTACTCGTAAGCCTGCAGACCGACGAACAGGAAGCCGAGCGCCAGGGTCAGGAACAGGAACAGCGCCAGCACATTGCGCTTGTCGTCTTTCAGTGCATGGTGGGCAACGGTAATCGTCACGCCGCTGGTAAGCAGGATAATGGTGTTGATCAACGGCAGCCCGAGCGGCCCCATCGACTGAAACTCGCCACCGACCCCGGCGGGTCCGTTGCTTGGCCAGCTCGCCTCGAAGTTCTCCCACAACAGCAGATTGCTGAAAAATCCGGCGCCGTCGCCGCCAAGCCACGGTAATGCCAGCTGACGGGCGTAGAACAACGCGCCGAAAAATGCCGCAAAGAACATGACCTCGGAGAAAATGAACCAGCTCATGCCCATGCGGAACGATCGATCCACCTGGGCGGAGTACATGCCGCCCTCACTCTCGCCAATGACGTCGCTGAACCAGCCGACCAGCATATAGATCAAAGCGACCAGGCCGAGCAACGCGATCCACTTGGCCGCGCCGGAGCCGTTCAGCCAGGTCGATACTCCGCCCATCATCAGGAATAGCGCGACCGCGCCGGTAATCGGCCAACGGCTGCCGTGAGGTACGTAGTAGCTTGTGCCTTCTTTCGCTAGTGTCATGGCGTCGTCCGTATGTCGTGATTTTTGTCTAAAGGTTTTGCTTATTGTGCCGCATTAGCAGCCTGCTGTATCGAGAACAGGCTGTACGATAGCGTAATGGTCTCAATATGTGGCGGCAGATCCGGATCCACGATGAAGCGAACCGGAAGTTCGCGGCTCTGCCCGGCGGTAAATGGCTGCGGCGTAAAGCAGAAACACTCAGTCTTGCGAAAATACTTCGCGGCCTGCGAGGGTTTGACGTCGGGTACCGAGTTGCCGGTTATTGCTGCATCCGTCAGGTTGGTCGCGATGTAGGTGGCCTCATACAGTTTGCCGGGCTGCACCTTCATCTTCGCCTGCACAGGCGCGAAACTCCACGGCGCATTGATATTGGGCGTTGCGATGAACTCAATCGTGACCTCACGGTCGGTATCGACCGCCATCGCCACGGTCGGGTCGGTCGCCGTGAAATTGGTGCGAATTCCGGTCAGTTCGCAGAATGCGTCATACAACGGCACCAGAAGGTAACCGAAACCGAACATCGCGACGGTCAGCACCACCAGCTGCTTGATGAGGCTGCGGTTTTCCCGGTCCTGTTGTTTTTCCCGGTCGCTCATTGGCCGCGGTAGAGTTGCGCCACGATAAAGACCGCATAGAACGCAAGGGCGAGCAACGCCAGTTTCACGGCGTTGATCCGCGCCTTGCGCCTACGTTGCGCTTCGTCCGGCATCGACATCATTGCCTACTTTACTTCCGGCGCGACATCGAAGGTGTGGTACGGCGCCGGCGACGGCACGGTCCATTCCAGACCGGCCGGGCTCTCCCAGACTTCGGCCGTGGCCGGTTCGCCACCCTTGACGCAGCGCCAGATGATGTAGACGAACAGCAGCTGCGAGAAACCGAACACAAATGCGCCGATCGACGAAATCATGTTGAAGTCCGCGAACTGCGTGTTGTAGTCGGGAATGCGGCGCGGCATTCCGGCGAGACCGAGGAAATGCTGCGGGAAGAACAACACGTTCACCGAGATCGTCGATATCCAGAAATGCAGCTTGCCGAGTTTTTCGCTGTACATGTGCCCGGTCCACTTCGGCAGCCAGTAGTAGACGCCGGCCATGATCGCGAACACGGCGCCAGGTACCAGCACATAGTGGAAATGGGCGACGACGAAATACGAGTCGTGGTACTGGAAGTCGGCCGGTGCGATAGCAAGCATCAGCCCGGAGAAACCGCCAATCGTGAACAGGATTACAAACGCGATCGAAAACAGCATCGGGGTCTCGAAAGTCATTGCCCCGCGCCACATGGTCGAGATCCAGTTGAAAACCTTCACCCCGGTTGGCACCGCGATAAGCATCGTCGAGAACATGAAGAACAGCTCGCCGGCGAGTGGCATGCCGACAGTGAACATGTGGTGGGCCCAGACGATGAATGAGAGGAAAGCGATGCTGGCGGTCGCGTAGACCATTGACTCGTAACCGAACAACGGTTTGCGAGAAAACGTCGGAATGATCTCCGAAATAATGCCGAACGCCGGCAGAATCATGATGTAGACCTCGGGATGACCGAAGAACCAGAAAATATGCTGGAACATCACCGGGTCGCCGCCGCCATCGGCGCGGAAGAACGTGGTACCGAAATACTGGTCCGTGAGCAGCATCGTCACACCGCCGGCGAGAACAGGCATCACGGCAATCAGCAGGTAGGCCGTAATAAGCCAGGTCCAGACGAACAACGGCATTTTCAGCAAAGTCATGCCGGGTGCGCGCATGTTCATGATCGTGACGATAATGTTGATCGCGCCCATGATCGAGGAGGCGCCCATCAGGTGGATCGAGAAAACCATGAACGGAAACGCGTCGCCGGTTTGCTGAACCAGAGGCGGATACATTGTCCAGCCTGCGGCAGGCGCACCACCGGGCATCAAAAGCGTTGAAAGCAATAGCGTGAAAGCAACCGGGAGGATCCAGAAACTCCAGTTATTCATGCGCGGCAGCGCCATATCCGGGGCGCCGACCATCATCGGGATCATCCAGTTGGCCAGACCCACTGTCGCCGGCATCACGGCGCCGAACACCATGATCAGTGCGTGCATCGTGGTCATCTGGTTGAAGAAGGCCGGCTCGACCAGTTGCAGGCCGGGCTGGAACAGCTCGGCGCGGATCACCAGCGCCATCGTGCCGCCGGTCAGGAACATGATCAGCGCGAACACCAGGTACATGGTCCCGATGTCCTTGTGATTGGTGGTTGTCAGCCAGCGCATGATGCCCTTGGCCGGCCCGTGATCGTGGTCGTCGTGGGCGTGGTCCGCGACGTGATGTTCAGCAGTACTCATCTGATCCTCTCCTTCGAATTCTTATCTGGCAGCCGCGATATAGCCCGGCTGCACAACGTCACCGGTGTCGTTACCCCACGCGTTGCGCTGGTAGGTAACGATAGCGGCCAGTTGCAGGTCGGTGAGCTGGGGGCCGAACGGAGCCATCGCGGTGCCGGGCCGCCCCTTGAGCACGACGCCGACATGTTCGTCGAGGCTACCGGTGACGACAGGGCTGCCAGCGAGTGCCGGGAACGCCGGGGCCATGCCGGAGCCGTCTGCCTGGTGGCAAGCGGCGCAGTGTTGCTGATAAAGGGCCTCACCCATGGCGACGAGATCGTC
This sequence comes from Chromatiales bacterium, assembly GCA_002868855.1. Taxonomy (GTDB): domain Bacteria; phylum Pseudomonadota; class Gammaproteobacteria; order Steroidobacterales; family BM003; genus BM003. Next base: position 19,563 of record PKUM01000316.1, on the reverse strand, counting down.
GATCTCGCGCTCGCCGTCTACCGCCGGAGCCGCTGCGGCAACGGAAGTCGCGGCAACGGGCGTGGCCGCGAGCGCTTCGCCGGGCTCGTCACCGAGGCCGGCAGCGCTGCGTTGATCCGCCATCCATTCGGCGTAATCGGCGGGGTCTTTCGCGATCACGACAACCGGCATGAAGCCATGGTCGCGTCCGCACAGTTCCGCGCACTGTCCGCGGTAGGTGCCGGCTTTCTCGACGCGGAACCAGGCCTCATTGACGAAACCCGGTATGGCGTCTTTCTTGATGGCGAAATCGGGCATCCACCAGGCATGCAATACGTCGGCCGCGGTGATCAGCAGCCGCACCTTGGCGCCAACCGGGACCACCAGCGGATTGTCGACATCGAGCAGGTAGTTATCCACGCCTGCCGGCTGGATACCGGAATTCAGCCGGCGCGCCGCGTTGCTGGCCCGATCGAGGGTGCTGTAGAAGCCGATGTCGTCGTCAAGGTAGTCGTAACGCCATTTCCACTGGTATCCGGTGACTTTGACGGTGATATCCGCGTTACGGGTGTCTTCCATCCTGACCAGCGTCTCCGCGGCCGGCACGGCCATGCCCACCAGGATCAGGATCGGGATCACGGTCCAGATGATCTCGGCCTTCGTGCTGTGATGAAACTGAGCGGGTTCGACGCCGCGAGATTTGCGATGCAGAAAGATCGACACGATCATCACGCCGAACACCACGATCGCTATCAGGCAGCATATGCCGAGGATCAGCATATGCAGGTCGTAAACCTCGTTACTGATCGCCGTTGCGCCGCGTGGCATGTTTAGTGCCCAGTCGGCCATCGCAGGTGCAGCCAGTCCCAGACCGAGACCAGTGCCCAGCAGGCCGAGCCAGAGGCGCTTCCATTTGCTGTGGGACATCAAACCCGACTCCTTCTCTACTCTTTTATGTCTTGCTATCGATTCAGGACGCGCCGGCGCGGCGGGTCATTCCCCGACCCGCTCGAATTCCGGGCTCTGACCCATTCCGCCGATCGCGCGTTTCAGTTTTTTTTCCTGTTCGCGGCGTTCGTCCTCGGTCAGGTGCCGGCCAATCTCGACAAAGCGGCCCTGTGAGCCGATGAAGAGATGACTGGGGTGACCGCTTATTGGCGCCCGTCGCAACTCCACCTGGGTCCAGGCTCGCGGAAAACCGATCTTCCGCCGGGCCCGGCCCGTAAAAATATCTATTTCCACCCTGCCATCGGAGACGCTGACAATCTCGTGCCAGCGGCCTCGCCTGAGGCTATGCAGGAGCACTGCCCCCAGCGCCGTGAGTTCCAGCCCCGCGAAGGGTAACACCGGCCACAGCCCAAGCGTTACGAAGTAAGCCGCAACCAGCAGCGATGTCACTGCCACAACGGCAAAAAAAATCGCCGCAGACTGCGGGTTGAGAGAACAATTTGGTCGGTACTCGAAGACGCGCACGCATTGCACCCGGTGTATTCTTTTCCCTGAAAACCTACCGGGTTTCCACTGCCCCCCGACGCGGCAACCCCTCACTCTTGCAGAAACCGCCTAATACTACTTGATGGCCAATACCCGCGCAATTTGGCGCCGCGCAATTGGGAAGCCCTTAAGTAGTTGTTCTGAATGAACTAATCGCTTCCGGTTATTTAGCCGCCCCGACCGCCATCAAGATCGATAAAGGTCGCGCAACCCGCTGCAGACGGATTCTCGAGAAAAGGCACGATACCGAGACAGGGCGCAGCTATCAGGGTCTTTAGGGTTGCCACGTTTTCTTCGGCACAGGCGAAATCCGGATCGATGCTGCTGCCGATCCACCCCGCAAGCGGCAGACCCCGCGCGGCAATCGCCTCGACCGACAACAGCGCATGGTTCAGGCAACCGAGCCGCAATCCGACGACCAGGATTAGCGGCAAACCCAGCCGTTGCGCCAGATCGTCCAGGTCGAAACCGGGGGCCAGGGGTACGAGGAAGCCGCCAGCGCCCTCGACAACGACGAAGTCAGATTTTCCGCGCAAATGTCTGAACGCGGCGTCGATGACTTGCGGTTCGATCGTGGTGCCGGCCTGGCGCGCCGCCAGATGCGGCGCGATCGGTAGCCGGAGCGCATACGGATTGACGGTGGCATAGTCAACACTGACGTTCGATCTGGCGATCAACGTGAGCGCATCGTCGTTGCGCGGACCGCTGGGGGTATCCTCGCATCCGGCGGCAACCGGTTTCATCACCGCGGTGCGCCGGCCTGCAGCGACCGCGAGGTCGGTCAGGCCGGCGCTGACCAGGGTTTTACCGACCTCGGTGTCGGTGCCGGTCACAAACACACCGGGGTGTCTGAGCAGGGGCGTCATCGTTTCGGGCCGCGGCGTCGGCCGATGGAATCGACCGGGATTGCAATGCTGTTGTCGCTGCCATCGCTGCGCGGCTCGGGTGCCCATGCGTGGCCATAAACGACTTCGTAGGTTGCCGGCAGCCGGCCGTCGCGGCGAAAACTCTCATAGGCCGCTTCCATCGCGCGCAGTCTCCGCGGTCCGGTCAGTCCGCGAGCACGTCCGGCGGTGGCATTGCGGGCGCCGATCGCCTTCAAATCGCGCATCAGGTCGCGTGGGTTGTCATAGTCGACCACGAAGTGCTCGACATCCATTACCGGCTCGGCCAGTCGGGCGCGAAGCAGCGCATCTCCGACATCGTGCATATCGAGAAATGCATTGACATGGTTGTATCCGTCGGCCTTGGACCATGCGGCACGCAGCTCGTGCAAAGTGTCGGGGCCGAAAGTAGTAAACATCAGCAATCCGCCGGGAGCGAGCACCCGGCGAAACTCGCCCAGAGCCAGGTCGAGGTCCGGACACCATTGCAGAACGAGGTTGCAGAAGATCATGTCAACCGAACCGCTTGCGAGCGGCAATGCCGCGACATCACCGCAAACCATCCCCCAGCGCCGCCACAGACGTTGCCGTGCGCGCCCCGCGAGCAACATGCCGTGGGCAAGATCCAGCGCGATGACTTTGCCACCGCGGTAGCGCCGTGCAAGCGCAGCGGCGCCGAGTCCGGTACCGCTGCCCGCGTCAAGGATCCGGCCCGGGTTGAGCCGGACCAGGTCGAGGCGCTCCAGCATCCGGGCGCGGACCTGGTCCTGCAGCACGGCCGCTTCGTCGTAGGTGGCGCTGGCCATTTCGAACGAGCGCCGCACGCGTCGCGTATCAAGCTCGAAGGGGGCCGGTCTGCTGCGCTCGCTGGTCATTACGACGCCATCTCTTGCACGCTGTCGCCGCCGAGAAACTCGTCGATTCCGGGCGACAGCCGCTCAGGCCGCGACAGGAAGCCGGCATGGCCACAACCAGTCACGGTCAGGAGCCGTGCGTCTGGAAGCTGCCGCGCGAGATATTCGCCGGCCGCGAGCGGGGTTATTGCATCGCCGTCGCTGGCAATCACCAGTGTGGGCGGGGCGATCGCGGCCAGTTCATCGCGCAGATCGGTTTGCGCCAGCAGGCTGAGTGTAAATTCGAGCGCCGCGGCGCGTGGCCGATTCTGATCGGTCAACGCGCTGCGAAGCAGGGTGAGCGTTTGCCGGGAATCACTTTCGCCACGCAGTTGCAGACTCAGGAAATCGCGCAGTACGCGTTCCGGATTCTCGGACACCCGGCGCCGGAAACCCTCGACCAGGGAGGGCTGCACGGCATGTAGCCAGTCATGGCCAGCGACGAAACGCGGCGTCGTATTGCACAGGACCAGTCGGCTGACCCGTGAAGGGTGTCGCCGCGCCAGGTTCATCGCGATCATGCCGCCCAGCGACCAGCCACCCAGCGCGGCGGGTTGTTCGAGCGCCGGCAATACGCTGTCGGCGAGCGCATCGAGGCTGCGGATCGCGTTTTTCCAAGGCTTGCCGCCGTGGCCGGGAAGATCCACGGCTGTCACGTCCGCAATCGGCGCCAGCCGGTCGCGCCAGACCTGCCAGATGCCGGCGTGTTGGGCCCAGCCATGGATCAACACCAGGCGCGGTCGCTGCGATGCGGTCAGGGCGCTCATGCCGGGATCGCCTTCAGTGCCGCCGCGATGCCCTCGGCCAGCGCATCGATCTGCGCCGGACGGTGCGCGCTGCTAAGGGTAATGCGAAGTCGCGCCTTTCCCGCAGGCACGGTTGGCGGGCGTATGGCCCCGACCCAGAAGCCGCGTTCGAAAAGCAGTTCGCCGATTCGTGCCGTTCTGGTACTGGCGCCGGTTAGCAGTGGTTGAATCGGCGTTTCGCTCCCGCCAAGCGGGAGATCGAGCTGGCGCGCGGCGTGGCGAAAGCGGGAAATATTCCGCTGTAGTGCCTCGCGCGGCGCGGGGTCGTCGCGGACGATAGCCAACGCCGCTCTCGCGGCCGCTGCGACTGCCGGCGGCAGCGCAGTGGTATAAATGTATGTGCGTGCATGCTGGATCAGCGTATCGATCAGGTCGTCGTCGCCGACAACGGCCGCGCCCGCGCTGCCGAGAGCTTTGCCGAGGGTCAGCATCAGGATCGGAACCTCGGTGCCGGACAGGCCGAAGTGGGCGACGCTGCCGCGGCCGCCGCCGAGCACGCCGAAACCATGCGCATCGTCCACCATTAACCAGGCCGCATGACGAGCGCAGTGGCGAGCGAGATCGGGCAGGGGCGCGAGATCGCCGTCCATGCTGAATACACCGTCGCTGGCGACCATTCGATTGCCTGCGACGCGGCCGGTGAGTCGCTCGCCGAGCGCGTCGGCATCGCCATGGCGATATCGTAGCAGCCTGGCGCCGCTCAGTTTTGCGGCATCGAGCAACGAGGCGTGATTGAGGCGATCTTCCAGCAGCGTGTCATGGCGGCCCAGCAACGCGCTGGCCACGCCGAGATTGGCCATGTAGCCGGAGGAAAACAGCAAAGCGCGCGGGCGGCCGGTAAAGTCAGCGAGTTCTTCCTCGAGCATCCGGTGTTCGGCGCTGTGCCCACTGATGAGGTGGGACGCACCGCTGCCGGCGCCGTGGATCCGGACGGCGCGCTGGCAGGCCTCGACGACCTTTGCGTTGGTACCCAGCGAAAGGTAGTCGTTGCCGCAGAAAGCAATGCACTCCGTGCCATCGACCCGCAGCAGGTTGGGATCCGATGGCGCCCGGCTTTCCACCGTGCGCCGGCGCCGGTACAGACCCGCCTTGCGGCGCAGCGCGAGGCGCCGCGCGGTGCTGTCGGCGAGGCTATTCATGGTGACACTCAGGCCGTTTGTGCCTCGCCGGGCGGTGGTTCGGCGTTGATGCCGAGGCGGTCGAACAGGCGGCGGTCGCGATTGGCTTCCGGGTTTGCGGTCGTCAGCAGCTTCTCACCGTAGAAAATCGAGTTCGCGCCGGCCAGAAAGCACAATGCCTGGGTCTCGTCGCTCATCTGGGTGCGGCCGGCGGAAAGGCGAACATGCGAGGCCGGCATCACCAGCCGCGCAACGGCAATATTGCGGACAAAGTCGAGAGGGTCCAGGGGATCGCTGCCATACAGCGGGGTGCCTTCGACCTGCACCAGCAGGTTGATCGGCACGCTTTCCGGGTGTTCGGTGAGCGTAGCCAGCGTATGCAGCATCGCGGCGCGATCGGTTGGATTCTCACCCATGCCGATAATGCCGCCGCAGCATACTTTGATTGCGGCATTGCGCACCGCCTGCAGTGTATCGAGCCGGTCCTGGTAGGTTCGGGTCGTGATGATTTCCTCGTAATAGCGCTCGCTCGTATCGAGGTTGTGGTTGTAATAGTCGAGGCCGGCATCTTTCAGCGACTTCGCCTGCTCGTCATTGAGCATGCCAAGCGTGGCGCAGGTCTCGAGACCCAGATCGGCAACCCCGCGCACCATCTCTTCTATGGTCGCGAGCTGTTTCGCTTTCGGGCTGCGGTAGGCCGCCCCCATGCAAAATCGCGTGGCCCCGGCCGCTTTGGCGAGGCGCGCCTGCTCCAGCACGTCCTCGACTTCCATCAGCCGTTCAGTCTCGACCGCGGTGTCGAAGCGGACGCTCTGCGGGCAATACGCACAGTCTTCCGGGCACGCGCCGGTCTTTATGCTGAGTAGTGTGCTGACCTGTACCGAATTCGGGTCGAAATACTGCCGGTGCACGCGTTGCGCATGAAAAAGCAGATCGTTGAATGGCAACGCGAACAATGCCTCGACCTCGTCGAGATTCCAGTCGGTGCGAATCTCGCCGAGTCGCGCTGTCAGGTCGCTGAGCATGGCATTTCTCCCCGCGGGTCGCGCAAATGCGATTGGCCGCAGCTTTCTGGATAAAAGAATATCTCGGAGTATCAATAGCCTATGTCGGGCTGTCAACCTGGGGAGAGTGCCATGGTTAACGCAGACTGGGGTGCCTTCGGCCGCTCCCTTGCGACTCTCGCCCGGTGTCTGTTGTGTGGCGGAGCAAGCCAGCGGTTTGGACTTTGCGATCCATGCCGCGAGGAGCTGCCGTATGTCGATCATGGCTGTGCGGGTTGCGCGCTGGCGTTGCCGGAGGCGGCTGCCGCCGGCCTTTGCCTGGGATGCCTGCGGCGCCGGCCCCCATTCGACCACGCGTTTGCGTTGCTCCATTACGAGTACCCAGCCGATCGAATGATCGGTGCATTGAAGTTTTCAGGGCGCCTGAGCTGCGGGCGAACGCTGGGCGAATTGATGGCGGATGCGCTGCGCAGGCGGGATCGCGAGCTGCCGGCAGCAATCGTGCCGGTCCCGCTGCATCGCGAGCGCCAGCGCGAGCGCGGTTTCAACCAGGCGGTCGAACTGGCGTTGCCGATTGCGCGCCGCCTCGGCGTGAAGCTGGCTCCCGGCCTGTTATCCCGGGTGCGTGCGACCGCTCCTCAATCCGGGTTGTCGGCACGGTCGCGGCGCCGCAACGTAGCCGGCGGGTTTTGCCTGGATGAGGCTCGCCCGCCGGAGTCGCTGGCGCTGGTGGATGATGTCATGACTACCGGCAGCACGCTCGCCGCCGCCGCCCAGGCTTGCCGCCGGGGCGGGGTCAGGCGGATCGAGGTGTGGGTCGCGGCGCGAGCGGAATTGGCGCGGTCGCGGTCGTAATCCCCGGCTTGCAGCGCTGCGAGTTATTATTTACGCTGCAATGCACAACGAAGCTGACGGGGTGGCGCCCGCGACAGGCCGTTGGGGAGACAGCGTATGTATGACTTCATTATCGTCGGTGCCGGATCCGCGGGCTGTGTGCTAGCCAATCGCCTCTCTGCGGACCCGTCCAACAAGGTGTTGCTGCTCGAGGCGGGCGGACGTGATATCAATCCGCTCATCCACATGCCCGCCGGTATCGGCCGCCTGGCTGGTAACGAAACCGTCAACTGGGGCTTTCTTACCGAGCCGGAGCCGCGTCTGAACAATCGTCGTCTGTGGTGGCCGCGTGGACGTGTGCTCGGCGGCAGCAGCTCGATCAATGCCATGTGCTACATACGCGCCCAGCCGGAGGACTACGACCATTGGGCTGAGCTCGGCAGCAGCGGCTGGTCATTCGCCGAGGTACTTCCATATTTCCTGCGCTCTCAACAGCAGGAGCGCGGTGCGTCGCCGCTGCACGGAACGGATGGAACGCTAACGGTCAAGGATCTCGACCACGTCAATCCGCTCAGCGCGATATTTCTCGATGCCGCCTCCGATTGCGGTTTCCCGTTGAATCCCGATTTCAACGGCGAGACCCAGGAAGGTTTCGGTTTGTATCAGGTTACCCAACGCAACGGCCGCCGTTGCAGCACCTCGGTCGCCTTTCTCAATCCGGCCCGCAACCGCCCCAACCTGACACTTCGCACCGGTGCCCTGGCCTGCAAGGTGCTTACCGACGGAACGCGTGCGACCGGCGTCGAATTCAGCGTGGGTCGCCGGCTCAAACGTGAGTACGGCGCCGAAGTGATTCTCTGTGGCGGAGCCATCAATTCGCCCCATCTTATGCAGCTGTCGGGAATCGGCCCCGCGGAACATCTCCGCGACTTCGGCATCGATGTCGTGCACGATCTTCCCGGGGTAGGCGAGAATCTGCAGGACCACCTGGATATCTGCACGATTCACCAATGCACGAAACCAATCACCTACGACTTCGGTTTGTTGCGCGAGGCGTGGGTAGGTTTGCGCTTTTTCCTGACCCGCAGTGGTCCCGGAACGACCAACGCGGCCGAGGCGGGCGGATTCGTACGTAGCCGCCTTGCCAGCGATTCCCGGCCGGACATCCAGTTCCACTTCGTGCCGGCACAGCTGGACGATCACGGGCGCAACCGCCTGCCCGGTCACGGATTCACGCTCCACGCCTGTAATCTGCGGCCGAAGAGCCGTGGCCGCATCCAGCTTGGCAGCGCGGACCCCGCCGAGCCACCGAGTATCCGGCCCGACTACCTTACCCACCCGGACGACATGCCGATGATGCTCGAGTGCGTGCGGATTTCGCGCGAGTTGTTCGCCGCCGCACCGTTTGCGCCTTATCGTGGCGACGAGATCTTTCCCGGCAGCGAAATCCAGAGCGTCGCCGGCCTGGAAGCATTCGTCCGGCAAAAAGCGGAGACCATTTATCACCCGGTCGGAACCTGCAAGATGGGTATCGACGACGAAGCGGTTGTCGATCCCGAGTTACGGGTACGCGGGATGCAGGGTCTGCGTGTTGTCGATGCCTCGATCATGCCGACGCTGGTCAGCGGCAACACGAATGCGCCAACGATCATGATCGCCGAGAAAGCTGCGGCGATGATACTCGGTGAGCCAGAGGCGCGCGCCGCCGCCTGAAACCGTTCTCAGGCAGAGCGAAACAGATAATCGAGCGCGATTCCGGCGAATACCGACGCGCCGAGCGCGTTGTTGTTCAGGAACGCGCGAAAACACGATGCCGGATCGCGGTCGCGAATGAGGAATTGCTGGTAAATCGCGGCAATGGCCGCGCCGGCGAGGCCGAGCCAATACCATTTCCCGAGATCCGCCATCGGTGCGAGCAGCATCAGGCCGGCGAAAAAGATCAGCTGCAGCACGCCGATGATGAACCGGTCGGCCTCATCGAACAGGATCGCTGTCGATCTCAAGCCGAGCTTGAGATCGTCCTCGCGGTCGACCATGGCATACATCGTGTCGTAGATGATTGCCCACACTACGATGATCAGGAACATCAGCCATGCAATCTGCGGCAAAGCAGCCGTTTGTGCCGCAAACGCCATCGGCACGCCCCAACCGAACGCTACCCCCAGATAGAGTTGCGGCAGCGACGTAAATCGTTTCATGAACGGGTAGGTCGCAGCCAAAAATGCCCCGACAAAGGCAAGTGTGATGGTTAGCCGATTCTGGGTAAGCACCAGGCCGAACGCTATCAGCATCAGCCCCGCGAACAGACACAGCGCTTCCGCCACGCTTACCGTGCCGAGCGCGAGCGGCCTGTCACGGGTGCGCTTGACGTGCGGGTCGAAGCGGCGGTCGGCGAGGTCGTTAACGACACATCCGGCCGATCGCATCACGATCACACCGAGCACGAATACGGCGAAGACGGATTCGTCCGGGCGTCCTTCGCCTGCAATCCACAGTGCCCATAATGTCGGCCACAACAGCAACAGGATCCCGATCGGCCGATCCAGCCGCATCAGTTTGCCGTATTCGCCAAGCTGTTTGACCAGCCCGCGAAAGGTCTCGCCGGTCATGCCTCTTTTGCTCTTTGCCATTGCGCGTTATGCCTTTGCAACCCGGTAGCCGCCGCGCTGCGCTCGAGCGTCATGCGGGTAAACCGCGAACCGGTTCGGTCCGGGCGCGGTATTGTCGATCAAAACCGCGGCGCTGACCATGCCCGGTCAGACCTGGCCGAACCGTTCGGCCGCGCCGATCCAACGCCGTATCAGCGGTTCGACCGAATCCGGCTGTTCGCGCATTGCCGCGTCGGCGCGTTTCTGAACCTCCGGCAGCAGGTCAATGTCACGTAACAGATCGGCGACGCGCAGCTGCATCAACCCGGTCTGGCGGGTGCCGAGCACTTCCCCGGGCCCGCGCAATTCGAGATCCTGGCGCGCAACTTCGAAACCATCGTCTGTTTCACGCATGACTTCCAGTCGCCGTCGCGCGGTTGCCGAGAGAGGCGGCTCATAGAGCAGTATGCAGCTGCTCTCACCGCTGCCGCGCCCGACCCGGCCGCGCAACTGATGCAGCTGGGCAAGCCCGAGAGTTTCGGCATTCTCGATCACCATTAGCGTGGCGTTGGCCACGTCGACACCTACCTCGATCACGGTGGTGGCGACCAGCAAGTCGCATTCGCCGCGCTTGAAAGCGGCCATGACCCGCTCCTTTTGCGCGCCGCGCATGCGCCCGTGGACCAGCCCGACCGAAAGCTCGGGCAATGCCTCTGCGAGACTGGCGGCCATGTCCTCGGCGGCCTGCCGCGCAAGCGTTTCGGATTCCTCGATCAAAGGGCATACCCAGTATGCCTGGCGGCCGCTGCTGCAGGCCGCGGCCACCCGCTCTATCAGCTCCGGGCGGCGCGCGGCCGGTAATACGGCGGTAGTAACCGGCTTGCGCCCGGGCGGACGCTCGTCGATTACCGATACGTCCAGATCGGCATAGGCTGTCATTGCCAGGGTCCGCGGTATCGGCGTCGCCGACATGATCAGCTGGTGCGGGGCAGTGCCACTGGCAAGGCCCTTTTCGCGCAGCCGCAACCGCTGGTGGACACCGAATCGGTGCTGTTCGTCAACGATGGCGAGCGCCAGGTCGCGGAACTCAACGCCTTCCTGGAACAGCGCATGCGTGCCGACGGCGATCTGCGCTTCGCCGCTGGCGAGCGCGGCCAGAACGGACTTGCGCTCGCTGGCCCGCGCACTGCTGCTCAGCCAGGCGAGCTTGACCCCCAGTGGTTCCAGCCAGCCTGTCAAAGTTTGCAGGTGCTGGTCGGCGAGCAGTTCGGTCGGCGCCATCAGCGCCGCCTGCATGCCGCTGTCGACCGCACACAACGCTGCGGCTGCGGCGACTACGGTCTTGCCCGAACCGACATCGCCCTGCAACAGCCTGAGCATCGGCACCGGCTTGCCGATGTCGGCGCCGATTTCACGGAGGACCCGTTGCTGCGCACCGGTCAGGGTGAATGGCAGCGCCTTCAGGAATCGGGTGTACAGCGGGCCTTTGACTTCGAGCGCCGGCGCATCGTCCAGCTGGGCGCGGGCGCGCAGTTGCCGGAGGCTCAGTTGATGGGCGAGGAGCTCCTCGAAAGCGAGGCGCCGCTGCGCTGGGTGACGGCCGCTTCCGAGTTGCTCGAGCGATGCATCCAGCGGCGGCCGGTGCAACTGCCGGATCGCGGCATCGAGTGAAGGCAGGCGCATTGACGCTGTGCCCATTCCCGGCCCGAGCCAATCGGTCAGCGGGTTGCGCTCGAGCAGCTCCAGGGCGATGTCGGTCAGGCGGCGCAGCCTGCCCTGCTGGATGCCTTCGGTACCCGGGTAGACCGGGGTAAGTGTCTCCTCCAGCGGCATGCCACCCGCGGGGCCGATGCGTTTGTACTCGGGATGTATCATCTCGAGCTTGCCCGGGATGCCGCGGACTTCGCCAAAGCAGCGCAGCTGCGTGCCCCGCGCGAGCGCCGCCTGCTGGCTGCGGCTGAAATGAAACAACCGCATCGTTAACCAGCCGGTACCGTCGCTGAGCGTACTCGCGAGCATGCGCCGGCGCCGGTATACGACCTCCGTCAACTGGATCTCACCCTCAACGACGCAGCGTTGGCCCGGGCGGACACTGCCGATCGGAACGACCCGGGTGCGGTCCTCGTAGCGTAACGGCAGCAGAAACAGCAGGTCCTGCACGGTCGTAATCGAGAGCCGCTCGAGTTTTTCCGCCAGCGCGGGGCCGACGCCGCTGAGCGCCGTGACAGGAAGTTCGGAGAGTTCGGGCACGGAATGTCTTGCTGCGCGCCCTAGCCGTCCTGCGGCAAAACCATGATCGCGTCCATCTCGACCTGCGCGCCCTTTGGCAGCGCCGCTACGCCAATCGCAGCGCGGGCCGGGAAGGGCTTTTCGAAATACTCGGCCATCAATTCGTTGACCAGCGTGAAGTCACCCAGATCGACGAGAAACACGTTCAGTTTCGCAATGTGATTGAGGGTTCCGCCTGCGGCGCGTGCAACTGCGGAAAGGTTGTCGAGTACCTGGCGTATCGCTGCTTCGGCGCCGTCGTCCACCAGCGTCATCGTAGCCGGATCGAGCGGAATCTGGCCCGAGAGGTAGACGGTGTCGCCGCAACGTATTGCCTGCGAATAACTGCCTATGGCCGCTGGTGCCTGTTCCGTGGCGATGGGTTCTCTTGTCATGGCTTTAGACCTCATGCGGATACTGTTTGGCGAATTCAGGCGGCTTTGCGGCTCGCATGCAGCACCTCTGGCATGCTCATCAGGCTGCGCAGTACCTTGCCGAGGTGGTGCCGGCTTTTTACATGAATCTGGAACGTGATGGTGGAGCTGTCGCCGTCGCGCTCGTCGATGGATACCGATTCGATATTGGTCTGCAGGTCGGAGATCTGTGACGTGACTGCGGCAAGAACGCCGACCCGGTTGATCACCTCGACCCGGATCTCAACGGTAAACGCACGGTCGATCGACTCGCTCCAGTCCACCGAGATCCATTTCTCGGGTTGCTTGCGATATTGCGCGAGATTGCCGCAGTCGTCACGGTGAACCACGATGCCGCGCCCGGCGCTGAGATAGCCGATGATCGGGTCGCCGGGCAGCGGAAAACAGCAGCGCGCATAGCTGACCACCAAGCCCTCGGTGCCGATGATGTCTAGCGGCGTATCGGCTTCGGCACTGCTGGTGTGTCCGCCTTCCGGCACCGCCGCGCGTTTTGCTATCAGCGGGGCAAGCCGCTCCCCCAGCCCGATCTGAGCAAACAGTGTTTTCGTGCTGTCGACACCGAGCTCGCCGAGCAGTTCGCTAAAGCGCTTTTTGCCGAGCTTGCGCACCGAAGTCTGAAACTCGCCGAGCGCATGATCGAGCAGGCGTCGCCCGAGGTCCTCGGCTTCGGTACGGCGCATTGTCTTCAGGAACTGGCGAATCGCGGTGCGTGCCTTTGCGGTGACCACGAAATTTACCCACGACGGATTGGGCGTGGCGCCGCGCGCGGTTATCACCTCAACTGTCTGGCCGTTACGCAACTGGGTTCGCAACGGTACCAGCCGGCGATCGACTTTTGCGGCGACGCAGCGGTTGCCGACACCGGTATGCACGGCATAGGCGAAATCGACGCAGGTTGAGCCCTTCGGCAGTCGTTTGATGTCACCGTTCGGCGTAAAGACGTAAACCTTGTCGGGAAACAGGTCGACCTTGATGCTTTCGAGAAATTCCTCGGAGTCGTCGTTCTCCTGGATCTCCATCAGGTTTTTCAGCCACTCCCTGGCGCGTGTATGCGGTGCGGCGTCGGACGCACCGCCGAGCTTGTACTGCCAGTGCGCGGCGATTCCCGACTAGGCAACGCGGTTCATGTCCTCGGTGCGAATCTGGACCTCGATGGGCATGCTTTTGGGGCCGAACAGCGTGGTGTGCAGCGACTGGTAGCCGTTGACCCGCGGGATCGCGATGTAGTCCTTGAACCGCCCCGGCATCGGCTTGTAAAGGTGATGGACCAGACCGAGCGCGCGGTAGCAGTCGTCGGTATCGGCCACGATCACGCGGAACCCGAACACATCGACGATCTCCGCCAGCGAGCGGCCCTTGGTCTGCATCTTGCGGTAAATGCTGTAGAGATGTTTCTCGCGGCTTTCGACCCGCGCCTCGATGTTTGAACCTGAAAGCGTACTCTCGAATCGCGCGCTGATCCGGCGCAGGAACTGGCGCTGGTTCCCCTTGGCCCGGCGCAGCGCTCGTTCGAGCACGCGGTGGCGGCGCGGGTGCATATGCTTGAACCCGAGTTCCTCGAGTTCGAGACGGATGCTGTTGATGCCGAGCCGGTTGGCGATCGGGGCATAGATTTCGAGCGTTTCCCGGGCGATGCGGCGGCGCTTGGCCGGCGGCAGGACCCCGAGTGTCTGCATGTTGTGGGTGCGGTCGGCGAGCTTGACCAGGATGACGCGAATGTCCTCGGCCATTGCCAGCACCATTTTCCGGAAGCTCTCTGCCTGTGCCTCCTCGCGATTGCGAAAACGGAGCTGGTCGAGCTTGCTGACGCCGTCGACGATATTTGCGACTTCTTCGCCGAACAGCTTGCTGATCTCGCCCTTGTCGGTACCGGTGTCCTCGATTACATCGTGGAGCAACGCCGCGATCAGCGTCGACATATCCAGGTGCAAGTCAGCCAGAATCGTGGCAACCGCGACCGGATGAGTGATGTACGGCTCGCCGCTATGGCGTTTCTGCCCCTCGTGGGCCCGCGCTCCGAATTCGTAGGCCTCGACGACCTTGGCCACCTGCTCTTTCGACAGGTAGGTCTCGATGCGGGAGACGAGTTTGTTTAGCCCCAGGGATCGCTTCCCCCGTGGCAACCGGGCCAGGAAGGAAGCGGCGTAATCCATCGCGGGGGCGGCAGGCTTGCGCTAGACCTGCTCTCCGAGAGGTGGACGACCGGCTTCCAGATTTTCGAAAGCGGCGCTGGCTTCCTGTTCCAGCAGCTCCTCCATGGACTGATCTTCTTCCAGCAGAATCTCGCGATTAATGTGACCTTCGGCGATCTCGCGCAGGGCGACAACCGTAGGCTTGTCGTTCTCCCACGGGACATGAGCTTCCGCACCGTTAGCGAGCCTGCGGGCGCGCTTGGCGGCGATCAGGACCAGGTCGAAACAGTTTTCGACTTTATCGAGACAATCCTCGACAGTAATTCTTGCCATGACAAACCTCTTTGGATGCTGCGCGGCAGCAAACCGCCAGTTTAAAGCAACTGGGACGCCTGGCGCCAGCATTTGCGGCAGGGTCAGGCGCCGATGAGGTCCCGCAGCAGCTCGCGGATTTCCGCTCGCCCGGCCCGCAGTTCCCCGGCATCCCCGTTCACGATGCGCCTGAGATCGGCAACTGCCGCGGCGAAATCGGCATTGACGACGACATAGTCGAACCCGGCGCACTGGCGCATATCGTCCACAGATTCGGCCAGCCGCCGGCTGATGACCTCCTCGCTGTCGGTGCCGCGGCCGCGCAGGCGCCGCTCCAGTTCGGCTCGGCTCGGCGGCAACACGAACACGCTGATGCAGCCAGGCATCGCGGCCCGAACCTGTTGCGCGCCCTGCCAGTCGATTTCCAGGACTACGTTGGTGCCCGCATCCAGTTGCTGTTCCACCTGGGTTCGGCCGGTGCCATAGAAGTTGTCGAAAACCCGGGCATGTTCGAGAAACTCGCCATTCCTGACCAGCGCTTCAAACGCAGGGACGTCGACGAAGAAATAGTCCTGCCCGTCGACCTCGCCGGGCCGCTGCGGGCGGGTCGTATGCGACACGGACAGATGTACCTCGGGCTCGGCCTCGAGCAGGGCGTGCACCAGCGAGGTTTTGCCGGCGCCCGACGGCGCCGATACGACGATCAATTTGCCGCGCGCGGGGCTGGTCTCGTTACGCATGACGGTCAGAGCGGCCCTCCGGCGTCCACCCCAGGTCGAATTTGCTGCGGTTGTCGTTCATGACGATATGAATTGTGACCGCAACGCGGCGGCGCGTCGATGGCAACAGGCCGGAAATCGTACCCGGTGACGTTCCCGGCGAGGCGCATCAGGGTGTGACCAGGCTGCGCCAGTCTTTGCTCAAACTGCTGTCCAATCCGGCCAGGTTTGCCGCCAGCATTACGATGAGTGCCGCGCAACGGCGGCGCAATGACGGCGACTGGATCGGTATCGCGGCGCCGAATTCTGCAATCGGCAATCCGGCAGGCAAGCTGCACTAAGGTGTTTGCCCGATTCGGCCATACCGATGAATCCGCCACCGCTCACTGCGGCGGACCCGGATTGGGCCTGGCGGTATCGCGCCGCTTTTGTCGCATACCGGGGGAGAACTGACGCTCCCGAGTGTGCCCGGCGTGGGCGTTGCGTTGGCGATCGGGATTCCGGCACTGCTGACGCGGACTCCTGTCCGAACCCGAATGCGCCGGTTGCGGCTGGCAATTTCCACTAGAATCGGCATAGCCGACCCTTTTTGGAGTTTGCTTTGCGACTACTGATGATCGACGACGAGGCGGCGACCATGGAGGGCGCAACCGCGTGGTTGCAGAAGCGTGCCGATACGCTCGGCCAGACGCTCGATATGCACTATGCCTATTCCTGCGAGGAGGCGCTCGCGTTGCCGCCCGGGCCCGATTTCGACCTGGTGCTGCTCGACTATCACCTGAGTTCAAGCGCTGACGATGGCACGCAACTGACCGGCATCGAAGCTTTGCGAGCGATAAAAGCGGCGTTCCCGAAAAGCCCGGTCGCAATCCGGTCCGGCGAAAGCGAGCGCCGCATCATTCTTTCGACCATCCAGGAAGGCGCCGCCGGGTTCATACCCAAGTCTTTCAGGGAGGAGAAGACGGTATCGGCGGTCGAGTGTGTGCTGCAGACCGGGGGGGTATATCTTCCGAGTGAAGCGCTCGATGGCGCCAACCCTTACCCGGCCCGACTGGCGCCGCCCGACGAACGGCAACGCGAGGAGGTCCTGCAGACGTTGACACCGCAGCAAATGAAAGTGCTGCACTTCGCGACGCAGGGACTTGGCAACAAGCAAATCGCTCACAAGGTCCATCTGAGCGAACAGACCGTCAAGGCGCATCTGTCCGAAGCTTATCGCGTCCTTGGAGTTCACAATCGGGTGGAAGCCGTTATCGAGGCGGTCCGGATGCAGATGTTTCTCGATTACGAGCCGGGCAAACGCTGACCGGCAGCGCCGCGACCGGCGAGGCCGTTTTTCAGCTGCAGGCCTGCGCAATAGAGCGTTTGATTTCCTCCAGACCGGCGGGTTTTACCAGCGCCGGTATGCCTGCGTTCTTCGCCTCGAGGATCCGGTCCGGTGCAGTATCGCCGCTTATCAACACCGCGGGCAGCGCAGGAAAAATCTGCCGCACCTTGTCGATCAGCAGCAAACCGTCGTCGCCGTCTTTCAAGCGCCGGTCGACCAGCAGCACGTCCGGCACCTGTTGCTGGACCAGCCCCAGTACCGTTTCGGTTCCGTCTGCGGTACGCACGCTGCAGCCGATACTTTGCAGCATTTTTTGCAGCGCGGTTGCGACATCCGCCTCGTCGTCCACGACGACCACCCGTAACCCCGGGAACTCGAAGGGTATGCCGGTGTTTTCCGGTTTCGCACGCTTGGTTTTCGTCGCTTTCGGGACTGACACGGAAAAAACCGAACCGCGCCCGGGTTCGGATTCGATGTCCAGGTCGAGCCCGAGCTGCTCGACCAGACGGCGCACGATCGAAAGTCCGAGGCCGAGCCCCGTTCGTTTGTGGCTTCGCGCCGGACCACCCAGTTGATGAAAATCCTCGAAGATCGTGTCGAGATCCTGCCTCGCGATGCCGCTGCCGGTGTCCGCGATCTCGATGCAGTTGCGGTCGCCCTTGATCCCGCAGCGTATCTGTACGCTGCCCGATGCGGTGTAACGAACCGCGTTTTCGACGAGATTGGATACGATTCGCTTCAGCTGGGTCGGGTTCGTGTGCGCGGCGGCATTTTCAGGACAATCGAACTTTAATTCGAGGCCCTTGTCCCGGGCTCCGGGCGCCTGCTCGTCGGCGACGGCAAACAGCAGGCGATACAGGCTGAAATCCGTCTTCTCCAGATCCTCGACGCCCGCATCGAGCCGGGATATGTCGAGCAGCGCGCGTAGCAGATCTGAAAGATCCTCTTTCGCGGTGTGCAGATCGGTGACGATCGATCGTGCCGAGTCATCGAGTGCGTGGTGGTCGAGTGACTCTATCGATGCCGACAGTGCCTGCATCGGCTGGCGTAAATCATGGCTGGCGGTTGCAAGAAAACGTGTCTTGGAGTCCATCGCCTCTCTGAGTTTGCGCCGGTCTTCGTGCGACTTGCGGAATTGTTGGTAGGTGTCCCTGGCGACCGATACCAGCACCGCAAAAAAGAGAAAGATCGAAAGTGCCACACCGATATCGAGCTGGGTCAGGCCGGATCCGCCGAGACTCGTTATCCACAAAATGCTCAGCGGGAGCATGATCGGCAGCACGAAAGCCAGGAAGAACGGCAGGTAGCCACCGCTGGTTACCACCGCCGCCATGCACAGGCCGGCCATAAGCATCGAATGCATGGACTGTTGGAGTATCCCCATTTGCGGGAAAAACGTCAGCGAGTAGCCCTGTATCGAACCATGCAGGAAGCTCAGCAGCACGATGATGTTCAAACGGTCGCGGCGTTTGATGGTCGTGGTTGCGGCAAGTAACGGAATGACTATCCGGCGCGCCAGCAGGATCAGGAAAACCGCGACCAGCCACGCAATCCAGTGGAGTTTGGCTACGAAAGGGGCTGCAAAACTCGCGATCGTCGCCGAAACGACAAATGCCGGGATCATCACTTTGCGCGCCTGGCTCGCCAGCAAATCGAGGAGTTCGTCCTCCAGGCTCTTGTTCTTGTCAGTGTTCGGCGTGGCGTTCATGGGCTATCCGGAACCACGTATCTGAAAATGACGATAAGGGATTCGACCGCCAAAACCAATAGACCGAATGGTCAGGGACCTTACCCATTCGGGTAATTCGGCTTACCCCGGCAGGGCGTCGATTCAGACGGATGGGCAATGGTCTCGCGGCGGCAATGGGAGCAGGCTGTAATCGTCATCAGACCGCAGTGTGTGCGACGAAATCGGAACAGACGACTGCCGAAGTCACAAACGGTTTTGCGGATCACCACCGAACGGGACGAGAACATGGACGCTAAAACGAGTGAATACGTTGCCGAAGACACCAGGCGCAACCGGCCGCTCAGCCGGGGCGCCGCTTGCAGCAAAAAGACTGCAGACTTCTATACTGAGTTGAAACGGAGAAACGTCCTGAATGCCGGCGCCACATACATTGTCATGGCATGGCTGGCAGTACAGGTCGCCGACGTGCTGTGTGGCGCATTCGGTTTTCCGGACTGGGTGATGAAGGGTGTCCTGATCGCGCTGGCGCTCGGATTCCCGGTAACGATGATCCTGTCGTGGTACATCGAGATCACTACCCGGGTGGAATGGGATACGAACCTGTCTTCGCTGAACGCGATGTCGCAGCAGAAGGGACGCAAGATGGACCTGGTCGTAATTGCGGCGCTGATACTTGTGGTGGGGATTTTGCTGGCCAGACAGCCGGAAATGAACTGTTTCAGCGAGCATTTGCCGGTGCAAACCGAATCGGGTGCCGCGACCACCGAGATGCGATTGCGCTAGACGGCAGAGCCGCGCCCGGCGGCGAATGCACTCGTGTCCTGGTCAGAACGGGGAGACAGAGATGAGCGACGCGAAATTCGATCGATCCGGTACCGCGTGGATATCCAGGAGTTTTGCGACGCTCGTTGCCGGGACTGCCGCGAATCCGCAGAACTTTGATGTATTGATAGTCGGCTCGGGCTATGGCGGCGCAATCGCCGCCGATACGTTGACGCGTTGCGTAAAGGGCAACGGTCAGCCAATCGATATTGGTGTTCTGGAACGTGGGGAGGAATATCTGCCGGGTTCTTTCCCTGCT
>PKUM01000217.1 GCA_002868855.1 Chromatiales bacterium | reverse complement strand
TACCACGCGAGGTAGGTTTCGCACAGACCTGCATGCGCCTCGGCGAATCCCGGATCGAGATCGATTGCCCGTCGGAACAGCTTCTCGGCCGCGGCGAGATGCTTTTCCTCGCGCCCCAGGTCAAGGTAACGCCGGCCTTGCTGATAGCTGACATAGGCCTGATCGTTGCTGGTCGGAATACGGCCGAGTTTTCGCACCGACTCGTCGGAGAGACTGATCTCGAGCGTCTCTGCAACTCGTCTCGCGATCTCGCGAACGACCTTTAGCCGCTCCGACCACGGCACGTCGTAGACCTGGGACCACAGGTGGAACCCATCCTCCGCCTCGATCAGCTGCGCGGTGATACGCAGTCGCTGGTTTTCGGCACCGCAGCTTCCCTCGAGAACGTAATCCACTCTCAGCCTGCTGGCGATATCCGGCACCGCAAGACTTGCTTTTGCAAGCGCCTCCGCCGAAGTCCGCGCCGCAATTCGCAATTCGCGAATATTGGCAAGCGCATCGGTCATCTCCTCGGTCAGCCAGCCACAGGAAAACTCTGTGTCTGCCGGACTCAGATCGTCGAATGGGAGCACGACGGCGGCAATCCGGTCCCTGGTCCAAATCACGTCGCGGGTCATAAGAAAAACCGTGAAACCGACTGCGATCGCAAGCGCCAGACCGAGCATCAGCGGACGCCAGATCCGGGTCAGCGCCGGCCAGCGCCGCGCGGTCTCCGGATCGAGCACGATTCCTTTCTCGGTGATTTCCAGCGCCCACGCCAGAATGATGACAATCGGGAAACCGGCCACAAACATCGTGAGCAAAGCGGCGAGCGCGCCGTCCGGCATCCACGGCACGTCGCTGACAACATCCGCGATCTGCAACAGCAACCATCCGACGACCGCATAGGTGGCGGTAACGCGAAACACCTTGCGCCGCTTGAGCTGGCCGAGAAACCGCTGCACCACGCCCGGTTCCGAATCGGAGACCTGCTGGCGAGGCGTTACCGGTGCGATAAGGCGGTAATTGTCGTCATCCCTAATTTCGATGTAGGCCGGCGTGGCGGAATTGTCGCGAAGCCGGTGCCGCAGTTCCTTCACGCACCGCCGAACGGCATCTTCATTGACCGAGGCGGGGGGCCAGACCGCTTCACGCAGTCGCCCCACGCCAATCAGCTCACCGGCGTGCTCGGCAAGGTAAACCAGCAACTTCATGGTCTGGGGATGCAGGATTGCAACCCCACCAGGCCCGCGCAGTTCTCCTTCTTCCGGCGCCACTTCGTACTCACCGAGACGAAATCCCGCCTGCAAACCGCGAGCCATAGTCGATTCCCGTTCGGACCCCTGACGCTTTTCTCTCTTAGATACTAGTACACGCCGCGCGCGGTCGCCCGAATACCGGTAGTTACATTCGATAACTCGCATATTCCCAATCAACGCGTCAATTCTCCCGCCTTCGTGCAATAGCGGTTCAATCGGACCTCAAAACAGCGATTTTCGATTAATCCAGGGATGGGGCGGCATCGCGAACAAGGCGCCACGATCGTCGGGCGGTATCTGCTCCTGGCGGTTGCGATTCTCGCCGCGCCGGAACCGCTAACGGTCAAGGCCGGTGGGTGCCAGCGCGGACCTGTCACTGTGCACCCTGTTGGTGCGCAGCCACCTGCGAATCGACGTAGTTTGTCGCGGGCCGGTGCTTTATCATTCCGGCGTGACTCCAGACACCCCGGACAACGGCACCCGCCGACTGCTACGGCACGGATTCCGCCTCGGCGACTTCGACGTCCGCCCGTTGAGCGGTGAGGTCAGCGGACCGGACGGCATCACGACGTTGCGGCCCGAAGTCATGGAAGTGTTGCTGAATCTCGCGGCCGCGAAAGGCGATGTCGTCGACGAGGACCAACTGGCCCACGCCGTCTGGGGCAGCAAGGGACAGAGTCGCGCCCGCCTCGAACAATGCATCCGCGAATTGCAGGATTGCCTGAATAGCGGCATTGAGTCACTGCCGCACGTGCGGCGCGCGATCGAGGGCGGCTACCATGTAGTCGGTTCGCTGGTACCTTACGATCCCGAACGCACGGAGATCAGAGAAACCGCAGCGGGCTACGTGCCCGCGTCCAGCGCGGACGGCCTGCGCGGTTTTGTCCGCGAGTTGCGCCGCCGCCGCGTTTTCCGCATCGGCGCGATGTACCTGATGGCGGCATGGCTGATCATCCAGATTGGCGAAACGACATTCCCCGCATTGCATATCCCGGACTGGGTGATGTCGCTGATCGTCGTGCTGGCCATCATCGGTTTCCCGATTACGCTGCTGCTGACCTGGGCTTTGCAACTTACCCCGGACGGCCTGATCGTCGATCTCCCGCACGGTGGCAATGATGGCCGCTGGCGGCATGCCTACATCGTCGGATTCGCCGCGCTGCTGATCAGTATCCCGTTTCTCGGCTACTACCTCGTTTACCCGGGCGATACACCGCCGTCAGATAATGGCGCTGTACCAGGTCGGCCTCTCCTGCAGTATGCGAGCGCGCCGGAAAATTCGATAGCGGTGCTGCCGTTTTCCAACCTAAGCGAATCGTCTGAGGACGAGTATCTTGCCGACGGTCTCGCCGAGGAGATCCTCAATGTGCTGGTGCGTGTGAGCCAGCTCAAAGTGGCGGCACGAACGTCTTCTTTTCACTACAAGGGCAAAAACGAAGACATTCGAACGATCGCCGCCCAGCTCGGCGTCAGAAAAATCCTCGAGGGCAGCGTCCGCCGCGCCGGCAACAAGCTCAGGGTGACCGCCCAGCTGATCAATGCCTCAGACGGTTTCCACCTGTGGTCGCAGACCTACGATCGCGGCACGGATGACATTTTTGCGATCCAGGACGAGATCGCGACCAAGGTCGTGGACGCATTGCAACTGGTGCTGACGGAAGCCAGCGCACAGGCGTTGACCGCGGGCGGCACCAAGAATGTTTCCGCCTACGATTACTACCTCAAAGGGAGAGCGTATCTCAGGCAGCCTGTCAGCAGCGAAACGGCGCAGCGCGCCGAGGAACTGTTCGAAAATGCGCTGACCCTCGATCCGGATTTTGCCCGGGCCTACGCGGGTCTGTGCGAAACCTATCTGCTCTGGTTTCGCGACGCTCGCGATGCAGACCTGTTCGACAAAGGGGAGGAAGCGTGTCGCCAGGGCGAGGAGATGGATGCCGACAACCTCGACATTCACCTTGCGCTTGGCCGGCTGTACCTGCAGTCCGGCCAGTTCGATCTGGCAGAGAAGAAGTTCGACGAGGCACTGTCGATCAATGCGACATCTGTCGACGCCGTAACCGGTCTCGCGCGGGTGTATGAGGAATCCGGCCAACCGGCGGCGGCCGAGAGCAGCTTCGGCAAGGCGATCGACCTGCAACCCGGTTACTGGTCGGGGTACAACGACCGCGGCACTTTCAGGCTGTTCAACGGCAACATTGACGGCGCCATCGCCGATTTTCGCCGGGTTACCGCACTGACTCCGGAGGGTTCGCGTGGTTACAACAACCTCGGCAGCGCCTATTACCGCAAGGGTGACCTGGAAAACGCGGCGTCCGCCTTTCGCCAGGCCCTGGAAGTCGCGCCAACCAGAAGCACCTACTCGAACGTGGGAACGATGAGCTACTACCTGGGCCGGTATGAAGAAGCGGCGCAGGCCTACACCGAGGCGATAAGGCTGGCTCCCGACGATCATCGGGTCTGGGGAAATCTCGGCGATGCCAACCAGCAAATACCCGGCAAGGGCCGCGAAATGCAGGAGGCCTATCGCAAGGCCATCAGTCTTGCCGGCGCCGAGTTACTGATCAACGAATCCGATGCCGGGAAGATCTCCCTCCTGGCACATTATCATGCGAGCCTCGGCGATACGGCGCGCGCAACGCGACTGATTGGCAGCGCACTGGAGGATAACCCGTCGGACGCCGATGTGTACTACACGGCGGCCTTGGTCTATGCTCAGGCTGGCGATATCGACGCAGCGGTGACGGCTGCCGAAACGGCGATCGGTCAGGGATACCCGGATTTTCT
>PKUM01000011.1 GCA_002868855.1 Chromatiales bacterium | reverse complement strand
CGATGCTGGATCTCGAAACCAAGACCCTGTTGTACCGATTCGCGACGGCTTTGGCCATCGGTTTGCTGGTTGGCATCCAGCGTGAGCATTCTGCTTTCAGTGAGCACAAGCACTCATCGTTGTTCGCGGGGGTACGAACATTTCCATTGTTTGCGTTGACCGGTTGTGCGGCGGCATGGGTTGCCGACCTTTCCGGTAGCCCTGGTGTTCTGGTCGCCGGCTGTGCGCTGATTGGTCTGCTCGTGGTCGCCGCATACGCCGCACGGTCCAGGCACGGAGACGTCGGTATGACAACGGAGGCAGCGGCGCTGCTCTGCGTTTTCATCGGTGCATTGTGCTTTTACGGCCACCTGCAGATCGCGGTGGCCCTGGGCATCGCATGCGCGGTTTTGCTTACGGCCAAGCTCGAGTTGCGGCGATTTGTCAGCCATATCACCCGCGAAGACGAATTTGCTACGCTCAAGTTTGCGATCATCACGGCGATCGTGTTGCCGGTGTTGCCCAACGAGCCGCTGGGGCCGCCGCCTCTCGACGTCATTCGTCCCTACCAGGTATGGCTGATGGTGGTGCTGATTTCCGGTATCGGCTTTTTCGGCTATGTGCTGGTGAAACTGGCGGGTCCGCGCCGCGGTCTCGGTCTTACCGGGGTAATGGGTGGGCTCGTATCGAGTACGGCCGTGTCTTTCAGCCTGGCACGGCGCAGCCATTCCCGGGCTGAGCTAGCGCCCGCGATCGGCCTGGCATTGTTGATTGCATGGAGCATGATGTTCCTGCGCATCCTGTTCGAGGTTGCGGTGGTGAACCGCGCGCTGCTTTCCGGGCTTTGGCTTCCGATGTTGTCCGCGGCCGCTGTGGGCGTGGCCGGTTGTGTGTGGTTGTACCGGCGGGCCGGACGCGGCGATAAGGACGCGACGGAAATTTCGAACCCTTTCGAGCTTGGTCCCGCACTGCGATTCGGGCTGCTTTTTGCGGTCATTCTGATTATCAGCCGGGCCGCCCAGTTGTGGCTCGGCGAAACGGGTATATATGTCTCGGCGCTGGTTGGCGGCACCACGGACGTCGATGCGGTGACCCTGTCGATGGCGCAAATGAGCCGCGGCGAGACAGGCTTGAGTGACGACGTGGCGACGCGTGCCATCGTACTTGCCGCAATGGTGAATACGCTGTTCAAGGGTGGAATCGTGATGGCCACCGGAAGCCGGGCACTGTGGCGCCTGTTGCTCCCGGTTCTGGGATTTTTGGTGGCGGCAGCCGGTATAGGTTTGTGGCTGGTCTGAGAAACGCCTTTGCCGCTGCATCCGCGGCGGGCTTCGCGCTACGGTCGGCGCGGCGTTGCCTCTCACAGTGGCGGTCATGAGGCTGCTCGAGGTCCGGGGGCTGCGTCATCAGCGTCTGCATTGCTGTGATTTCTCGGTTGATGCGGGAGCAGTGGTGGTGGTGACGGGTCCGTCCGGTGCAGGCAAAACACAGTTGTTGCGCGCCATTGCCGATCTCGATCCGGCAGCGGGCGAAGTTTTCCTCGATGGCGCCGGTCGGGCGGATATCGCGGCGCCGCTCTGGCGCAAGCAGGTGGCCTATGTCGCGGCGACGCCCGCGTGGTGGGGCGCAAGCGTGCGCGACCACTTCGAGCCCGACCAGTTCGACGATGCCACCCGACTGCTCGAGGACGCAGGGCTCGAGGGCAATGCGCTGGGGTGGCCGGTCGACCGTCTCTCTACCGGGGAAACCCAGCGGATCGGGCTGATCCGGGCACTGGCGCGTTCGCCCCGTGTGCTGTTGCTGGACGAACCGACCTCGGGCCTGGATGAAGATAGCCGGCAGCGCGTGGAGAGGCTTTTCGACCGGCTGCTTGGCGATGGTGGCGCAATTATCGTGGCCGCTCACCATCATGGCCGTCTCGATGAGCGTGCCCGGACCCGTCTGGTTGTGGCTCCCGGCGGTATTGTCAGCAGGGTGGAGCAATGAACTACGTCGTTCTCGATTTAGGAGATGTACTGATCGCGGCGACGTTGTTGTTGATAAACGGGGCGATATCGGTTGCGCTCGCGCTCGGGCTCGGCCGTTCGCTGCTCGTCGCAGCTGTGCGAATG
Source organism: Chromatiales bacterium (assembly GCA_002868855.1). Classification (GTDB taxonomy): domain Bacteria; phylum Pseudomonadota; class Gammaproteobacteria; order Steroidobacterales; family BM003; genus BM003. Next base: position 1,954 of record PKUM01000011.1, on the reverse strand, counting down.
GTCGTACAGCTGGCGCTCGTCGGGCTCGTGTTGCGCTGGTTATTCGAGTCGGTATCACCATGGCTGACGCTGATCGCGGCGCTGGTGATGGTTGGTTTCGCCGGCTATGAAGCGATGGCCCGCCAGGAGCAAAGACTGGCTGGCGGCTGGGGCTTCGGAATCGGCGCGCTCGCGATGGGATTTGCCGGCATCAGTGTCACCGTGCTGGCGCTCGGCGCGGTGTTTCAGCCCGATCCGTGGTTCCAGCCGCGTTTTGCCGTGCCGATTCTTGGCATGGTGCTGGGAAATTGCATGACTGGCGTCGCCATCGCGCTCAATCAGTTTCTGACCCAGGCCAGGCAGGGCCGCCGCGGTGTAGAGGCAATGCTGGCGCTGGGTTACGAGCGCGACGAGGCTCTGGCGCCGCTGCGCCGGCCGGCGGCTCGCGCCGGAATGATCCCGATCATCAATTCGATGGCTGCCGCAGGCGTCGTGTTTTTGCCTGGCATGATGACCGGGCAGATCCTTGCCGGGGTCGAGCCGGGGCAGGCCGTAAAATACCAAATGGTGATCATGTTTCTGATCGCCGGCGGGACCGCCATTGGCGTTCTGCTGGCGCTGTTCGGGGCCTCGCGCAGGCTTAGCGACGACCGCCACCGGTTGCGGCTCGACCGGCTGCAATCCTGAATTCCCCGCGCGGTTGCGGTGTATTGCGCAACCGATGACCGCTCCTGACCAATGTTCGGTGCGTCCGATCCCTATCATTCCGGCTCTCTTTTGGAGCAACCGAAACAGGGACTGACTGATGATTGCGACGGATTTGATCCAGCTGGGCGGGCGTTTTGGCCTGAATCTGATTCTGTTTCTTTCCGCGGCACTGGTTTTCGGCCGTGAAGTTGTGCGCAACCACGCTCTGACGCCGATGAAACGGCTGCTCTGGGGCCTCGCGTTTTTTGTCCCGACGTTTCCGGGTTTTCTTGCCTACCAGCTGGCTTGGTCCGACCGACGCCGCGACCTGAGCTTCGGCTTCAGCATCTTCGTGGTCGCCGAGACCGCCGTGGTGGTCTTCATCGGTGTCGTGCTGATGTCTATCTGGTGGCCGGCAGGCTAAGCGATCTTATTACTTAATGGGGAAATTAATGCAAATCAGCGAAGATAGTCTATATTTCGACGAAGATCGCGAAACTTGCGCTCTTCCCGCAGACTCGGTCTGGTCCGACCTCGAACAGGCGGACCGGCTGGCTCGCGCGGTGAGTTTCTTTGTCGCCGGCCAGACGCGGCTTGCGCCACAGGCGGGTCCGGAGACTGCGGATACGCGGCCGCTCAAGCTGACGCTGTTTGCGTTCGGTGTTGCCGAGGAGATGATGCGGCTTGCCGGGATCGGCACTCCGGAAGAGCAGGTGGCCCAGGTCGTTTACGTCTCTCTGCTGGTTGGCGGCGAACAGGTCGATGCTTTGAAAATGACCGCGGAGGCGAGGTCGCAGCGCAGTAATCCGCAACTGAACCTTTTCTCGCTTTATGGCCGTACTGCGGTTCAGATGCTAGTCCGGGAAGAGGAGGATACGATGCAGATGTTCGCCCGCGCGCTGGGTGAAAACAACGATCTGCGCCACGCAAACTAGCCTCGCAGGAGAAATCCCGAACCGCTTGCACGGCGCCTGCGAGCCCGGCGGCGTTCGCAGGTTTCTTGCTTCAAATCCCCGCCAATTCTAGCCAAACCGTGACACAATCCCCGACTTGACCGGGTCAGGGGACACCGCATGCAGCGATTCAGTCAGTTCGACCTGCTGAAAGGCCGGCGTTTTGGCGCGTTTTTCGCGACCCAATTTCTTGGCGCCAGTAACGACAATCTGTTTCGCAATGCATTACTGGCAGCCTGGGCCGTGGCTGCGACAGCGCCCGCGGTCGGCCAGCGCCCGCTGCTTTTGTCGCTGGTTTTCGTACTGCCTTTCCTGCTGATCTCCGGCATCGTCGG
>PKUM01000127.1 GCA_002868855.1 Chromatiales bacterium | reverse complement strand
GTTACGACAAGGTCATCGAGGTCATCGAAGACCTGACGGCGCTGGAACACAACAACCCGTAGGGCCCACGGCCCGGCTGGGTGAGGACCGAGCGTTCGTCAAAAGACGAACGCAGTGGTCCGAACGCCCAGCCAGGGATGGCGGGGCAGGGGTATAATCCCGCCGCTCGCACCGCGGCAGGGACGCCGGTAGTACGACAAAAAGTTTCTGCGCCCGTAGCTCAGCTGGATAGAGCGTTGGCCTCCGGAGCCAAAGGTCAGAGGTTCGAATCCTCTCGGGCGCGCCATACATCGAAGGGTCCCGACAGGGGCCCTTTTTTGTATGGCGCGGTCGAGCGCTGTGGTTCGGACCTCCCGGTTCGACCAGCCGACAAAGTCGGCGCAGAACGTCGACGCAGCGCGGCGACGGCCCCGCAGGGGTGAGCGAGCTTCGCGAGCGAATCATCCTCTCGGGCGCGCCATACATTGAAGGGTGTATTCCGGTCACATGGTTTACACCTTATTCCGGACACATAGGTAACACATTTGAACGGAACGGGTCTTGGATTGGCTCCAGCCGACGAAGTCGACGATCCGGTCAGCTGAGAACGATGCCGGGCGTTTTTGCTGGGCCGCCATTTTTCCGATCGGGATGGTCGCGTGCGCGGAACCGGCGCAGACCCTCTTCGGTGTCCGGGTGAAAAAACGACTTGTGAAAGCACGCTGCCTCGATGCGGAGTCCCTCGTCGATAGGCTTCCCGAAACCGCGCACTGCCGCTTCCTTGTCACTTCCTATCGCGCCCTGCGGCAACGAGGCGATGAACTCGGCGAGTTCGAGCGCCCGCGCTAGACCCTGTCCTTTGGACACAACCTCGTTGGCAAGCCCGATACGATGGGCCTCCGCCGCGTCGATGACCTTGCCGGTCAGGATCAACTCCATCGCGTGGCCCATGCCGAAGATGCGCGGCAAACGCTGGGTGCCGCCGTCGGCCAGCCCGATATTCCAGCGCCTGCAGGTCACACCATATGAGGCGTGCTCCTCGACGATGCGGATGTCGGCAAAGCACGCCCATTCCAGCCCGCCCGCATAGGCGACGCCATTCACCGCAGCGATGATCAGTTTGTAAATATCCGTCCAGCGGCGCAATCTTCCTAGGAGCGCGCGCGCAGGATTCCGCCGGCCGTGGCGCCGCGGCCAGGACTATCGATCAACACGCCAGGATTCATCATTCCATTCGGGTCAAGTGCCCGCCGGGCACCGGCAAAGGCCTCGCGAAACAACCCGGGGGCCTGGTTGTCGTATCCGGCCGGGCGGTGATCGCGGCCAACCGCATGGTGATGGGTGACGGTACCGCCGAGAGCGGTCACGACCTCATTGGCGGCGAGCTTGAATTCGCGCCACCGCCCGAGCATTGCTCCCATGTCGCCGCTGTCACTGCCGAGTGCAAAAACCGTAAAGTAGGGTGCCGGGCCGTCCGGGTAGACGTGGGTGAAGCGGCAGGTCACCGCGCATTCGGCCCCGGTCAGCTCGCGAAGGACACTCGAGACACGCTCGCGCACGCCCGCGTAGAAAGCGTCGAGACGGTCCCACGTCACGGCGCTCTCAAAAGTGTCCGCGATAATGCCGGCCGGCGTCAGGAAATTGCGAAAATACGGAGCGCGCAGGAACTGTTGCCGCCAGGTTGCCGCCGCGCCCCCGCGTCGCCCGTCGGCCGCGGTGACCGCACCGGCACGCGAACGCGCGAGAGCCTCTTGGTCCCAGTCGCCGCCGTAATCCGCACAGAGTTCCAGCGCACGGTCGATCCAGGCATCGAGCGGGTGATCGGCCGACTCGAAAGCCAGCACCAATATCGCCGACTTGCCGTCACCGACGCCGTTCATGCTCGCCTCGGCCGGGTCAAGCAAACGGCAATTGCTGGGAAAAAGACCGGAATGGCTGATCGCGCGCACCGCCTGACAGGCCGTCTCCATTCCGGGAAAAGAGACGCTTGCCGAGGCGCGGAACCGCGGCCGCGCCTGCAGGCGTAACCAGGCGCGGGTAATGAATCCCAGCGTCCCCTCGGAACCGATCATCAGCCGATCGGGCGACGGCCCGGCTCCCGAACCAGGCAGGCGACGACTTTCCATCACCCCACTCGGCGTCACCATCCTGATGCTCTCGACGAAATCGTCGATGTGGGTGTAGTTCGTGGCGAAATGGCCGCCGGCGCGGGTCGCAACCCAGCCGCCAAGCGTCGAAAATTCGAAGCTCTGCGGGAAATGGCGCAGGGTGAGGCCATGAGGTTTCAGTTGTGCCTCGAGTTCGGGCCCAAGCGCGCCGCCCTCGATGAGTGCAGCCCGACTGCTCGTGTCCACCTTGAGCACCTGGTTGAAATATTGCAGGTCGACGCTGATGGCGGCCGGATAGTCGCCGCCCACATCCGGCTCGACACCGCCGCAGACGCTGGTACCGCCACCGAAAGGGATCAATGCGGCGCCGGTGGCGTCAGCGAAGCCGATGAGCTCGCCGAGATCATCCTCGTTTTTCGGGAACGCGACCCAGTCCGGCGGGTTCGTCATCTCGCGCATCTGCAGGCGCACGAGGTCGGCAAACGACTTGCCATAGCCGTGTGTGATCCGATCATAAGGTGTCGCCGACAGGAACCCGGCAACCGCGGCGGACGGCGTGATGCGCGGCGCTGGCAGCGCGAAGTCGTCGAGCACCGGCGCCGAGGCGCGCGTCGCCATCGCGCCCATTCCCTGCGCAACGCGCCCGAGATGGGCCTCCTCGTCCTCGGTCAACCCCTCGTCTGCATAGCCCCAGCCCCAAAAGCGAAGTTCCTTGCGGTGCGAAAGCGTGGCGGTCATCGGCTCGTCTCCTCGTTCGCGGGCGGCGATATGCCCGAACAGCGGCTATCCTTGGACCGACACGCTAACCAAATTTCGGATCTGGCGCGACGATGCCGCCACGTCGGCGGGTGCCGCGCTACCGCAAGGGGAAGCATCGTGGTCACGGGACGAATGGGACACCTGTCGGTGTTTTGCAGTTACGCGCGCGAAGACGCCGCAATTCGCGATGCGCTCGGGCGCCATCTCGAACCGCTGCGCACCGAGAAGATCATCGACGACTGGAACGACAGCGAGATAAAACCGGGTGCGCGCTGGGACGACCGCATTCGCGCGGCGCTGGACAAGTCGCGCCTCGTCATTTTCATCGTGACACCCGACCTTCTTGCATCGGACTACGTCAACCGGGTGGAGCTCGCCCGCAGCCTCGAGCTGGAACGGGCGGGCAAATGCCAGGTCGTGCCTGTGGTCGCGCGCGCGACGGAATGGGGCAACTCGCCGCTTGCCGACTTCCAGGCGCTGCCGCGGGACGCGCGCCCGATCGATGCATTCGCCGACGAGCGCGAGGCCTGGGACCAGGTCACCAGCGGCATCCGCGAGGCGTGCAAGCGCATCGTCGACTGGGAGAACCCGTACAAGCGGGCCCAGGTCGGCGACTGGACTCATGTCGAGCAGACGATGCAGGTACCCGGCCAGTCGATGACCGGTTACGGCACCTGCGAGGTCATCGCGAAGACCGCCACCGAGGCGGTCGCGAGGCTGCAGTTCGTGCTCGGTCCGCAGCGCCAGGAGCAGATCATCAGGGTCGATCTCACCGAGCCGCTCGAGGACCGGATGGGGGAAATGCTCAAGCAAATGGGCCAGGAGATGCCGGCGAATGCCGAGTTCTGGGTCGGCCCCAGCCAATACGAGGAAGACGTGCTATTTATCGGCGGCAAGCGTTACGAATGCGTGAAAGCCGTGCGCCAGATGCGGATGGAACAACAGGGTCAGAAAATGGAGGGCATCGTCCAGAACTGGCGCTGCGTGGACGTACCGCTCGACGGGATCGTCAAGGGCACTGGCGACCTGCAGGTGATGAAGCAAACCCAGGTCCTCCTCGGTTTCGGCCATGGCAATGCGGCTACGGCCAAGCCGGACCTGTTCGGCGGACAGCCTCCGAACGCGAACCAGCCCAACCAGCCGGTCGCGATCTTCTCCCCCGGCCGCTGGCAGGTTCATATGAACGCGTTTGGCATGGGTACC
>PKUM01000158.1 GCA_002868855.1 Chromatiales bacterium | reverse complement strand
TATCAGATAGATAAAGCATAGATTGGCGGAGAGGGTGGGATTCGAACCCACGATACGGGGTTACCGTATACTTGAATTCCAATCAAGCGCCTTCGACCACTCGGCCACCTCTCCGTGGAATTCATTCACCTGCGTGTGGCAGGGGCGCGAAGATTAACCTAGCGGCAATCGGGATTCAATTCGGTCTCCACGCCCTATAGTAGCCCGCGGACCCGCTCTTCATCTATCAACCACTTCTCGCCGCGTCGAACCAGGCCGACTTCCCGGCTGATCGCGTAGTTCATGGACGGCGTTTCGAAGCGTTGCACAAAACTCACCATCACCCTGTCATCCGAGCGCCGCGACAACGACAGATTATCGATCGCAATTCGAGCCGGTTCGGGGTCCGATATCTGCTTTTTCCGCTTGTCGCGCCACTCGGCCAGAGACTGGGTCGGTGGATCGAACGAATCGGCATAGAGGCTGAAGAAGGTCTCGAGATCCTTGTCGGACCAGGCATCTGCCCACTGATAAATGAGCGCTTCGGGCGAGTCGGGCGCAACAGCACGGCGCGAGAAATACGACGGTGGCCGTTCGAGACAGTCGTTCCTGGCCGGAACTGCCCCGCTCCCGCTACCTTCCGGAACCCTGATCGACCGGCTCGAATCCGGTGCCGACATGCCGGACGGCACGTTGATCCCTGGTGACCCGCCACCCCCTTCTCCCGCACGGTTCATGCCACCGCATTCCTGACCGCTGGCGCAGGCGGCCAACGCCGCAACCAGGGGTATCAGCAATGCAAAGCTGGATTGTGCCGGCGCCACGGCCTATCCGGCACCGCTCAAGACACCAGCCCGAGTTCCCTCAAAACCGGTTCCAGCTTGGCCTGGCCCGCGTTGCTGAGTTCAGTCAGAGGCAGGCGGATACCGGAATCGATCATGCCCATCCGGTACAGCGCCCATTTAGCGGGGATTGGATTTGACTCGACAAACATGCCCTGGTGCAGGGGCGCCAGCGCCGCATCGATCTCGCGCGCTTCCGAGATCTTGCCGCAAAGAGCCAATTCGCACATCCGCTGCATTCGCCCCGGCGCCACATTCGCCGATACCGAAATCACGCCGCGCGCTCCCAGCTCGATAAACTCGAGAACGGTCGGATCGTCTCCGCTAAGCACGACGAACTCTGGCGGGCAGCACTCGATGAGCTCACGGCAGCGCGCCGCCGATGACGATGCCTCTTTAATTGCGACGATATTATCGATGCCCGAGAGCCGTTCCACCGTCTCCGGCAACATGTCACATCCGGTGCGTCCCGGAACGTTGTACAAAATGACCGGCAAATCGACCGCAGCCGCGATCGCGGCGTAATGCCGGTACAAGCCTTCCTGGGTCGGCTTATTGTAATAAGGAGTCACAACGAGACATCCTTCGACCCCGCCGATGTCCTGGACCGCACGCGATAAATCGACAGTCTGGGCAGTCGAGTTTGAGCCGGTGCCCGCTATTACACCGATGCGCCCGGCCGCCAACCGCACGGATTGTCGCACCAGTTCAATGTGCTCTTCACGGGTCAGGGTCGCCGACTCCCCGGTGGTACCGGCAATCACCAGGCCATCGGTGCCCTTGTCGACATGGAAATCGATGAGTCGCGCCAGTGCCGCATAATCTATGGCCCCGGTCTCGGTCATGGGCGTTACGAGCGCAACAATACTTCCGCTGAGTTTCACGTTTGCAGGGAATCCGCGGTGAGGGAATTATTCCCCGGATGGTACTGACGAGCCCCCGGCATAGCAAGATTCGCGAGGAGCTTGCACGGCGGTCTTTTCCGCGTACACTCCACACCCATGCACATCCCCGCAACCGAGGCGAATTCCCTCTACAAATGAACCAGCTCATCGTGATTTCCGCGATCGGCCGCGACCGGCCCGGCATCGTCCATGAACTCACGCATGTCGTACTCGAGTGCGGCGGCAACATCCTCGAAAGCCGTATGACCGCACTCGGTTCCGAGTTTGCAATGCTTCTGCTGGTGTCGGGCAGCTGGCATACGCCCGCCAGGCTCGAGGCGGCACTGGACAAGCTGGCGTCGGCCAACGAATTGTCCGTCACGGTGCGTCAGACGCGAGAAAAAGAGCCTAGCCGCGACCGGTTGCCGTATGCGGTTGATGTCGTATGTCTCGACCAGGCCGGTATCGTTTACAACCTCGCCAATTTTTTCACTTCCCGCGAGATCGATATCTCCGAACTGACCACGCGAAGCTACGCCGCGGCACACACCGGGGCGCCGATGTTCGCGGTGCAGATGAATATCAACATTCCGCAGGATCTCCAGATTTCAGTGTTGCGAGAGGACTTCATGGAGTTTTGCGACCAGATGAACCTCGACGCAATCATTGAACCCATCAAAACCTGAAGGAGTCGAAACCAGCAATGAGCCAAGTGGCAGTCGGAAAGAAAGTGCCGGACTTTTCCCTTCCCGCAACCGGCGACAAGACAGTGCGCCTGAAAGATCTGCGCGGCAAAAATGTTGTCATCTACTTCTACCCGAAAGACAGCACGCCCGGTTGCACGACCGAGGGACGGGACTTCAGCGAAAATCATCGAAAGTTCTCGCGTGCCGGCACGGTGATTCTCGGCGTCTCCCGCGACAGCCTGAAATCACATGAGAATTTCAAGGCCAAGCAAGAATTCCCATTCGACCTGTTGTCCGACACGGATGAGAAGGTCTGCAAGATCTTTGACGTGATCAAGGAAAAGAACATGTATGGCCGCAAGGTCCTTGGTATCGAACGCAGTACTTTCCTGATAGACAAGGAAGGGCGCTTGAACCGGGAGTGGCGCAAGGTCCGCGTCAAGGGCCACGTCGACGAGGTACTCGACGCAGCCAAAGCGCTCTGAAGCCTTGACCAGTTCAACGATGAAAGGGGTCAGCGACGACCCGAAACGCGCGTTTGTGCTCGACACCAGCGTCCTGATGCATGACCCAACCTGCATCTTTCGCTTCGACGAGCACGATATCCACATCCCGATGATCGTGCTCGAGGAACTCGATGCCGGGAAGAAAGGCATGTCCGAGTCGGCGCGCAATGCGCGGCAGGTAAGCCGTTTCCTCGACGAATTGCTGCAGGGCGCGAACAAGGACGAGATCGATAACGGACTGGAATTGCCGGCCGGTATCCGTCCGAACGGCGCGGCGAAGGAACGCAGCGGAAGGTTATTTTTCCAGACTCGTCCGGCCGCGGCACCAGCGGCCAGCCACACGCTTTCGGGTCAAATCGCCGACAATACGATTCTGGCGATTGCGCTGGCGCTGCAGGCCGAACAACCGGACTCAACCGTCGCGCTGGTATCCAAGGACATCAATCTGCGGATCAAGGCGACCGTTCTCGGAGTGCATGCCGAGGACTACTACAACGACAAGACGCTCGACGATCTCGACGTTCTGTTCACCGGCGCGGACGAATTGCCCGCGGATTTCTGGGAGAGCCACGCAAAAGACATGGACTCGTGGCAGGAGGACGGACGCACCCTGTACCGGATTACCGGACCGGAAGCCGGCGGCTGGCGCTGCCGCCAGTTTCTCTATTCCGCAGACGACAGCGGATTCGAGGCGATGGTTCAGTCGGTGGAGGAACCGACAGCCGTTATCGAACTTGTCGACGATTTTCGCCAGGAGCGACACAACGTCTGGGGCATCACCGCCCGCAACCGGGAACAGAATTTCGCGCTGAACCTTCTGATGCGTCCCGAAGTCGATTTCATCACGATCCTCGGTGCCGCAGGCACCGGCAAGACATTACTTGCCCTGGCTGCCGGACTGGCACAAACACTCGACACCAAGCGTTACCGCGAAATCATCATGACCCGGGTTACCGTCCCGCTTGGCGAGGACATTGGGTTTCTGCCCGGCTCCGAGGAAGAGAAGATGGAGCCCTGGATGGGCGCGTTGATGGACAACCTCGAGGTGCTGACACAAAGCGATGAGGGAGGTGACTGGGGGCGCGCCGCGACGCAGGATCTTGTCCGCAGCCGGATCAAAATCAGATCGATGAACTTTATGCGCGGCCGCACCTTTCTGAACCGCTA
>PKUM01000204.1 GCA_002868855.1 Chromatiales bacterium | reverse complement strand
GAGAGTAGGTCATTGCCAGGCTTTTAAACGCGAAACCCCGGTTGCTTCGGCAGCCGGGGTTTTTCTATGCGCCGGTTTTGTCACTGGGCTGGTAATGGCTATCACACCGTGACCCCTTACCTCGTTGTCGACGGCGCTGCAGCGGCTATCGAGTTCTACGCCAAAGCGCTTGGTGCGGTAGAGCTGATGCGGCTGGCCGGGCCTGGCGGATCCGTCATGCACGCGGAAATCATGGTTGGAAACTCGCCAGTGATGCTGGCCGATGCCAACCCTGAATGGGGCATGCAGAGTCCGCCGGCCCTTGGCAGTACACCCGTTACTCTCGTCGTCTATGTCGAAAATGTCGATGAGGTTTTCCAGCGCGCGATCGATGCCGGTGGCGAGCAGGTCCGCCCCATCGAGGACCAGTTCTACGGTGATCGAACCGGGACGTTGCGCGATCCCTTCGGACAGGTGTGGACAATCGCTACGCATACCGAGGATCTCGAGCCAACGGAGATCGAGAAGCGTTTTGAGAAGATGATGGCAAATCAGAAATCCGGGTGACCGTGCGATGAAAGCGACCGGATGTTTGAGAAAACGGTCTTTGCCATTGTGCAGTGTCAGCATCGGTGCCGTAGAGTCGCAGCGCGGAATTTGGCGCACCCAGGAGCGGCGCGAGGGCGGCGGGGTTGTCCGGTTTCCGGTCATAGACATACCCATAGGGCCGGTCGCACACTTTTTTCCTTGCGCTGCTAGCTCGGTCCGCTACTCTTTTCAACAGGACAACAATTCTGTGTCATGCGCCTTGGGGGGGCCGTATGTCCGCTGAAGAACGTGCAACCGATGCACCGTTTGTCGCACCATGCCGCAAGCTTGCGGCAACGGCACCGTTCGGCTGGATCAAAAAAGGAATTGCCGATTTCCGGCGCGCGCGCCGGCAGAGCCTGATGTATGGGGGGATTCTTGTCGCGCTCAGCTGGTTGATCGTCGGCACCGCATGGGTGCTCGGGAGCTATATTCTCGTTCTTGCTTTGTTGTCCGGGTTCGTTTTCGTGGGCCCGGTTCTGGCTATCTGCTCCTATTCAATCAGTCGCCAATTGGAGCGTGACGAAACGCCGACTATCTCACGATGCCTGGTCTCGGGGCGGCGCCATCTTGCCAGCGCAATGGTTTTCGCGCTGGTGCTGATGGTCGTGTTTCTGGTCTGGGCCCGCGCGGCATCCATGATCCACGTTTTCTTCCCGGTTGCCGGTGAATACCAGTGGCGCGATCTGCTGCCGTTCCTTGCGGTTGGAAGTGCGGTCGGATCGTTGTTTGCCGGTTTCACTTTCGGTGCCAGTGCATTTTCGCTACCGATGCTTGTTGACCGGAAAGTGGACATCGTCACCGCGGTGGTCAGCAGCATCAATGCGGTACTTCGCAACAAGTCGGCGATGGTGGTCTGGATTATCCTGATAGTAATCGGGGTTGGGATCGGTTTTGCAACTGCGTTTATCGGACTTGCGGTGATATTGCCGGTACTCGGCTATGCCACCTGGCACAGCTACCGCGATTGCATTGACGCATCGGCCTGGCCGATTCAACCACCATTGCCCGGCGCTAACGACTCCTCGCAGCAGTCCGATTCTGCCGCGGCGGTTTAGAAGCGTGTTGTTGTCATTCCATGGGACCGCGGCGATGGAAGCTGGCGAATGCAAATTCGTAAGACCGGGCGAAATTCCGGTGTCCAGCTGATGCCGGTTTGCACTAATTCGCGTTCTTGGGGCGCGACGGTTATGGGGGCGATGTGGCCGACTCGGGTGACAGAGGTGAGTTGTAGCGAAATTGGCCCCGACAATCATGCGGCCGGTAAAAGTCTGTCGCTCAGGGTTTCAGGTAGGCATAGCCCTGCGACTGCAGAATCGCGATTTGCGCGACCCCCGACGGGACGATGTCTTCTTCCGCAACGTCATACAGGTCGCTCATGTCGATTCCGCGTCCGGCGATCGTGTTGCGGCAAATCTGGAATTTAACGCCCTGTTGTTTCAGACCCTCGATCCGCGCAAGCACGACATTTTCGGCATTTCCCTCGCTCATCTTGTTGCTGCCGATGGCATCGGGATACATCAGCAGTGACAGTCCATCGCCGTGCAAAACCACGATCAAATCCAGTTCTTCCTTGCCGATTGCATTGATGTGATTCTGGATATTTATCAACGTCGAAGTCTGATGTTTTGCGCCATAGTAGTTGACATGGTAGACGGCCTTATGGGTGCCCTCCGCATAGACAATATTGGCTGATCCGGCGAAGAAACCGAGTGCGAGGACAAGCATGGAAAATAGATGTTTTCTCATTTGCGGATTCCCATTTGGTGGCGCGCAGCCATCCTGCCTTTTGAGAATGACGAGATGCATGGCGGTCAAATCAGGTCAGTGAATGCGCCCCGCACCGGCGAAATGCTTTCGGTAGAACCGGTGGTCGAGATCGGTGACCTTGACGCTCTGGCCAGTTTCCGGCGAGTGAATAAACTGGTTGTCACCGAGATAGATGCCGACATGCGACACGTCGCGGCCAATTCGAAAAAATACCAGGTCTCCGGGCCGGGCCAGATCCAGGGATATCGGGCGGGCAGCACGAAACTGTTCCCGCGAGGTACGCGGGATCGAGAGACCCGTTTCACCGTATGCATAAAACACGAGTCCGCTACAGTCGAAGCCTTTCGGGGTCGCACCGCCCCAGACGTAGGGGACGCCGACCATCTGCTGAGCGACTCTCACCACATGGGTGCTCGCGGCGGAGCCGGATTCGACGGCTCGGGCGTTGCTGCCCGCGGGGTGTTCGGAATTCGCGGCAGGTTGCGGTGGATTCCATGAACATGCCGAAACCGCAACAATTGCGCTGCAGACAAGGCCTAATCGAAAGACGTTTCGCTTCGCGTCCATAGAATAATTTGCAAACAGCTTCGAGGCGGGTCTACCTTGCCAAAAAACCGGTTCCGGCGCCATGGTTCGAGGCGGGTTGCGAGCGGGAGCGATCGCGGGTTTCACATGTTATTCGGACGGCGGGCCCGGATTCACCGGGTTTCTTCGCCACCTTCCGCGGCGTTTTCGCCGAGCGTAATCAACAGATCCCCGCTGACCACCTGTTGTCCGGGCCGGGTATGAATTTCCATTACGATTGCGGCAACCGGCGCGAGTATTTGCTGCTGCATCTTCATTGCCTCCAGGACAAGCAGCGGCTGGCCCGGCGCGACGGTGTCGCCGGCTGCAACAACGACTTCCTGCACGACTCCGTGCATGGGCGCGCGAACGAGCCCGCTTGCGATGGCGTCGTCGCTGTCGGACCGGTTCTGATGCAGACGCACGATGCGACAGTCGTGATCCGGCAATGCCAGCCACAGTTCATGCTGATCTGACTGCTGGAAACGCAGCCGGATACGCAGGTCTGCTACGTATGCGACCGCGGATTCAGTGTCCAGCGATTCGATACCTATTTCAATCGGATTCCCGTCAACAACCACCAGGCTGCGATCGGGTCCAAGCGGCGAAACGGTGGGTGAGTATTTAACTGCGTCGATCTCGAGTGAATAATGCGACGTCAGAGGAATACCACTGCTCCAGTTGCGTAAATTCGTTGCGACGCCTGGTCCGCGGGCGCAGGCAAGTTCAAAGTCGAGCCGAAACAACAGCGCGGCCGCAATTGCTGCCAGTGGCTGACTGGGCGTGTCTAGCCTGGTCTCCCGCAATAAATCATCTACGAATGCAGTCGTGGCTTTTCCACTGGCAAAGTGCGGATTTTCGAGGCATTGAATCAAAAATGCCCGATTGCTGCGCAGGCCAAAAATTGTAGTGTCTCGCAGTGCCCTTACCAGTCGCCGTCGCGCGGCATCCCGGGTTTCGCCATGGGCGATGACCTTCGCCGCAAGCGCGTCGTAGAAAGGGGTGATAGTCTGCCCCTCTCGGATGCCGGAATCGATGCGAACGTTATCGCTTTCGTCGATATGCCAGCGCGTAATTGTTCCGGTCGCGGGCATGAAATCGCGGCTCGGGTCTTCCGTGCAGAGACGCGCCTCGATTGCATGACCGTCCAATGCGATTTCCCGTTGTTTCAGTCCGAGCGCCTCGCCCCTGGCAACACGTATCTGCAATTCGACCAGATCCAACCCGGTTACCATTTCCGTCACGGGGTGTTCGACCTGCAGGCGGGTGTTCATTTCCAGGAAATAGAAAGAGCCGTCTTGATCGAGCAGGAATTCGACGGTGCCGACGCCGGAGTAGCCGATTGCGCGCGCAGCGCGGACCGCGGCGGCGCCCATTTGCTCACGGAGGTCGGTTGTGAGTACGGGGCAGGGTGCTTCCTCGATTAGTTTCTGGTGACGGCGTTGGACCGAGCAATCGCGTTCGCCCAGGTGAACGGTATGCCCGGCATTGTCGGCGACGATCTGGATTTCGACATGGCGGGCACCGCGGATCGCTTTTTCCAGTATTAGCTCATTCGAGCCAAACGCGTTGATTGCTTCGGAGCGCGCAATGCGAAGCGCGCCGCTCATCTCGTCGCTCTGCTCCACCAGCCGCATTCCGCGGCCACCGCCGCCGGCGGCAGCTTTGATCATTATCGGAAAGCCAATTTCCGCTGCGCGGGCAGCCATGATTGCGTCTGATTGGTCGGCGCCGTCATAGCCGGGAACGCAAGCTACATCAGCGTCGCGCATCAGTCGCTTTGCCTCGGCCTTGTTGCCCATTGCGCTGATTGCGTGCGGTGACGGTCCAATAAAAACGATATCCGCGTCTTCGCATGCCGTTGCAAAGGCAGCGTTTTCGGCAAGGAATCCATAGCCGGGGTGGATTGCATCGGCGCTGCTGTGGCGTGCACTCTCAAGTACTCGCGCGATGCTCAGATAGGACTCGCTTGGCGGTCCTGCGCCGATACAAACAGACCGGTCTGCGAGCGTGACATGCGGTGCGCCGGCATCGGCTTCCGAGTAAACGGCAATGCTTCGCATACCCATCGCGCGGACGCTGCGAATGATGCGGCAGGCGATCTCTCCACGATTCGCCACGAGTACGGAATCGAATTTGCGTGTCATGTCGGTAATGAGCGTGGCCCTTTTACAGTCTCGCAATACCGAACGCATTCGGCTTGAGATCACGCTGGCGCGCCTCCGCGCAACACTCCAGCGTGAAGCTCAGGACCTTCCTGGTGTCGCGCGGGTCGATGACGCCCTGGTCGAGGATCCTTCCGGATGTATAGAACGCTCCGGACTGGCTGTCGAACAGGTCAATGACCCGCTGCTCCTGCGCGTGCAGCCTGGCTTCGTCAATTTCGATGCCGCGTCGTTTGGCCGCAACTCGCGCTACATGACTCATCGTCGCGGCAGCCTGCTTGCCTCCCATCACACCCGTTTTTGCGTTTGGCCAGGTAAACAGAAAGTCGGGCCGATATCCCAAACCGCACATGCCGTAATTGCCGGCGCCAAAACTCGCTCCGACATACAGAGTGATGCGAGGCACTCGCACATTGGAGGCGGCCTGGATCATCTTCGACCCGTGCTTGATCATTCCCGCCTGCTCGTATTGTGTGCCGACCATATAACCCGTCGTGTTGTTGAGAAAAATTACCGGGTGATCTGCCTGGTCGCACAGTTGCAGAAATTGCGCCGCCTTGGTGGCGCCATTCGGATCTATAGGTCCGTTGTTGCCGATGATCCCGCAGGAGTAACCACGCAGTGCCGCCGTCGCGCAGACCGTGGCGGCGCCATAACGCGGTTTGAACGTTTCGAAATCAGATCCATCGACAACGCGCGCGATCAGTTCGCCGACGTCATAGGGCTGGCTGTGGTCTGCCGGTACCAGGCCGGCAAGTTCGTCCGGGCTGTAGACAGGTTCGGCAAACTCCTGCGGATGCCGGGTCCGACAGCGTGCATTCCACTGCAGCCGATGCATGATTTCGCGCGCGAGATGCAGCGCGTGTGCATCGTCGTCGGCGAGGTATTCGACCAGCCCGGATACGCTCGCGTGCATCGCGGCGCCACCGAGTTCTTCTTCGTCAGCGACTTCACCGGTGGCGGCATGTAGCAGGGCGGCACCGGCGAGCGCTGCCCGGCCACGGCCCTTCACGGCGACAACATAGTCGCTCATGCCGGGCATGTACGCGCCACCTGCGGTCGACGGTCCATGCAGAACGGTGAGCGTTGGAATCCCCGCTGCGCTCAGCCGCGCGAGACGGTAAAAAAGTCCGCCGCCGTGGGCCCAGGTTTCGACCCGGTAGTCGATCAGGTTTGCCCCGGCGCTTTCGACGAGATGTAGAAACGGCAGTTTCATATTGAGCGCGATGTCCATAGCGGCGACGACTTTTTCCAGTGTCATCTGGGTCGCCGCGCCGGCATTGATGCCGCTATCGTCGACCAGGATCATGCAACGCACACCGCTGACGAAACCTATGCCGGTGATACAGCTTGCGCCCGGCACGCTCGTTGCCGGGTCGCGGTCCTCGACCAAAAACCCGGCCAGGCCGAACAGCTCGAGGAACGGCATTCCCGGGTCGAGCAAATGCGCCAGTCGCTCCCGCGGCGTCAACTGGCCACGCTCTTCGAACCGCGCCCGTCGTTTGTCCGATAACGCGTCGGCCCTGCCTTTAATGGAATGTAGCTGATCGACCAGGGCGATCATGTCGGCACGGTTTGTAGCAAACGCATCCGAATTCGTATCTAGTCGGCTGTTGAAAATGGTCATGACATCGCGTCCACCAGGCTCTGCGGCACCTTGACGGGGGCGGCGAGCAGGATCTGAGCGTATGCCTTCCCTTGCGGATCATTGCGCAGGCTCGCCACACCGCCGCCGCCCAGTACGTCGTGCAGAACGAAGTTGATCGCGCCAATGCCGGGCAGCAAAAAGCGTTCGACATCTCCCTCGAGGAAATGGCGGAATCGCGCAGCCACGAATTCGGGCGACAATGCGTGCCAGATATATGGCAGGTATTCGGGACGCCGGGCGATAACGCCGATGTTCGCGCGGTTGCCTTTGTCGCCGCTACGCGCCCACGCAAGTTGCAGCAATGGTATTTCGACGGCGTCATGCTCATCCGGCGGGGCGCTCGGCAGGTCCGGCCGGGCAACGCTGGCGGGGTCAAAAAACGTGCTCGGGCCGGTGCCGATTTCCATGGACATGCCGCTGACGGAGACTTTCGCGGATACCTGTGGTTTTGGCAGCAGGAACGAAAAATGACGCACGACGGGTGAGGGCCGTGGCCGTCCGGCCTGAAATATCGCCAGCCCGGCGGGGGCCGCGAGTGCAAGGCCGGTTACTGCTTTGACAAGAGCGGCGATGCCTTTCGCTTCAGGGTGTTTTGCAGCGATTTTCAACACGACTTCGCGGCCATCTGTCGGTCGGGCGAAATCCCCGTACTGATCTTCGCTTCCTATTACCTCTACACTGGTCTCGCTTAGCGCCAGCATTTGAGTTTCGCTCAGTGCTCGGCCGCAACGTTCGAGCGCGGCGACAGCAAAGGACCGTGCCTTGTCGGCGGCATCGAAGCCGGTGAACGACAACAACATGCCGCCGCGATATCCATCGAGGTAAGTTGCCGTGACTTTGTAACTGCCGGTTGGCGCCGATCCACGGGCGCCGCTTACCTCGACGCGATCAGGCGAGATTTCTCGCAGTTCCACGCCGGCGAAATCGCAGACCACGTCCGGCAGAACGTAGCACTGCGGATCATCGATCTCGTATACCAGTTGCTCGGCCACTGTGGCCCGGGTGACCTGGCCACCCGTGCCGGCCGGCTTGGTAACGACGAAATTTCCATTCGCCGTTATTTCGGCGATCGGGTAGCCGATCCCGGCGATCGAATTCGCAACGTCGCGCCAGTCCGTAAAATTTCCGCCTGTCGCCTGCGGTCCACACTCGAGCAAATGCCCTGCGAGGCTGCCGGCAGCAAGCCTGTCGTAATCGTCTGAATTCCACCCAAACTCATGTATGCATGCCGCGAGAACGAGCGCGCTATCGGCACAGCGCCCGGTTACGACGATATCGGCACCTTCGCGTAATGCTGCGACTATCGGGCTTGCGCCGAGATAGGCATTGATACTCGCGATTGACGCGGTGGCCGGAAATGCCGCGCCAGACGCCATCTCGGTAATGCCGCGTTGCGCCAGGTTTTCGCGCTCGGACAAAAGGTCGTCGCCGCTGACCACGGCGACTTTCAGGGTGTGGCCGCGCGCTTCGAGCAGCGCGTCGATCGCGGCGCCGCAGGCCACCGGATTCACACCACCGGCATTCGCGATAACCTTGGTACCCTGACGCGCGATCGCATCCAGGTTTGGTGCAAGGGACTCGGTGACGAAATCGGTTGCGTAGCCAAGCTGCGGATTTTTCGCACGGGCGCGAGCCAGGATCGACATCGTAATTTCGGCAAGGTAATCGTAGACGAGATAGTCGAGTTTCTTGCCCGCGAGGAGTTGCGGCGTAGCCATCGCCGATTCGCCCCAGAAGCCGCTCGCTCCGCCGATTTTTATCCGTTTATTCATCATTATCGGCGCCTTTGTGAGCCGCTTCCTCGCCCCATCACCAACGCTCGGACTTGCTGTAACCGTAATCGCATACCGAGCTTACATGTCGTTGCTGGTCTGGTCATGTCCCCGGCGGCGCGCCCGATCGCGGCGACCGTCGGCCACATGTGAAGCGCGCCGGATTCGCGGGTCGGCACATTGCGCTACGGCCAGGGAGCAAAAATAGGCATCAATTCGTCAGCATAAAATGATTTTTTCGGCCACTAATATGATAATTTCGGCCACTGTCGTCTACGCAGGAACACCATGGGCGCGGGAATCTCGATTGCATATGTGCGCGAACTGGCCAGTTTTCTGGGTGAGGAAGGCATAGCCACGCGGGCATTGCTAAGCGGAACCGGGGTTTCGCCAGGGCTGCTTGAGGTCACGGACGCTGTGATTGACCGGTTCGCTTGCCATCGGGTTCTGGCGCGCGCGGCGGAGTTGGCCCCGCCCGGATTTGCACTGCGGCTCGGCCGGCGCATGCGTCCGGGTCATCACGGCATGCTCGGTCACGCGATGATGTGCTCGCGCACGGTCGGCGAGTCTTTGAAGACCCTCGAGAGGTTTGCGATGACCCGGGGTATTCCCGCTTCGTTTCGCCTGCTGGAGGGTCCGCATGGACAGCGACTTCAGTTCGATCTGGCGATGCCGGCCGGGCATCTGCGTCGTGAATATCTCGAGTGGGCGCTGATGATCGCGTTGTGGCCGGTATTCCAGGATCGGGGTTCGCGCAAGTCATACCCCTGCCTGATCGAGCTCGATTATCCTCGCCCGCAGCATTCTGATACTTACTACACATTGATTGACTGCCCGATCGAGTTCGAGTGCAGCGCGAATGCGATCCACTTTACTGATGCAGCGCTGGCAACGCCGCAGCAAAATACCAACATCGAAGTGCGCAAATTCTGCGAACGGCGCTGCGAATTGATACTTCACGATCTCGAAGCGAGCGGTGGTCTCGCCGACAGGGTAAGGAATGCTCTGCTGGCAGAACCGCCGCCATTGCCCGACGCGGAGACCATTGCAGCGTCGCTGCATATGAGTTCGCGTGCATTGCGCCGGGCCTTGCGCCGGGAGGATGCATCGTTTCGAGTTCTGTTGCAGCAGGTGCGCAGGCAACTGGCATGCCGCTATCTCGCGGAACGGGAACTTACGGTAGAAGAGGTTGCGCGGCTGTTGGGATACTCAGAACCGCCGGCATTCAGCCGCGCATTCAAAAAGTGGACCGGCAGCAGCCCGAGCGGGTTCCGCGCCAATGTCCGGTAATGATCCCGGCGGCGACCGGGCAGTGACTAACCGGCTGCTTTATGTGGTCATGAAAGACGACATTAGATTTTACGGACCTGCAAAGTACGCAATTTTCAATGTTGGTTAGCATCGAACCGCCAAGCCCGGCTCCGTGGTGTATGGTTGTGCGATTCCGCAATTCTGCGGAGTCTGGGAGAACGAATGATGAGAACAAGAAAACTGAGATTGGTAGCCGTATCTACGGCGGCCATATTTTGCCTGGGAACGACGAGCGCGATGGCGGACGATGCGGCGGATGTCATTGCCGCCGCGAAGGCGCAGTGGGCGGCCGGGATCAGCATGGCCTCGGCGGCCAAACAAATGGAGAGCGTTGCCGACGATTACACCGAGTTCAACCCGGCATATCCGACCCGGCTCGATGGCAAGGCGCTCAGTATGACGTTGGCGGAAGCGGCACTGAAAGACGGCGCGAGAACAATTGCCGCAGATATGGCCAATGAGAAAGTACAGATTTACGGCAACACTGCGATTCTGACTTACAACTACATCGGCGTTGGCCAGAGCAAGGAGGGCCAGAATGAACCCATCGCGGCCAAGTCCACGCGTGTCTACGTAAAACAAAACGGCAAGTGGATGCTGGTGCACGCCAATTTTGCGCCGGTGGCAATGCCTGAGTAGTTATTGCGATTGATTTTGGGTTGTCGAAGCCCCGCCGTATGGCGGGGTTTTTCTTGTGCAGACGCTATCGCAGAAAAATCGGTATCGGCCGCGCCGGTAACTACCGGTCGTGGCTTCCGTTCGCATCGAGACGTGCCGTTTTTGCGGACAATTTGTCATAGACATCTAGCAATACCGCGAACTCCCTGGCCCAGTTGAAGTGTTGCCCGATTGCCGTGCGGCCGTTGGCCCTGTGTCGATGGATCGGTAAAACGCTTTTCTCCTCGACGCTACGGGAGCAGGTCGTCGTAGACCATCAGGACCTCTTCGTCACCGCCGGATTCCGGGAGAATGATCAGACCGGTCTGTACTTCGCCGCCGAGAAACTCGTAGGGTATCGGGCCGATGATCACCGTCTCGTTTTCGGTGGTCGAGCGTTCGGTAATGATCAGCGAGTATTCGCCCGGCAACAGCCGGAGATAATCGGTCGAGGCCGGGAACGGCAGGTCTCTGACAATAAGGTCATCTTCATCGAGATCCGAAGTGCCGCTGTCGGCCAGGTAAACCGACACAAAGGACGCCTCGGTGGAGACGTTGGCAAACCTCATCTTGCCGTCGGTGACAACGCTTCTGGGGTTCCCGCCGAAGGTCAGATTGGTCATTTCGGCGACATCGCGAACGAGTATCGAATCAAATACCGTGGACTGCAGGTACTCGCGGTCGTACTCATGAAGGATCGGGTCGACCGTTCCGGTTTCGGTGACGCTCACGGTTGCCACGGCAGCAGGGATCGGGGTTACCGGGGAACGGTCGGCGTAGCCGGTATTGCTGGTAAGCGGGGCGCTGAAATCTTCATCGAGGAAAGTATCCAGCGCGGGTGCATCGGGCGAGGCATTGGTGATCCGTAACGCCGCGCCAGTGCCCGCGGCATCCAGTGCAAACCCGCCGTTCTCGCTGGAAACCAGCAGCCGGAGCGACGAATCGCCGATGGAGAAGTTGTCAGCGATGGCGACCAGCCATTCCACTCCATCGAAATCGATTTCGGGAATATCGACGAAGGTCAGCAAATCGGAAACATAGAGTACCTGTCCGGGATTTCCGGCAGGAGTGACGGAAATTACGTACTCACCGAAAGGAATCAGCATGGAGGCCGTAAATTCGAATTTCTCGATGGTCGCAAACGGAGCCGTCGTCGAGAGATCGACGTCAGGGGCCGCGACATAGACATCGAGCGCGTCCTGGGCATTCACGGCGTGCACGAACTGAAAGAAGATCTCGGAGATCGGCCGCTTGCGGCGGTCCGTCGTGACAACGATCAATTCCGGATCGTCGAAATTGCCGGCAACGATCAGGGATGTTTCGATGTCTTTGCTGACATCTACGTTTGTATCGATGAGCGGATCGCCGAGGCTGAGGTCTGCGAGAACGGGCTGAATCTCGATTCTCTTGCTTCCGACAATCGTGCCGGGCAGAAATCCGCTCGAGGTGCCGTAAGGCAGGCCATTCGAGATGGTAAGCCCGTCTTGACGGAACGACAGCGGCGGGCCGTCCGAAAGTACGTTGAAGCCCTGAATATAATAAATACTGGCGCCACCGCTGTTACAGCCTATCAACACCGTCAGCGTTGACAGCGCCGCCAGAAAAACGATTCGTTTGAGCATGGTAACTCCGTGCATGTGACCGGGTCTGCCGCACTCGTACCTGTTGGGAATGAGCGGCCTCGCAAGTGGAGCGGCGTGGCGGGCAGCAGTCTGGCCGGGAGGCAATCCGTTCAGAGCGGGCACTCTACCGGCAGGCCCCCCCGGAGTCCAGACACCCGCGTTTCGCGTCACGGCGCCCCGATGCCGCAATACGGGCGGTGCCCGTGCCCTGGTCAGTCAGTTCGTCGAAAATGCTCGTGCAGCATAGCTATTGCCGCGAACCGCTTACCGAGATTTTCGGCAAAGTCGATTGCCGCGGCGATTTCGTCGCCACAGCGGTCGCGCGAGTCGCGCAATTGCTCCTGGCGAATCGCCGCGGTGTAGCCCTTGGCGGGGTTCTTCGAATAACGCTGCATTAGCGGACCCGTGACCAGTGTGGCCGCATCGTCCGCGGCCAGTGGCGCACCAAGGAACGCGGCCGCCTCCCCGAGATATTGTTGCGGGCTGACCAGAAAATCGTCGAAGTCGAGCCACATCACGCGATTTGCGCAAGCGTTTGCCGCTTGGGCGAACGCGCTCATGCTGGAGAGCCAGCTGACCGCCACCCGCTGGGCATCGTCGGTGCAGGCTTGCGCGGGCTTGCCCAGGCGCGACTCGAGATCTCTGCTTCGTGCCGGGTGGCGGTTCTCAATGTCTGCCCGCAATGCCGCTGCGCGCAGCATTGTTGCCGCATACGTTTCGAGACTGACGTACAGCAGGATCGCCGGGGCCTCGCGATCGGTGCCGAGCAATGGTTCGATCAGGTTGGAGCAATCGGAGGTCGGCTTGATAAAGGCGCGCTGAGTTTTGCGAAAGCTGCGCGACAACAGCGCCAGGCACAACTCGAGCAACTCGGGCCCTGTTTCCTGGTCGGCCGCGCGGCGCGCATAGGCCAGCATTTGCAATGTCGCGGGTTCGCGCAGCGCCAGCAGGTGCGGGTGCGCCCCGAGCAGCCTGGAGATCAGCGTCGATCCGCAATGGCCTATGTGAAATAGCCACGCGGGCGGCAGGTGGCGCCTTATTCGTCCGCGCATTTCCAGGAGCCCGCGCAAGGGTAGCCAGCTGCCGCGTGTCGACGGGGAAATGACCCGTTCATCGAGGAATGCGGCGCGCTCGTAATCCTCTTCGGCCATCTGGATCATCAGAGCCAGATTCTGCTCGAGGTCGATCTGTTGAGGGTATAGCGAGGGGTCGACAGGCAGAGTTGGAAGGACCTGTTTCAACCATCGCCTTCCCTCGCTGTCTGGATGCATCGGAACCGGGCCGCGAAAATTGGCTGTCAGTACAAGCCGCGATTGTAGCAGTAGTGGAGCTCCGCGCGGACCAGGGTCATCCGCTTGCGATTCTGCCAAGCCGGTATAATCGCGCGATGGAAACGATCCAACAGCGGCTGGCGGAAGCCAGCCAATTGCACCGCTCCGGCCATGTCGCGGATGCGGAAAAAATCTACCGCGAAGTGCTGGCCGAGAATCCGGGGTTTCCGGATGCTCTGCACCTGCTGGGTATTCTGGCCCACCAGCAAGGCCGCCTTGACGAGGCTGGCGACCTGCTCATGCAGGCAGTCGAAACCCAACCCGAGCGGCCCGGGTTTCATATCGGCCTTGGCCGCCTGCTGGCCGATCGTGGTCAGTGGGGTGATGCGGCCGCCGCTTTTCGTCGCGCGTTGTCGCTGCAGCCGAAGGCGGCGGAGTGTTGTTATCTGCTTGGCCGCGTTCTGGTCGAGGATGGGAAGCTGGAGGAAGCGGTGCGCGCGTTCGAGGCCTGCGTGCGACTTGCACCGCATCATCTCGGCGCCTGGAATCAACTTGGCCGGCGACTCGTGGAGCTTGAGCGATTCGACGCAGCAATCGTTGCCTATCAGGCCATCGTGGCGGCAAAACCCGACAACCGAATTGGCTGGCAAAATCTCGGTAACATCCAGCTCCATCAGCGCCGGTTCGACGAGGCGGAGTCCGCATTTTCCCGCGCTGTGGGTATCGATCCGCGGGTGGCAGAGGGCTGGTATGGCATCGGTGCGTCACGTAGTGGGGCAGGTAGATCCGATGCAGCGGCCGAAGCACTCAGCGAAGCGCTGCAGCGCGATCCGGATCATGTGCCGTCATTGCTGGAAATGGCGCGCCTCGAACGCGACGCAGGCAGATTCGTCGAGGCGCTACGACATTTGCAGCATGCCGAGGCACAGGAAGAGGACAATCTTTCCGTCCAGTTCGAGCTGGGTGCAACGTTATACCTGCTTGGGCGCAAGGAGGAGGCGACACTGGCATTGCGACGGGCGATCGCCGATCCTGAACATCAGGTCGACGCGTGGCGGCTGCTGGCCCAGATGCGGCGGATCGATGCTCCCGGTTCCGAGGAAGAGTCGGCGCTCCGTGCCCTCCTGCATCGCGAGCAACTCGACGATGACAAACGCGCTGGACTGCATTTCGCACTCGGAAAAATCTGCGATGAGCGCGGCGACTACCAGGAGGCGTTTGCGTCCTATGCGGCAGCTAACGAGATTCAGCTCGAGAAACAGCGTCTGGATCACGACGATCTCAGCGGATTTGTCGATGCGATGATCGACGCGTTTCCGGCGCCAATATTCAGCAACTCGGAGCCTGGCGGTTCCGATTCGGAATTGCCGGTTTTCGTACTCGGCATGCCGCGCAGCGGTACGACCCTGGCGGAACAGATCATCCGCGCCCACCCGAACGCCGATGGCGTTGGAGAAATCAAGGCCATGTCCGAGATTTTCAATCAGCGCTTCGGCGATGCCGGTTTACGCAGCCAGCTGGCGGCGGCTGTGGCCGCGCTGACCGCTGACGATCGGGCGGCGCTCGCGACTGAATATCTTCAGCAGATCGAGACCATTGCTGCCCCGGGTGCGAGCCGGGTCGTGGACAAGCTACCTTTCAATTTCAATTACATCGGGTTTTTGCGGCTGCTTTTTCCAAGGGCGCGGATCGTCCATTGCGTTCGCGATCCCATGGACAATTGCCTGTCCCTGTTTTTCGGTTTCTTCGTCACGCGGGCATACGTGTTCAATGATCTCGAAGATATCGGTTTTGTCTACGCTCAATACTCACGGCTAATGCAGCACTGGAATAGTTGCGATATCGGACCGATCCACACACTGCGGTACGAGTCGCTGGTCGGTGCGCCCGAGAAAGAAGTTCGTTCGCTTCTCGACTTTCTGCAGCTCGATTGGGACCCGGGTTGCCTGGAATTTCATGAGCAGGGCAGCGCAGTGAAAACTCTGAGCGCCTGGCAGGTGCGCGAACCGATCTATAGTCGTTCTGTCGGCCGTTGGCGAAATTACGAGCCATGGCTGGAGCCGTTGCGGGTTACGCTGGTAAAGCATGGACTCGCCAATTGAGCGGCAGTGCTTGTCGCGGGTTTGCAGATCCCGCGGCGGCAGCTATGCTTGGCTCCCAGGTTGCGCCCAGGCCGGCCGGGCGGCGAGTGCCCCGGGCCCGAACACAAAAGGTATCCGCGTCTTGAAACAGATTATCCTGTTGCTAACATGTTGTTTTGTATTGGTTAACCCCGTCGCGAAGGCGGAGACCGGCACGCTTGCGAAAATCATGGAAACCGGGCAAATCACTCTCGGATATCGCGGAAATACGCCCCCGTTTTCCTATTTGACGCAAGACGATGTGGTAGAGGGGTTTTCGATCGATCTTTGCCGGGTAATTGCGCGTTCCGTCCAGGAGCGGCTGAAGCTCGAAAAGCTCGAAATCCGCTACGTTCCGGTGACCAGCGAGAACCGTTTGGAGGCGGTAGCGGACGGCCGGGTGGATATTGAATGCGGTGCCACAACGCGCACTTTGTCGCGGCAAAAACAGGTGGAATTCACACACCTGACGTTTGTTACCGGCGGGACCCTGCTGACCACCACCGATTCGGGTGTCGAATCGCTGTTCGATCTGCAGGACAAGAGCGTAGCGGTGACCAGCGGGACCACTACGCAGGCGGCGCTGCGTCAGTATCTTTCCAATGAGATGATCTCGGCGACGGTGCTCGAGGTGCCCACCCATAGCGACGGCATGCGATTGCTCAACGACGGCAAGGTCGCTGCCTATGCGGCGGACCAAGTTGTTCTGGCCGCGCAGGCGCTACGGGAAACCGAGGGCGAGCGCTACGCGATGATCGAAGGCACGTTTTCGTACGAACCTTATGCGCTGGTAGTCAGGCGCGACGATGCCGATTTTCTTCTCGCCGCCAATACGGCGTTATCGCGGTTGTTTTCCAGTGGCGACATAATGAAGCTCTACCAGCGCTGGTTCAGTGAGCTCTCGCCAACACCGCATCCTGTCCTGGTCGCGCTATACAAGCTGCAGGCCATTCCCGAGTAACGGTTGGTCAGCGCTACGTAACCGTTCCGAATTGCGTCGCGGACGCGACGCTGCGCTACTGCGGCGCCGGTTTGCCACCGGCCCGTAGCGCCGCCTGCTCGGCTGCGTCATCGAAGAAAAACGACAGTAAAGCATAACGTTTCCCGGCGGTTACCGGCAGCGCCTCGTGTACCAGTGAACACGAGAAGACCACTGCGCCGCCGCGCTCAGGGCGATAGCGATGCGGGCCGTACTCCGGGAAACGCAGTTCGCCCCCTTCGTAGTCTCCGGTATTGAGGTTTATCGTCATTGCGAATCTGCGATACCACGCATCATGGCTGACGTTATCCCGGTGTGGGCGGAAGTAGCCGCCGCTTTCGGAGCGGTAGCAGATCAGTTTAAAGGGCTCGTGTCGGTTGACCCGGAAGTGGAACGCACGCTGGATTTCGGGTAGCACCGTTCGCGCGAGTTCGCTCTGTATCCGTTCGTACAGCGGACCGTCGTGGATGTATACGTCGCTGCGATCCTTGATATTCGGATCGGGCCGCCACGTACGTTTCCCATTCTCGAAGACAAAAATCCCGGACGGCTGACCACCCCGAGATTCGAATTCGGCAATCAGTTCGTCGCAAAAACCTGTCTCCATTGCCCGCGGTATGACGAGCACCGGTGCGGGTCCGGAGACTTCCAGCGAGTCGACTGGCGCAAGGAGCCGCATCGCGGTCCGGAGTTCTTCGCCTCTGTGCGTGACGGGACCGGAGAGCCGTGCCAGTACCCTGAGGTTGTTGTCCGTCAGGATCCCCCACGGGTTCTCGTTGCCCGAGCCGCGCAGCGCCTCCAGCAGGCTACCGTCGTCGGCAAGTATCGTTGTGCGTTCCTCTGCAGCGGGACTGAACCTTGCCAGGTCGGTGACTTCCCCCGGTATCAGGGCGACAACAGATAGCGAAGATGCCTCAGCAATAGCCGCCACGGCCCGTTCGATATCAGCAAATTCCGCGGCCGACGGGTTGCGCAGAAACAGAATCGGCTGACCATGATGCAGATCGCGGTAGAGCATCACGATCCCGCCGCTATCGTCGTTGCGGCGAAAATCGGGAATGCGGTTTCCGGTCTTGAAATAGCGCTGGTTTCGCGGCGGACGGTTCTGCATCAGTCTGCATCTTCCGGTATCAGGAGAGTCGAACCGGTGGTCTTGCGATCTTCGAGATCGCGATGCGCGTCGGCGGTCGCGGCCAGGGAGTAAGTCTGCCCAATCTCGATAGTTACCGCGCCGCTGATAACGGCGGCAAACAGGTCCTGTGCACTTGCCGTCAGGTGGTCTCTTTCCGCCACATAGTCGAACAGCGTCGGGCGGGTCAGGTACAGCGATCCTTTCTGCGCGAGGACGGCTGGCGCAAACGGCGGGACCGGTCCTGAAGCATTGCCGAAACTCACCATCAGCCCGCGTGGTCGAAGCGAGTCCAGCGACGCTTCGAAAGTCGCGGCCCCGACCGAGTCGTACACCACCGGCACGCCTTCGCCGCCAGTGATTTCGCGAACTCTCGGCGCAATATCTTCCTCGCGGTAATTGATCGTATGAGTACAGCCACGGGAACGCGCGATCGCTGCTTTGCGGGCCGAGCCAACGGTGCCGATGACGATTGCACCGAGCGAATTCAGCCATTGGCACGCAATTGAGCCCACGCCACCGGCGGCTGCGTGAAATAGCACGTGTTCCCCGGGGCTTACCGCGTAAGTCGCATGGATCAGGAATTGCGCCGTCATGCCCTTGAGTATCATGGCGGCCGCCCGTTGTTCGTCGATTTCGGCCGGGAGCCTGAGTACGTAGCGCGCCGGCATGTTGCGAATCCCGGCGCAGGCGCCTGGTGGTCCTGTGGCATAAGCGACCCGGTCTCCGGGCGTCAGATCGCTGACCCCCGCGCCGATCGCGTCGACAACCCCGGCGCCCTCGAAGCCCAGGCCGCTTGGCAGTCCGGTAACCGGATAGAGGCCGGTTCTGGTGTAGACGTCGATGAAATTCAGGCCGACCGCGGTATTGCGGATTCGCACCTCCCCGGCAGCGGGTTCCGCAACGTCGATCGTCTCGTATTGCAGGACCTCGGGTCCGCCGTGGGCATAAATGCGGATTGCGCGGGTTTTCACTCGATATCTCCGATTTGGGCGGCCTGCGACCGCGTTACCCGGCAATGGTAACGCCGAAAGGCCGCGCGATTAACCGGATGGGTTCGGCCAGGGTTATTTTTGCCTGGCGGCGAGGAGTACAATCGCCATCCCCGACATCCGAGCGGCGATGAGCCGACGAGCCGATGAGCGACCCCGACCAGAAATCGCAGCAAACCACGGATACCGTGGTGATGGTTCGGCCTGCGCGGTTTCAGCGCAATCCGCAAACGCTCTCTTCCAACGCGTTTCAGGCGCGACCGCTGGAACTCACGCCGGCGCAGGAGCAGGCAGCTGCCCTCGCCGAATTCAATGATCTTGTGACGGCTTTGACCGCTGCCGGGGTCACGGTCATCGATTTCGACGATTCGCCCGAGCCGCACACGCCCGACGCAATATTCCCGAACAACTGGGTCAGCTTCCATGACGATGGCACTGTCGTGCTCTATCCGATGGAAGCCGAGAATCGCCGTCGCGAGCGGCGCACCGATATAGTCGAGACGCTGAGCAATGAGAGGGGCTTCCGGGTCAACGATATCGTCGACCTGACCTATCACGAACGGGAAGGGCGTTTTCTCGAGGGAACCGGCAGCATGGTTCTCGACCGGGTCAGTCGTATTGCCTATGCCTGTCTTTCATCTCGAACACACCTGGATGTGCTGGCGGAGTTCGGACAGCGGCTGGACTTCGATATCGTTGCCTTCGATGCGGCCGGTCGCTCGGGCCGCGCGATTTATCACACCAACGTAATGATGTGTATCGGCACCAGCTTCGCGGTCGTCTGCGCCGATGCCATTGCCGACGCGCAACAGCGCGAGGCAGTCCTCGCCCGGCTTGGCAGTTCGGGTCGAGAAATCGTCGCCATCCGCCGCGATCAGGTTGCCCGGTTCGCCGGTAACATGCTTGAACTCCGTGGTGCCGATGGTCAGGCACTGCTGGTTATGTCCGCCCAGGCGCATCGCAGTCTCGAGACGGAGCAGCTGAGGCGTCTGGAATCGTTCGCGCGGATCGTGACCGCTCCGATCGAACATATCGAGCTGAGTGCCGGCGGCGGTGTGCGTTGCATGATCGCGGAGGTGTTTTTGCCCACCGCCGCGAGCCGATAGCCGATACAATTGCTTTCTTTTTCGCATGCTGCCGGGCCCAACGCGCAATAATGCAAACCCTGCCCGTGGCGTTGGCGGCCGGCAGCCGAAATTCATTTTGAGCATGCGGAAATGCCTTTCCCGGACATGCACTGTGCGTGCTGCGCCGGGTGCGCGCCTTCTGGTCTTGTTTACCGGCTTGTGGCTGCTGGAATTAACGACCGTGGACCGGCGCAGCGCGAATCGGCCGAGGCGTTTCGCAACGGTATGAGGAAAACCAGATGAACGAACGCGATCGCATTTTGATGTGTCCCCCGGACTTCTACACCGTCGACTATGTGATTAATCCGTGGATGGACGGTATGGAGGGAAGCCTGTCGCTTGAGCTCGCGAAACAACAATGGCTCGATCTGAAAGCCGGGATCGAGAAGGTTGCCGAGGTTGTAACTATCGATCCACAGCCGGACCTGCCCGACATGGTGTTCACGGCAAATGCCGGAACCGTATGGGGAAACAAGGCGATTGCCAGTCATTTCATGCCGATGGAGCGGCGTGCAGAAGAGACTCACTTCAAGAAATGGTTTGCGGACAACGGATTCGAATTGTACGACCTGCCCGACGACCTCGGATTCGAGGGGGCGGGGGATTCACTGTTCGATCGTGGCGGTCCGTGGCTATGGGTCGGGCATGGTTTTCGCACCGAGATCGAGGCTCATGATCATTTGCGCAGGTGGTATAGCGATCATGAACTCGTTTCGATCAGGCTGACCGATTCCCGCTTCTATCACATCGATACCTGTTTCTGTCCGTTGGTGGCCGGCTACCTGCTGTGGCATCCGCCCGCATTCGACTATGAGTCGCGGCTGGAGATCGAGAAGCGCATTCCGCCGCGGCGCCGAATTGTCTGCGACACTGCCGATGCCGGAAATTTCGCGTGCAACGCGGTCAATATCGGCAAGCATATTTTTGTCAATCGGATGTCCAGCGAATTGCGCGGCCGCCTCGAATCACTGGGATTCGTCGTCCACCAGACGCCGCTGTCCGAATTCATCAAGGCTGGCGGTTCGGCCAAATGCCTCACCCTGCGGCTGAGCGAGCCACCAGTATGAGTGCGGGTATCCCGGTCAGCTATGCGATTCGTCCGCTGCAGCCCGGGCGCCATGTACTGCGTGTACGGTGCGTGGTTGCCGAGCCCGATTCCGCTGGACAGGTGTTCGATCTGCCAAACTGGATACCGGGCAGTTACCTGATCCGGGACTTCGCCCGGCATGTCCTCTCATTCCAGGCACGTTGTGCCGGAACACCGGTCGATGTCGAAAAACGCGACAAGTCGACCTGGGTCTGTACGCCGTGCGAGGGCCCGCTGGAAATCGAATACGAGGTCTACGCCAATGACCTGTCGGTGCGTGGCGCCCACTACGACACAACTCATGCCTATTTCAACGGGGCATCGGTATTCATGCGCGCAGTCGGCCACGCGAATCCCGGTTGCATCCTCGACATCGATGCGCCGGAGTACGATGAATTCAGTCACTGGCGAGTGGCAACGGCGATGCGCGCGGAGAATGTCGATGACAGCGGCTTCGGCCGTTATCATGCCGCCGATTACGACGAGCTGATCGATCATCCGGTCGAGATCGGCGACTTCACTGCGGCGAGTTTCAGCGCAGGAGGGGTCGAGCACCGGATTGCAATCACGGGCCATCATTATGCCGACCTCGACCGCCTTTGCGCGGATCTTGCTCAGCTTTGCCAGACCCACATCGATCTGTTCGATGATGTGCCGCCGATGGACCGCTATTTGTTTCAGCTGACCGTGCTCGGTAACGGCTATGGCGGCCTCGAGCACCGCGACTCTACCAGTCTGTTGTGCAGTCGTGGCGATCTGCCATTGCCGGGAGCGGCGGCCGTCAGCGATACGTACCGCCGGTTTCTCGGTCTGGCAAGCCACGAGTATTTTCATCTGTGGAATATCAAGCGCATCAAGCCGGCGGTGTTCACGCCTTATCAACTCGGGCATGAAAGCTACACTTCGTTGTTGTGGGTATTCGAGGGGATTACCTCGTATTACGATGATCTGGCCCTGGTGCGCAGTGGACTCATCGCCCCCGCAAGTTATCTGGAACTACTCGGGCAGACAATTACCAGGGTGATCGGCGGTAGCGGGCGTTTCAAACAGACCTTGTCGGAATCGAGTTTCGATGCCTGGACCCGTTTTTACAAACAGGACGAAAATGCGCCGAATGCGATTGTCAGCTATTACGCCAAGGGTGCGCTTGTGGCGCTCGCGCTTGATCTGAATATTCGACTAAAAAGCGAGGAGCGTTTTTCGCTCGATGACGTAATGCGCGCCGCGTGGCGGCGCTATGGGCGCACCGGCACGGGCATGCCCGAAGACGGATTCGAAAATTTGGTAAGCGAAATAACCGGGGTCGACATGGGTCAGTTCTTCGACTCCGCGGTTCGCGGTACCGCAGATTTGCCGCTCGACGACTTGCTTGCACAGTTCGCTGTTGAAATCGGCTTGCGCCACTCCACCGGACCCGGTGACCGCGGCGGCAAGCCGCATGCCGGGTTGGCCGGACCCAACGCAGCGCTGGGTGTGGCTTTGGAGATGTTGCCGGACAAAGTGCTGCTACGTCAGATCAGCGAAAATGGTGCGGCGTGTCGCGCCGGCTTGTCGGCGGGGGATCAATTGCTCTCCATCGACGGTCTGCGGGTTAGCGCAGCAAATATTGCGGAGTTGCTCAGACCCTTCGATCCGGGCGAACGAGTGCCGGTCGCGGTTTTTCGCCGCGATCAGCTGCTGTCATTTGATGTCGAATTGCAGCCGGTTTCCGCCAACGTGGCTTATCTGACTTGCCTGGACAGTGACGCGGCGGCGGTTGCGCGGCGTGGCCGCTGGCTTGGCACCGCGGAATAGTCCCGACCGATGCCAAAAGGCACATTCTGTGCGTAAGTAGCACAAAGGGCCTGGC
Source organism: Chromatiales bacterium (assembly GCA_002868855.1). Classification (GTDB taxonomy): domain Bacteria; phylum Pseudomonadota; class Gammaproteobacteria; order Steroidobacterales; family BM003; genus BM003. The sequence goes on along the minus strand of PKUM01000204.1, from coordinate 2,928 downwards.
TCAACGCGCAGGGTCCGGCCTGGCTATCGCCGCTTGCGCGGAGTGACCACTGAAAAGACGACCATCCCGGCAGCCGCTTAGCCGCGACTAGAACCTGCATCCACCTTCCCATGCCATAGCGAACCCCAACCCGTGTCACACAATTGCATATCAATCAGAGGCGCAACCCAGAACAATCTGCGAAACCTCGATATCGACCTGCCGGTCAATGAGCTGATTGTCGTTACCGGGGTCAGCGGATCCGGCAAATCCTCGCTTGCTTTCGATACGGTCTATGCCGAGGGCCAGCGCCGCTATGTCGAGACTTTTTCGCCCTATGCGCGGCAGTTTCTCGACCGCATGGACAAGCCGCGCGCCAAACGTGTCGACGGTATCCCGCCGGCGATCGCGATAGATCAGACCAACCCGGTCCGGACCTCGCGCTCGACGGTAGGGACGATGACCGAACTCAACGATCATATAAAGCTGTTGTTCGCACGTGCGGCGCGGCTGTTTTGCCGCCAGTGCGGGGCGGAGGTCGTCAGGGACGATCCGCAAAGAATCGTACGCGCGCTGATGCGTACGGCAAAGAACGAAGACGGGCGGGGCGTGCGCGCCGGCGTTTCGTTCGAAGTTGCAATTCCGGGGAATTTCACAGAGCAGGAAATTCGCGGGTACCTCGGCCAGCAGGGATACGTTCGGGTGGAACGGCTTGCTGCGGACCGGCTGAGAGTCGTGCAGGATCGACTGCGACTTGAAAAACGCAATCGCGAGCGTTTGCTCGAAGCGGTCGAGGCGGCGTTGCAACACGGCTCCGGCCGGATTGAGGTTTCGCTGCTGGACGCGCCACAGCGAACCGTGCGCTTCTCCGCCGATTTGCACTGCCCCGCCTGCGACATCCATTACGACGACCCGTTGCCCAACCGGTTTTCCTTCAACTCTCCGCTTGGCGCTTGCGAGGAATGCCGCGGTTTCGGTCGCAGTATGGACATCGATTTCCGGTTGGTCGTGCCGGATGGCTCGCTGAGCCTGGCCGAGGGCGCGGTCAAGCCCTGGCAATCGAAAAGCTACCGCGAATGTCAGGACGACATGATGCGGTTTGCACGCTTGAGAAAGATCCCCACAGACCGGCCATGGTCGGAACTGGACGAACACGAGCGGCAATGGGTGCTGGAGGGAGAGGGCAGCTGGGAGGATGGAAAATTCTATGGAGTCCGGCGTTTTTTTGCCTGGCTCGAATCGAAGTCTTACAAAATGCATATCCGGGTGTTGTTGTCCAAATACCGGGCCTACAACGTTTGCGGGTCTTGCTCGGGTGCCCGCCTGAAGAGCGACAGTTTGCTGTGGCGCCTTGGCAGCCGCGGCGATGCCGATAGTTGCGTGGCGCGTGCAAGCCGGTTCCGGCCAACCGGCGTCGGGATCGAGCCACGCCGTTTCGATTCCCTGCCCGGCCTCAACGTGCATGATGTGATGTGCCTTCCGATTGAACGCTGCCAGCGCTTTTTTGCACGGCTGGAGCTGCCGGCGCCAATGGACGAGGCAGTCGAGCGGCTGCTTACCGAGGTCCGTATCCGTCTGCAGTATCTCGCGGAGGTTGGTGTCGGGTACCTGACACTAGACAGACAGTCGCGGACACTGTCCGGCGGCGAAGTCCAGCGTATTAATCTGACCACGGCATTGGGCACATCGCTGGTCAACACGCTTTTCGTGCTGGACGAGCCGAGTATCGGTCTGCACCCGCGCGATGTCGAACGGATTGTCGGCATACTTACCCGTCTGCGCGATGCAAACAACACGCTGCTTGTGGTCGAGCACGACCCACAGATCATGGTGGCAGCGGACAGGATTGTCGACATGGGTCCGGGGCCGGGGGAGCGCGGCGGCGACATCGTGTTCTTTGGCACGCCGGATGCCCTGCTCGAATCGAGCGATTCGCCAACGGCCAGGTTTTTGCGCAGCGAACGGGTCGTTGATCGCTGCGCCAGGACCCGCGTGGCGATTGGCCGCGATACGCCGCGGCTGCGAATTTGCGGTGCCGCAGAGCACAATCTCAAGGATCTGGACGTCTCCTTTCCGTTGCGGGGACTGGTGTGCGTAACAGGCGTCAGCGGCTCCGGTAAATCGACGCTGGTCCAGGATGTGTTGTATCGCGCCGCGCTGGAAAGACTGGGTAAGCCGAAAGATCCGCCCGGCGCTTATCGCGAGTTGAGCGGCATGCATGGTGTCGGCGATGTAGTGCTGGTCGATCAGGCGCCGATCGGGAAAACGACGCGCTCCAACCCGGCGAGTTTTGTCGGTGCCTTCGATGCGATCCGCAAGGCGTTTGCCGCGGAGCCGTTGGCGCGCGAGCGTGGATACAGTGCCGGGACATTCAGTTTCAATACCGGCGACGGGCGTTGCCCCGCATGCGGAGGCAATGGCTTCGAGCATGTGGAAATGCAGTTCCTGTCGGACGTATACCTGCGCTGTGCCGATTGCGATGGTCGGCGTTATCGTCCGGAAGTGCTCGACGTGACACTGGTGCCGCCGCTGGACGGGGATGCCACGGTGCCGCGGCGCGCGTTGTCGGTGGCGGACGTGCTCGAGCTGACAGTGGCGGAAGCGATTGCCTATTTCGCTCATGATCCGGAAGTCAGGCGCCGCCTCGAGCCGCTGGCTGCGGTAGGTCTTGATTATCTGCGGCTCGGCCAGCCGGTGCCGACACTTTCCGGCGGCGAAGCGCAGCGGCTGAAGCTTGCGGCACACTTATCCGGCGGACGCGGGAAATCACGCCGCGGTGCCGCGGTCTTACCTACGCTGTTCCTGTTCGACGAGCCGACGACCGGCCTGCATTTCGACGACATATCACGGCTCCTCGATGCGTTCGATCAGCTGCTGAACGACGGCCATGCGATTGTCGTAATCGAACACAACCTGGATGTGATTGGCGCGGCCGACTGGGTGATCGAT
>PKUM01000136.1 GCA_002868855.1 Chromatiales bacterium | reverse complement strand
GCTGCACGAGGGGGTGCGACGGGTTCATCGTCACGTACGAGATTTTTTCAGCATCCGTGTGGTCTGCCATCTGCAAACAATGCGGGTCGTCAGCATTGAGCACGGCCGCATCCTTCGCAATCTCGATCGGCACACGCTTCACTTCGGCAAGTTGTTCGAGTGTGTCGATGCCGCGTAATCCCAGGTGGTCCGCCGCAACATTGATGCAGCCGGCAACGTTACATTCCTGGAAGCCCAGGCCGCTTCGCAGCATGCCACCACGCGCTGTTTCCATTACGGCGGCATCGACGGACGGGTCACGCAGGATCATGTGCGCCGAAACCGGCCCCGTCATGTCACCGGGAACAGAAAGTTTGCCATCGATATACACGCCGTCGGTCGAGGTCAGACCGACCGTGCGGCCCGACATCTTGAGGATGTGCGCGAGCATGCGCGACGTTGTCGTCTTGCCATTCGTTCCGGTTACTGCCGCGATCGGTATGCGGCTCGGTTTGTCGGGCGGAAACAGCATATCGATCACCGGCCCCGCAACGTCGCGAGGTGTGCCTTCACTTGGCGCGACATGCATGCGGAAGCCTGGCCCGGCATTAACTTCGCCAATCCCGCCACCCGCGTCACGGTATGACTCCGTGATGTCCCTGGTCAGAAAATCGACGCCGCCAATATCGAGGCCAATTGCCTTGATGGCGCGAATCGCCATCGCGCGGTTATCCGGGTGAATGACGTCAGTTACATCAATCGCGGTGCCGCCGGTCGACAGGTTAGCTGTCGAGCGCAAGTACACGATTTCGTCTTTTGCGGGCACAGTGCTGCGGTCGTATCCCAGCTTCGCGAGCAAACGCTCAGCCTGGTGATCGAACTCGAGACGCGTCAGCACTTTTTCGTGGCCCACGCCACGACGCGGATCCTCGTTGACAATATTTACGAGCTCTTCAATCGTGTGTTTGCCATCGCCAACCACGTGGCCGGGAACGCGCTTGGCGGCGGCAACGAGATCGCCGTTCACAACCAGCAGGCGATGGTCGAATCCTTCTATATAACTCTCGACAACGATTGTCCGGCCGTGCTCCACGGCCTTCTCGAAACCGGCTTCGACTTCCTCGGGCGTGCGCAGGTTAATCGCAACGCCGCGGCCGTGGTTGCCTGCCAGTGGCTTGAGCACGACTGGGTAACCAATGCGCTCGGCAGCACGAATTGCATCTTGTGCCTCACGCACAATCATCTGCTTCGGTACGGGTAGCCCCAGGTCACGCAGGATTTCGTTGGTCTCTTCCTTGTCCGAGGCTAGCTCCACCGCAATATTGCTCGTGCGGCCTGTCGTTGTGGCCTGGATGCGTTGCTGATAACGCCCGTGCCCGAACTGCACGAGGCTGTATTGGTTAAGGCGGAGCCAGGGTATGTTGCGCGCCTCAGCCGCTCTGACCAACGAGGCGGTACTGGGCCCGAACTCGCGGCGCTGGGCAAACCGGATGAAACGATCCCGTTCCCCGGCAAAATCCCAGTCAGCACCCGGCGCCCCTTCGAATTTCAATTCCTCGGGCAGCAACCACCCCAGGAAATTCAGGGCCAGTTTGCTGGCTTCGCGACCCACGGTGGCGTCCTTGTACTGAAACACCATGTTGTAGAAACCGGGGCGGCCATCGATTGAGCGTGTTCGGCCGAAGGTTACGTCTGAGCCGGCTACAACCTGCAGCTCGATCGCAACATGCTCCATGACATGCCCGAGCCAGGTGCCCTCGTCCTCCCGCAGGCGCCGCACGAATCCGCCCGGTTCCTTGTAGGAACAACCATGCTCGCGCAGGCCCGGCAGATGGTCGAGCAGAGGACCAAGAAAAGCATCACCCAGCCTGACCGTCGGCCAGTTCTCGAGTTCGCCAAGATCCAGCACATGACGGATAACGGGAAAGCGGGCGAACAGGTTCGGCCCGACGTACACATTTGTGCTCTCAACTCTCATAGCGCATGCCTGTTGTAATTTGGGTTATTCGGCGAATGCGTCTCGAGACGCGATTTCGTAACGGCCACCTGAAACCAGGATATGCAGCTTGATGCCAATCAGACTCACCGGCTCACCGCGACGCGCCTTGTCCATCGAAGAGTACTTCAAATCACTCGGGTCGATAAGCGTGATCCCACCGCTACCGACGACTTCGAGTTCGTCACCGCACTTGATGAAGGCCGCCGTATCTTCGTCGAGGCCAAGACCAACGGCGAACGGGTTGTAAGCGAGCGCAGTCAAAAGGCGTCCAAGACGGTCGCGCTCGCGAAAATGCTGATCGATGATGAAAGAATTGGTCAGCCCGAGGCCCGGCGCCATATTGACCATGTCCGGACTCGGCGTACTGCCTTCCTTGCCACCCGCGATCATATGTTCCGGCATGAACGCCGCACCCGCCGACGTACCAGCAACATGCATGCCCTCGGCATTGCGACGCCGGATCGCCTGCGCAATAGCCGTGCCGCCGATCGTCGTGGAAAGACGCAACTGGTTACCACCGGTCATGAAAACACCGTCACATTTCTCGATGTACTGGAGGTCGTCGTCCGACTGGCAGTCCTCACGCGTCACAAAGTGCAGTACCTTGGCGTGCATCACTCCGAGCTTGCGGAACAGCTTTTCGTAATTTCGGCCCGTGTCCTCGAGTTCCGACGCGGTTGGAATAATGCCGATACGCGCGGCCTTGCCACCGCAGACATCGACGAAGCGATCGAGGATTTCGGGATTATTCAGTTTTTCTTCGGCGCCACCGATCGGGATGATGTAGCCACGTTCGGTACCATCAATTGTATTTGCAGGACTCATTATTGCCTCGGGGGAGACCCGGGATGAAAAAAGGGCGAGTATTTTACACAAGAAACGAGCAAAACCTGCTCTTGTTGCTGCAAAATATGGCCCGTGAACGAAACAAACCTACCGTTGGGAAGAGAAACCACCTATCCGCCGAAGTATGAACCGGATGTTCTCTTCGCCGTCCCTCGCAATGAAAGCCGTGCCGCACTTGGGCTGGGCGATGATCTGCCGTTCAGGGGGGTGGACATCTGGAACGCCTGGGAGCTGACCTGGCTTGGTCCTGGTAAACGACCTGTTGTCGCCACAGCCGAGATCCGTGTGCCGGCAACAACCGCGAACCTCATCGAATCGAAATCCCTGAAACTGTACCTCGGCTCTTTCGCAATGACTGAATTCCGCAGTCCGACCGATGTTCGCGATGCCATTGTGCGCGACCTGTCCGGGTGTGCCGGCGGCCCCGTCGATGTATCGCTGAACACGGACACGACGGTGGCTGTGCTCGATGGGCAATGTATCGACTTGCTCGAGGTCGAGTGTTCCGACTGGAAGGTCGACGCGGGCCTGCTGCGAGCGGATGCCGGTGAGGTCGCCGAGGAAAGCCTGCACACTCACTTGTTGCGCAGCCTGTGCCCGGTTACGGCGCAGCCTGATATGGGGAGCCTCCAGGTGACGTATGCGGGCCCGAGAATCGACCCGGCGGCCCTGCTGCGGTACATCGTCTCATTCCGCGAACACAACGACTTCCACGAAGCCTGTGTCGAGCGCATCTTTGTCGACATCAGCGAGCAATGTCGCCCGGAGAAATTGAGCGTGTACGCGCGATACCAACGCCGGGGCGGCATTGATATCAACCCGTATCGAAGTAACGTCGAGTCACGCCCGGACAATCCACGGCTTTGGCGTCAGTAAAACGCCGCTGTCCGATTACTTTTCAAGGTCCTCTTCGGACAGCTGATGACCCCAGCCCTGCTTGGCCGTCAGGTAGCGTTTGTTGCTGTCAGTAACGCCGGTCACATGCTTGACGCGCGTGATGCCATCGATACCGAAGCCCCCGAGGTCGTTGACCTTCTTGGGGTTGTTCGTCAACAGGCGAAACGGCTTGCCCGCGAGGAAAAACTTGAGCAGCGACGCCGAGTCACTGAAATCCCGCGAGTCGTCAGGCAGTCCGAGTGAGCGATTCGCCTGGTAGGTATCCTCTCCGGCGTCCTGCAAGAGGTAGGTTGCCGCCTTTGCCCACAAGCCGATACCACGTCCCTCGTGCCCGGACATATAGACCAGCATGCCGCCTTGCTCGTCAGACTGAATTCGCTCCAGCGCTGTCTGCATTTGC
>PKUM01000047.1 GCA_002868855.1 Chromatiales bacterium | reverse complement strand
CCGCGCCCTCGAGCACGCGCTGCGATTTTTGATGTGCAAAATTGACAGGCAGGCGATGTGGTGCCTTGAGGCCGTTCCGCTTCGCCCCGACAAAGCGGGTTTTTCTCTTTCAAATAGCTAATAATCTAACATAATATTGATTTTGATGATTTGTAAGTTAATGTTTTATATATAAATAAAAATATCTTTGCTAAAGGTTCTATAGGCTTATAGAATGGCGCCGTTTTTCGGGGAACTCCAACCATGCCGGGCACCGACAGATACCAGCAACACCGTGCCCAGGCGATCAGGGCTGCGGCCTCGGTGTTCTCGGAGAAGGGATTTCACGGCGCGACGACCAGGGACATCGCCGAGCGGCTCGGAATCAAGCAGGGCAGCTTGTACTACTACTTCAGGTCCAAGGAAGAAGCGCTGGAAGAGGTGTGCCTCTTCGGCATCCGTGATTACGTGCTGCGGATGGACCAGATCGCCGCGAGCGATCAGCCATTCGAAGCGAAGCTGATGGCGGTGCTGACATCGCATTTGTCCAGCTACCGGGAGCGCAACGAGGCACTGAAGGTACACAACGACGAGCGACTTTATCTGCCGAGCGGAAAAAGGACGCGGCTAAAGGAACTGGGCACGCATTACCGCGAGAAACTGGAACATATTTTCGAAGAGGGCGTGGCCGACGGGACGTTGCGCGATTCGCTGGACTGCCATTTCGCGGCGCAGTCGGTGATCGGAATCTGTAACGCCTGGGGTGACATCATCGTCCGCGACCCGGATCTCGACATGTTCGCGGTGATTCAAAAATGTGCGGATCTCCTGCTCGACGGGTTCCGCGAACGCCGTGGCGCGGACAGCGCGGCGGTTGCAGACAGCGGCCACGGCTGACGCCAGGACGCGATTAAAAAAACGACAACACACTACCTACCAACGGAACTGAAGAGGAAGAAGAAAGTGGCTGAACAGAAAGCAACGAACGTTACCTGGCACGATGGCGATGTCACCCGCGAGGATCGCTACGAGATCCTGCGTCAGAAAGGCGCGACGATCTGGTTCACCGGATTGTCCGGCAGTGGCAAGAGCACGATCGCGGTCGCGCTGGAGCGCGCGCTGTTTACTATGGGCAAATTGTCGTATCGGCTCGACGGCGACAACGTCCGTCTCGGCATCAACAAGAACCTCGGTTTCTCGGAAGAGGACCGCAAAGAGAACATTCGCCGCATTGGCGAGGTTGCCAAGCTGTTTGGCGACGCCGGCACCATTGCGTTGTCCAGTTTCATCAGCCCCTACAAGGGCGATCGCGACGAGGTGCGCGCGCTGCATGAGGCCGCCAACCTGAAATTTGTCGAGGTGTACGTGGATTGCTCGCTCGCCGAAGCCGAGCGGCGTGATCCGAAAGGCCTGTACAAGAAGGCGCGTGCCGGCGAGATCAAGAACTTCACCGGTATCGACGACCCATACGAGGCCCCGGAGTCGCCTGAAATTCATCTGCACACCGACCGTATGACGCTCGAGCAAGAAGTGCAGACGATTCTCGACTACCTGCTGGACAACGACATCATCCCGATGCACTTCTTCACACGCGCCAGCGACGCGGCGTAACGAGTTACGGACCGCAGTCGGGACGCGCCTGGCGCTGCTCGATTGCGTTCGGACCGGGGGGCGGTTTGCCGGGAGGCCGGCGGACCGCCCCCATTTAATTTCGGTCGCGGAAAATGTTTCTGGTTGAGAGATTCGCGTCAGTGGTCTATGGCGATCATTACGTTTGAGGCCTTGACCACCGCATAGACTTCGCTGCCCTCTGTGAGGCCGAGCTCTTCGGCGCTTGTCTTTGTGACGATCGAGACAATCTCGGTGCCGCCGCCCACCTCGATGACGACTTCTGTGTTTACCGCGCCGGTGTTAATGCTTTTGACGCGGCCTTTCATCACGTTGCGTGCGCTGATTTGCATGGTTTGCTCCTCGGTTACTGGGAAGGGTGCTGGGGCAGTTAGCAGATGGTTCGCGATGTGCGGGCGTCTATTCGCTCGGCCCGTCGAACACCTGGTGCGCGGCCCCACGGAAGTCGGTGGGTTCTGGCAGGCTCTTCTTGCGCGCTTTGTTTATCGCGATTGCGTGATTCATCTCGGCCGGGACATATGACACCTGCTTGCCGAGCCGGCGGGCCGCGGTAAATTCGTCGCGCGCGACCTCACCCCCGCCGATGGCAACTACAATATCGCTGTTCTCTACCATCGCGCGAGAAGTGGGCGATAGTTCGTCGCTGCCGTCGAGGAAGCCGCCCCAGGTCGCGTCTTCCACGTAAAAACCGAAATCGACCGAATCGGACACGCTGGCCTCGTACTTCTGTGCCTGGGTGGAGACGATGCCGGTCGTCGTGAACCCCATGCTTTTGGCGAGCGGGTAGACCTGGCCGATCCCGTCCGGGGTGACGCCGATATTGACCAGTGAGGTGTCCGGATCATGGCGTGATAGCTCCGCCTTCGCAGCCTCCAGCATTGCGTCAGGATCCTCGTACCCTGCGCCGGAGTAGCCGAGGAATGTAATGACCGTTTTGCCCTGCGCTGCAAAGAACTGACGGATCTCGTCCTGCGATGCATGGCGAATATCGGCTCCCTGGGCGATGGCTGCGTTGGCGGCGAGCAGCGGGAGCACCCAACAGAGCCAACGGAATCGAGATGTCATCGTGTTCATGCCAGTCCCCCGGGTTGTGACGTAATTGCCAATTTACCGGGTTTTCGGCCAGGTGCAATGGCATGGTTTTGGTGAGGAATGGACAGGCCCGGCGGTGTTCGTTTAACGACTACTCCGCTTCGCCAGCCGCCTGACGGACAGCGCTCGCTCTGCGGAAGATAAGCCGGGATTGCTTCGGTCGCGCTATTTCCCGCAACAGACCAGGTGGCGCCGTCTGGTTATACGCGTCAGCGCACACCGACTGCTTCGAGCGAAGCCTTGCCGAGTTCTATCCGCTTGCCGGCATCGGAGCTCTTCAGGATGTCGATGTTTAACGCGAACGTGTAAATGCGTTCGTCCTTTTCAATCCAGCCGACCCACCAGCCGACACCTGAACCGGGCGCATTCATCCAGCCGGTCTTGCCGTAAAGCGTCCAGTCCTCGCCCTGTTCGAGACGGACGATCTCGCGAGTTACGCGCTGGACGTCCTGCGGGAACGGCAGATCGCCGGCGACCAGGCGGGCCAGAAACCGGGTCTGTTCGACCGCGCTGATCTCTAGCGGTCCCTCGAGCCAGAACGTATCGACGCGGGTGCCGATGTCGGCGTTGCCATACTGCAGTTCGGTAACGTTCTTGCGCATGCGCTCGAGACCGATGCGACGCGCGAGCACCCGGTAGATGGTTGCGTTGGAAAGCGCAATGGCCTCGCGCAGGCTCATGTCACGTTCCCACGACCTGAACGGTTGCGGCGCGCCGCCGTAAGGCAGAACCTCGTCGACGTTTTCCACTGCACCCACCGCCAGGCCGATCATCGTGTTGGCGATTTTGAATGTTGATGCCGGGACGAAACGGGTTTCGGCGCGTGCCCGGTTGTAGCCCAGGTAGCGGTCGGCTTCGATGTCGTAGACGACGAACGTGCCGGTGACATCGGCCTGCTTGAACAGCGCCGCAACATCGGCGCTTGCCGTCCACTCGCCGGCGTGCGCCGCCAGGCAAAAGAAACCGAGAAAAAGCCCGGGCAGGTGTTTCATGGGATAGTCGATTCTGGCCAAAGGCGGTCACAGTGTAACCGCGAGGCAGTAGTCGGCGATTGCAGCTGCGGACCGCCTGTTTCGCGGTCGGCGTATCGAGGCTGCCATGTTTTTGCGCGCCACCACGCTGCAATGTCACGGTGATGGCCGGAGTCGACCAAGGCGGAGCTTGCTCGGCTGGGCCCAACGATCGTGTTTGCCGTCGCTGGTGCCTTACCCGGCGTGCAGCAATCCGCGCATTGGTAAGACCACCAGGATCTTGCCTGCAAGCGGCGGGGTCAGGGACCGTGACCGTTAAAGCTGGTCCGGACCAGCAAGTAATTTTGGTCACGGTCCCCAAATGGCAAACTAAAACAAACCGTCCCCACAGGACTGCCGTCCACGGCCCGCTGTTTCGTCTAACGCGCTACGCGCTTGAACACGATGTCCTGACGATTGTTGTTGTCCACGCTCAACACGGAGTTGTCCGGGAAATCAACCGCGAGGCCGAGAT
>PKUM01000002.1 GCA_002868855.1 Chromatiales bacterium | reverse complement strand
GCCGCAGAGTGACCGGAGAGACGTTGTCGCGACGAAACGTCATTTCGTCGTCACTCTCGAGATCGCTGCGTTCCGGGTTGTCCTGCAGGCTTTCCTCGAGAACGGTCGCCTCGTCGCGACGGCGCAGCAGCGCCCGCGGTTCCGGTTTCGTGCTTATCGACTCCGTGCCGGTCTGCTTGATCGGGCTTACGTCGGACATCGCCCGCCGGAACAGGTCCTCGTCGTTGTCTGCCATGATTCCGCAGTTTAACCCAACAGGCCTGAAACCGTTTTTCCGAAAACCCGGGCTAACGCGGGTCAGCGGGGCACGATTCCGATATAGTTAGCGCCGAATCGACGGGCAGTGGTGGACAAGGCGGGTGCGGATACTGATAAGTAACGACGACGGATATCGTTCAAGTGGGATCGAGGCACTGGCCGCAGCGCTGCAACCACTCGGAGATATCGTTATCGTCGCGCCCGAGCGCAATCGCAGTGGGGCCAGCAACTCCCTGACTCTCGATACTCCGCTGCGGGTCTTCGAGGCGTCTCCAAACGTATTTTTTGTCAATGGAACGCCGACTGACTGCGTCCATCTTGCTGTCACCGGTCTGCTCGACCCCGACCCGGACATGGTGGTGTCCGGGGTCAATGACGGCGCAAATCTCGGTGACGATGTCCTCTATTCAGGTACCGTCGCGGCGGCCATGGAAGGGCGTTGCCTCGGGCTGCCTGCGATAGCCGTATCCCTGGTCGGACAGAGACCCCGCCATTTCGCTACCGCGGCCCGGGTCGCGCATTTACTGGTCGAGCGGATGGCCCTCGAGCCGCTGCCGCCGGAAACGATCCTTAACGTCAATGTCCCGGACATCGAGTTCGAACAGCTGCAGGGTTTTCGTGCGACCCGCCTTGGCAACCGTCATCGGGCGGAAGCGATGGTGCCGGCAGAGGATCCCAAGGGGAGGCCGATTTTTTGGGTCGGGCCAGCGGGGCCGGAGCAGGATGCCGGACCGGGCACCGATTTTCATGCTGTCGGCAACGGGTTCGTATCCGTTACGCCATTGCAGGTCGATCTTACTCGCCATTCTGACGTTGATCCGATTGGGGAATGGCTGCCGAAATGAGAAAACCACGCCAGGATCTGCACGGCATCGGAATGACCTCCGCGCGAACTCGCGAGAGGCTGATTCAGCGATTGCGTGAACAGGGTGTCGGAAACGAACGGGTTCTGGAGCGTATCCGCAATGTTCCACGTCATCTGTTCGTGGATGAAGCGCTTGCCAGTCGTGCTTACGAAGACACGGCGTTGCCGATCGGTTTCGGTCAGACAATCTCGCAACCGTATGTGGTCGCCCGGATGACCGATCTGCTGATTGAAGCCGGCCAGCCCGGCAAGGTGCTGGAGGTAGGGACCGGCTGCGGTTACCAGACGGCGGTGCTTGCGCCACTCGTCGGCCGTTTGTTTAGCATCGAGCGTATCGATGCGTTGATACGCCGCGCACGTGAGCGAATGAGAATGCTCGATTTGTATCAGGTACGGTTGCGCCTCGGTGACGGTTGGAAAGGCTGGCCTTCGGAGGCGCCATTCGACGGCATCCTTGTCGCGGCTGCGGCGCCGAATATTCCGGAAGCCCTGGTGCAGCAGCTTGGCGACGGTGGACGGCTGATAATGCCGGTTGGCGGCGGCGGCGGGCAACGCCTGCTGCGGGTTACCCGGCGTGGAGATAGTTTCGAACAGGAAGCGCTCGATGGAGTCAGCTTCGTTCCGTTGATCGAGGGTGTGCGGCGGTGAAGATATTTGGTCCTCTCTACGACAAGGTTCTGGCATGGTCGCAGCACTCGCATGCGCCACGGTACCTCGCGGGACTGAGTTTCGCGGAGTCATCATTTTTCCCGATACCACCGGATGTATTGCTTGCGCCGATGGTGCTGGCGCAGCGAGACAAGGCTTTTCGCTATGCGTTGATTACGACGCTGGCGTCGGTCGCAGGTGGCATCTTCGGCTACGCGCTCGGCTATTTCGCCATCGAATCCGTCAGTGGATGGATGCAGCAGCTTGGATACTGGGAAGGGTATCTGCGGGTCCAGGAATGGTTTGAGAAATGGGGATTCTGGGCGGTTTTTGCAGCGGGTTTTTCGCCGGTTCCCTACAAGTTGTTTACGATATCCGCCGGCGCCGCGGCGATGTCGTTGCCCGGGTTTGCGCTGGCGTCGCTGGTCGGCCGCGGTGCGCGTTTTTTCCTTGTGGCCGGACTGGTTCGTTGGGGTGGAACGAGGGTCGAGCCCGCGTTGTGGAAATACATTGACGTATTCGGCTGGTTGCTGGTTGTAATACTGGTGGTGGCCGTTCTGGTTTTCTGATGTCGTGGCGCCTCATGCTGGCCGCCGCTGCAATGGCGCTCATCGCCGGTTGCAGCAGCGGGGCATTGCAGTGGGAACCCGACTCCTATGTTGTGCGCGACGGTGACACGCTTTACTCGATCGCATTCCGCCATGGCCTCGATCACCGCGAGCTCGCGCGCTGGAATGATCTTGGCCAGGGCCGCCTGATCTATCCCGGACAGGTGATCCGACTGGTTCCGCCGTCACGGGGCAGTAGCGAGATTCGTGTTGCGACGCAAAAACCCGCGCCGAAGCCCGAACCCAGCGCTGGTTCTGCTGAGGCTCCGAGGCCGGCTTCGCCGCGCAATGTTGCAGTGCAGCCAGTACCGCGCTGGCGCTGGCCGACAACAGGGCCTTTACTTGTCGGCTACGGCGAACGTGGCGGCGTGGGCGAGGGAATCAGCATTGGTGGCAAACGTGGTGATGCGATTGTGGCTGCCGCTGAGGGACGTGTCGTTTATTCCGGCAGTGGACTAATCGGTTACGGTAAGCTTATTATCGTTAAGCATAACGATACCTTTCTCAGTGCCTACGGGCACAACGATGCGCTCTATGTTGAAGAGGGCGACCTGGTAAAACCAGGGCAACGCATCGCTGCTATGGGAGAGGGGCCGGGCAGGCGGCCGGTGTTGCATTTCGAGATCCGTCTTAACGGCGAGCCGGTTAATCCTCTCAGTTATCTTCCGCAGAGGTAGGCCCGACCGTTAATGAAAGGGAAGTGTAACGACGGCGCACCCGTCAATAAAAGAAAAAGAAGGTGCAAATGGCTTCAAAGGACTCGAGTGCCAATGGGAGTTTCCGGGAGGGCGGGACCATAGCCTCCGCGAAAGGGGCAGGTAAACGCGACGGGGTTGTCCGAGACAGCGCCTTTTCGCGAGCATCGCCGGCAAAGCCTTCCGCCAGGGTTAACGGTAGCGATCAGCACGATCCGACCCGTCTATACCTCAACGAGATCGGCGTATCGCCACTACTGACCGCGCAGGAGGAAGTGCATTACTCGCGCCTCGCCCGTAGCGGCGATCATGCTGCGCGTCAGCGCATGATCGAGAGCAATCTCAGGCTCGTGGTCAAGATCGCGCGGCGTTACATGAATCGAGGACTGCCTTTGCTCGATCTCATCGAGGAGGGCAACCTGGGACTGATTCATGCGGTCAAGAAATTCGACCCTGAGCGCGGGTTCCGATTTTCCACTTATGCCACCTGGTGGATTCGCCAGACCATCGAGCGTGCGATCATGAATCAGACGCGCACCATCCGGTTGCCGATTCACGTGGTCAAGGAAATCAACGCCTACCTGCGCACCGACCGGGATCTTAGCCAGGAACTCGATCGTCGACCGACCGCCGAAGAGGTCGCCGAGCGTATGCATTGCGACGTCAACGATATCGAGCGCATGAAAGGACTGAACGAGCGGGTCTGTTCCGCGAACGCCCCGGTTGGGCAGGACGGTGAGCGCAGCCTGCTGGACACGATTCCCGATGACGATCATCACGAACCTTCGCTGCAATTGCAGGGTGAAGATTTGAATTCGGCAGTCGAGAAATGGCTCGATTGCCTAAGCGAAAAACAGCGCGCGGTCGTCGAAAGACGCTTTGGTATCCATGGTTTTGAGCGCGCGACACTGGAGCAGGTCGGGGCCGAGATCGGCGTCACCCGAGAACGGGTGCGGCAGATCCAGATGGATGCTTTGGCACGCCTGCGCAGCGTGATGGAGAGTCACGGACTGTCCGAAGATACCCTGTTCGATTAACGCGCGGTGATGATCAGGGCGGCCGCAACCTTGCGTCCTTCGGACGCGAGAATGTTGTAGGTCCTGCAGGCAGCGGCGGTATCCATAACCTCCATTCCTATTCCTCGCACCGG
>PKUM01000167.1 GCA_002868855.1 Chromatiales bacterium | reverse complement strand
CGTCGCCGCTGAAGATCTGCGGCGAAGTGGAGCTTCGCATTCAGCAAAAACTGCTGGGCAAGATGCGCGCACTCGACGCTGTCGCGCGTGTCGTCGCGCATCCGCAGTCGCTGGCGCAGTGCCGGGTGTGGCTCACCGAGTATTTGCCGGGTGTCGAACAGATACCTGCCAGCAGTAATGCCGAGGGCGCGCGACGCGCTCGCGATGAACAAGGCACCGCCTGCATTGCGGGCGAGGCTGCTGCAGATGTTTATGGACTTAACGTCATCATTGACAACATCGAAGATCGGCCGGACAACACAACCCGGTTCCTTGTAATCGGTCGGGAACTACTGGCGCCAAGTGGCTCCGACAAAACCTCGTTGCTTTTGTCAGCGCGCGACACCGATGCACCGGGAGCGTTGTACGATCTATTGGCACCATTGGCGAAACACCAGATCAGCATGACCCGAATCGAGTCGCGACCGTCCCGGTTGCGCAAATGGCATTACGTGTTTTTCGTCGATTTGCTCGGCCACGCCGAGGACGAAAAGTTGAGACCGGCGCTGGCCGAACTCCGGGACAAGGCTTCGCTGTTTCGAATTCTCGGGTCATACCCGAAGGGCATGGAGTGACGGGGCCGATCCCGGTAACCCCGAACGAGCGAGACGTTCCGATGCCTGCTTCCAACTCCTACAGAATCGAGCAAGGCGGGCGCTGGTGCGGCACTGTCGATGTTCCGGGCGATAAATCGATAAGCCATCGCGCCCTGATGCTTGGGGCAATTGCGGAAGGGACCACCCGGATTCGAGGCCTCCTGGCCGGCGAGGATTGCCTTGCTACGGCAGCGGCACTGCGTCGCATGGGCGTGGCTATCGAGCCCCACGGTGACGACCGGTGGACTGTCAGCGGTGTCGGCATGCATGGTCTGCGCGCCGCGGACGGCGCGCTTGACCTCGGAAACTCGGGAACCGGTATGCGGCTGATGAGCGGGCTGTTGGCCGCTCAGGCATTCGACTCGGTGCTGGTCGGTGACGAATCGCTGATGCAACGGCCGATGTTGCGCGTCGCACGCCCGCTCAACGCGATGGGCGCTTCGGTCGAGACCGATTGCGGTCGCCCGCCACTCCGTATTGGCGGCAATTGCGAACTGGTGGCAATCGATTATTCGATGCCGGTTGCCAGTGCCCAGGTCAAGTCAGCGATCCTGTTTGCCGCGCTTTATGCGAATGGGGTCACAACGGTTACCGAGCCCGGCGTGAGCCGCGATCATACGGAGCGGATGCTGCGCGCCTTCGGGGTCGAAGTCCGCGTCGACGGCAGGCGCGTGAGCCTTGTCCCTCCGGTTCGATTGCAGGCGCTCGATATCGAGGTACCCGGTGATTTCTCATCCGCTGCTTTCTTTATTGTCGGGGCATGCATCGGGGCGACCGGTCCGGTTTGTCTGCGAAACGTCGGCGTCAATTCCACGCGTACAGGTTTGCTGGGAATTCTTGCTGAGATGGGCGCGCAAATTCGGGTCGAGCCAAAAGCCCCGGGCGGCGCGGAACCCGTTGCTGATATTTACGTGGAGCGGAGCGAGCTCAAAGGGATTCACGTGCCACCGGCGCTGGTGCCAAATGCCATCGACGAATTCCCGATCCTGTGTATCGCGGCCGCTGCCGCGGAAGGCGAAACGCTTGTTACCGCGGCGGGGGAATTGCGGGTCAAGGAGAGCGATAGAATTTCGGCGATGGCCCGGGGGTTGACCGCGCTGGGTATTTCCTGCGAAGAGCGCCCGGACGGGATGTCGATACGTGGCGGGCAAATTTGCGGCGGCGAGGTCGACAGCCATGACGATCACCGGATTGCGATGGCATTTGCAGTTGCCGGCTGCAATGCGTTGGCCCCGGTCATGATCCGCAACACCACAAACGTCGCCACTTCCTTTCCCGGGTTTGTCGATGCGATGCTGGGCGTCGGCGCGCGCATCGCGGAGGTTTGAACTGATGAGCCAGGCGGTTGATGAGTGTGGCGTGCTGACCATCGATGGCCCAAGCGGTTCGGGTAAAGGCACCGTCGCAAGGCGCGTTGCAGACGCGCTGGGCTGGCGCCTTCTGGATAGTGGTGCGTTGTATCGCCTCACCGCGTTAGCCGCCATGCGGGACGGCGTTCGGCTCGATGATATAGCGGGCGTTAGCGCAATCGCGGCCGGGCTGGACGCAAAATTCGACGTGGCTGACGATGGCGATGAGCGGATTCTTCTTCGCGGTGAGGATGTCACTGCGGCGATCCGCAACGAGAACTGCGGCGAGCTGGCCTCCCAGGTAGCCCAGCATGACGAAGTTCGTAAGGCTTTGGTTGGGTTGCAAAAAAGTTATCGAAAGCCGCCCGGTCTCGTAGCGGACGGGCGCGATATGGGGACGGTTATTTTCCCGGATGCCGGATCCAAGGTGTTCCTGACCGCATCCCCGGAGGAGCGTGCCCGACGGCGCTATAAGCAGTTGAAAGAAAAGGGAATCAGTGCTAACCTTGCGCGCCTTTCGATAGACATATCCGAGCGGGACAAGCGCGATGCAACACGCGCTATCGCACCGCTCAGGCCCGCCGCGGATGCGGTGCAGATAGATACAACGGGTTTGTCGATCGACGAAGTGGTCGCATTGGTGGTCGAGTTGGTTCGCGACCGACTGTCCCAACCACAGCTTTAGTTGCGGGTTCCTTAGACGGGAATCCGCTTTGTTAGCTCCATAAGGATTTGGGGCTTTTTTTGATGGACCGTCGTGTGCAGGAAGCCGGGCGGAAATGTTTAAGGGGATTATTCCCCGGGATTAATTCACATGTCAGAGAGTTTTGCAGAGCTTTTCGAACAGAGTATTGCGAGTCAGCAGATCAAACCCGGCACCATCCTTACCGGGCAGGTCGTCGAGATAAACCCCGATGTCGTTATCGTCAATGTCGGCCTCAAGTCCGAGGCTGTCATTCCGCTAGACCAGTTCCTTACCGATGCCGGTGAGGTCGAGTGTGCGGTCGGTGACGATATTGAAGTGGCGCTCGATGCCGTCGAAGACGGGTTTGGTGAAACGCGGCTGTCGCGCGACAAGGCAAAGCGTGCTCGTACCTGGGAAAAGCTCGACGAGGCCTTCGAGAAGAAGGAAATCGTTTCGGGTCAGATCACCGGGCGGGTCAAAGGCGGCTTCACCGTCGAAATCGAGGATGTACGCGCCTTCCTTCCTGGTTCGCTGGTCGACATCCGACCGGTAAGGGACCCGGGATATCTCGAGGGCAAAGACCTCGAATTCAAGGTGATCAAGCTCGATCGCCGGCGAAACAATGTCGTGGTCTCGCGCCGTGCCGTAGTCGAGCAGGAATTCAGCGCCGAACGCGAAGAATTGCTGCAGAGTCTCGAGGAAGGCAAGGTCGTCAAGGGTATCGTCAAGAATCTCACCGATTACGGCGCGTTCGTCGATCTCGGTGGCATCGATGGTCTGTTGCACATCACGGATATGGCTTGGAAACGTGTCAAGCATCCGTCCGAGGTCGTCAACGTTGGTGACGAAATCGACGTTAAGGTACTCAAATTCGATCGCGAACGTAACCGGGTTTCGCTCGGCGTCAAACAACTCGGCGAAGACCCGTGGCAGGATATTGCACGGCGCTACCCGCCGAACTCACGACTCTTTGGCAAGGTCACGAACATCACCGATTACGGCTGCTTTGTCGAAATCGAAGATGGTGTCGAAGGCCTGGTTCACGTCTCTGAAATGGACTGGACCAACAAAAACGTCAGTCCGTCCAAGGTGGTAGCAGTCGGCGAGGAAGTCGAGGTGATGGTGCTCGAGATCGACGAGGAACGCCGTCGCATCTCGCTTGGTGTCAAGCAGTGCAAAGCCAACCCGTGGGCCGAATTTGCCGCCACCTGCAATCGGGGCGACAAGGTTAGCGGACAGATCAAATCGATTACCGATTTCGGTATCTTCATTGGACTCAGTGGCGGAATCGACGGCCTGGTGCACATGTCCGATATCTCGTGGGACACGCCTGGTGAAGACGCCGTTCGCCGCTACAAGAAAGGAGACGATGTCGAAGCTACGATTCTTGCTATCGATCCCGAGCGCGAACGCATCTCGCTTGGTATCAAACAGATGGACAAGGATCCGCTGTCGCTGTACCTGGCGGAGCACCCGAAGGGGACGATCGTCAAGGGCACCGTTACGGAAGTCGACGCGCGCGGCGCAACTCTCGATCTCGGCGAAGGTATCGAAGG
>PKUM01000191.1 GCA_002868855.1 Chromatiales bacterium | reverse complement strand
GTCCTGGTCGGCGACAGCAATGACGCCGCCTCGCTTGACCGCATCGCCGCGCAAACCCGCGTCATCTGCTCTACCGTCGGACCGTTTGCGCTGTACGGCTCGGAGATGGTCGCAGCCTGCGCCCGCAATGGCACGGACTACTGCGATATCACCGGTGAAGTACAGTGGATCCGACGCATGATCGATGCCCACCAGGCAACGGCCGAGACCAGCGGCGCGCGCATCGTCAATTGCTGTGGCTTCGATTCCATTCCTTCGGACCTCGGCTGCCTTTTTCTGCAGAACGAGATGCGGCAACGACACGGCACGAACTGCAGCGAGATCCGGTTCCGATTGCGCAAGGCCCGCGGCGCTTTCAGTGGCGGAACCGTCGCCAGCCTGCTGAACGTGATGCAGGAGGCTCGTGGCGACCGCGCCGTGCGGCGTGTGCTGGCCGACCCGTACGCGCTCAACCCGGCCGGGGAGCGCAGCGGCCCCGACGGCAACGACCAACGCGCGCCCGCCTATGATTCGGTTGCCGGCGGATGGACCGCGCCTTTCGTGATGGCCGCGATAAACACCCGTATCGTTCGCCGCAGCAATGCGCTGTTGGACTACGAATACGGCCGGGATTTCCGCTACGACGAGTCCGTTCTGTGCGGCGGCGGCTTGCTCGGCTTCGCCACGGCCAGCGCCACAGCCACCGCACTTGGCGCGCTTCTCGTCGGCGTCGGCGTTGCCCCGACCCGCGTATTGCTGGAAAAACTTTTCCTGCCAAAACCGGGAGATGGTCCTTCCGCGAACGCAAGAGAGCGCGGGTTTTTCGATATTCTGCTAATCGGCAAAAGTCCTGACGGAGAATTACTGCGTGCCAAGGTCTATGGCGATCGCGACCCCGGTTACGGCGCGACCTCGCGCATGCTCGGCGAAGCTGCAGTCTGCCTGGCGACGGACAACATCGCTGCAGGCGGCGGTTTCTGGACCCCGGCATCGAGCATGGGCTTTGATCTGATCGAACGACTGGAATCCGCCGCCGGCATGAGCTTCGACATCGAGCCGGACTGACTCCAGCCGAACCGGTAAGCGGAACGCAGACCGCCGCCGGCGGTCATAAATCCGTATGCGACCCGGCTCCGCTAACCTGCGAATACTCTATTGACCGCGGCTCCCTCGACCCCGGCAAGCTCCGCTGCCAGCCGTATCTTGCGGCTATTGCGGGTGGAGGCGGGAGAGGCGCGCCAGGTAGCGTGGTCCTTTCTCTATTTTTTCAGTCTGTTGTGCGGCTACTACATTCTGCGCCCGGTGCGCGACGAAATGGCGATTCGTGCCGGGGTCGACCAATTGCAATGGCTGTTCACCGCAACATTCGTCGCCACCCTGATTTGCGTACCGCTGTTTGGCTTGCTGGTATCGCGCCTGCCACGACGGGTGTTCCTGCCGCTTGTCTATACCGTCGTGTGCGTCAGCCTGCTGGCGTTTTTCGCGGGTTTTCACAACACACCCGACAATATCTGGCTGGCGCGCTGCTTCTATGTCTGGGTCAGCGTATTCAATCTGTTCGTTGTCTCGGTTTTCTGGTCGTTCATGGTGGATATTTATCCACCGGACCAGGCGACGCGCCTGTTTGGACTGATCGCGGCAGGCGGTACCGCGGGGGCGATCGCCGGACCAGCACTGACCGCAACACTGGTCGGCATGACAGGCGTGAAGTGGTTGTTGCCATTGTCCGCCGCGATGTTTGCCGTTGCGCTGATCTGTATCCAACAACTGCTGGACAATACGCCCCGGGGTCGCGATCGGCCGCTGCAGGCGGCGCCCGCACTCGGCGGCGGGATGCTCGCCGGCTTTCGCATGCTGCTGGGTTCCCGCTACCTTCAGGGCATCTGCCTCCTGATCCTGCTGTACAGCGGCGCATCGACATTTCTGTATTTCACCCAGGCACATATCGTGGCCGCCGAAATGGCCGACGGCGCGCAACGCACCCGCCTGTTCGCGTTGATCGACCTCGCGGTAAACGTGCTGACAGTCGGCGCGCAGTTGTTCGCCACCAACCGGATTGCCGCGCGTTTTGGCCTGAGCACGACACTTGCGCTGATTCCGGCACTGCTGATAGCGGGATTCCTGATACTCGGTTTTGCGCCCGTTTTGTCGGTGCTTGTGATCGTCCAGGTGTTACGCCGCGCCGGAAATTACGCGGTAATGAAACCGGCAAGGGAGATGTTATTTACCGTTCTCACACCGACCCAAAAATACAAAGCCAAGAACCTGGTCGATACACTCGTCTACCGTGGCGGTGACGCGGTGTCGGGTTGGCTGTACGCGGGGATGCGCGCAATCGGGCTCGACGCCGGCGCCATCGCTCTCGCTGCGGTGCCGCTGTGTGGCGTGTGGCTGTTCACGGGACTACGTCTCGGCACTCAATTCGACCAGCGGCGGCGCGACGCCAGGGTCGAATTCACAGCCGGCCCGGACCATTTGCTTCACTCGAGGACAGAAACATGATCGATCGCCGCACATTCATTGCCGGACTCGGATATGCCAGCGGACTGTTCGCGTTGCCCGGCGCCGTCAGCGCCATTGCCGGCGCAGCGAAAATGCGGACCCGCCCTATCCCGGTATCCGGTGAGGCCCTGCCGGTTGTCGGTCTCGGCACATGGCAGTCCTTCGACGTCGGTGACGACAGCGAGGCGCGGGTCCGGCTGGAAAAGGTAATCGGAGCATTGGTCGAAAGCGGCGGAAGTGTGATCGACACATCGCCGATGTACGGCACATCGGAAACCGTTCTCGGCGACCTGGTGGCAAAATCCGCCACCCGTGACTCATTGTTTCTTGCCAGCAAGGTCTGGACCAGCGGGGCGCAAGAAGGGGTTGCGCAAATGCGCGCAAGCCTCGCAAAACTGCGGGTCGATACGCTCGACCTGATGCAGATACACAACCTGGTGGACTGGAAAACGCAGCTCGCGACGCTGCGACGCTGGAAAGACGAAGGACGGATCCGCTACCTCGGCATTACCCACTACCGCAGCAGCGCGTATGCCGATCTCGCGCGAATCATCAAGTCCGAGCCTGTCGATTTCCTGCAGGTAAATTATTCGCTCGCGGAACCGGAATCGGCGCGCGAATTGTTGCCGCTCGCGGCCGATAACGGTGTCGCGGTGATCATCAACCGGCCGTTTGCCGGCGGCCAGCTGTTTCCGCGGGTGCGCGACAAGCCATTGCCCGAATGGGCAGCCCAATTCGATTGCGCGAGCTGGGCCCAGTTCTTTCTTAAATTCGTACTCGCGCAACCCGCGGTAACCTGCGTGATCCCGGGAACCCGGCGGCCGCACTATATGCTGGACAATGCGCTCGCCGGATCCGGGCGCCTGCCCGACGCGGCGACCCAGGCGCGGATGCTGGAGTATCTTCGCTCTCTGTAACGACCGCGCTAGGGCATGCGGATGCCGCCGCCCCCCGGCACTCCGCCACCGGGCATGCCTCCGCCCGGCGCACCGCCACCCGCGTCGGGAACGATAATCGACGACGCGGCGTCACGGCGCATTTCCTCGATTCGGCGCATCGTGTCCTCGATGGCGGCGCGCGCGCCGTCACCGAATTTGTCAATTGCCTCGCCCAGCGTCGCGGCCTCGATTTCGAAATTGATCGGCAGCGCGCCGGCCGGCGTCAAAACCTGGGTTTGCCCCAGAAACAACACACCGCGGCTCGGGTCGGGTTCGCCGTCCGCGCTGACCGGGGTCAGTCTTTGCAGAGTGCCAACACGCCGGTCGGTAAACATCTCCTCACGATACAGACCGTTGCGGTCCATACTCGGATCCAATTCGCGTGCATCGTTTGCCATGCTTGTATTTCCCTGCCTGTTTTCTGAAAGTATGCCCGGGCACAATGCCTGGCTTCGCCCGAACCTGCCGAGTCATGCGGACAGCGGACCGGGTTCGCGCAGCCGGAGGCGGGTACGATAGACGACTCGGACAAGCGCGTCGACCGCCGGCCTCTCCGGCGAGTCCACGGCATCGTTACAGTCGCCCCGCGCAAAATGCACCGCGGCGGCCGCAAAGGGTAGAATACGAAACTTTTCTGCCGCCGGATGTTCCCGCTCCGCTCCGAACCTACCTCGCTGAGGCTCCCACCATGTCCAAGTCTTTTTTGCTGTTCCTGCGCGTGCTTCTGCTGGCCACGGCTGCTATCGGCAGCAATGCGGTGGCGGATACCGCGGATCCCCATATCGACCTCGAGAATATCGACAGCAAGGCATCGCTCGACTGGGC
>PKUM01000301.1 GCA_002868855.1 Chromatiales bacterium | reverse complement strand
TGACCGGTGGGCAATACTCGGACCTCGGCACGGACCTCGACGACGCGTTCAGGCTGCCGGCCGGAACGCTCGGTTTCGACGAGAATTTCTTCCAGATTCCGGGACGCTATGTCGACGAACCCGACGATGGCGGCCAGTACGGAATCAGCCTGATCGGCCGCTTCTTTGACGGTCTGGCGACCAAAATCGGCGTGCACTACATTCGCTACAACAGCCGACTGCCTATCATCAGCGGGCTGACCGCGAGCCAGGCCGCAATCAACCAGACATCCGACGCAAGCGTGGCAGAGACCGCAGGTGACCTGGAACCGGTCTATCTCGGCACCGGACTTACTCCGGATGAGGCGGCTGCCGAGGCGCGCGCAACGGCCGAGCAATTGACGCTGAGTCAATACGACAACGCGGCGGGCTATTTTGCCGAGTATCCGGAAAACATTGATATGTTCGGCGTTTCGTTCAGTTTTTCCACGATCCGCACCGGCACACTGTTTGCCGGTGAGTTTTCGCGTCACAGCGATTTTCCGTTCCAGATCGCAACAGGCCAGGTCCTGACCGCGACCCGTTCGCCGGTGCAATACGACCCGACCATTGGCGATACACCGCTCGGGGAGTTTGGTGCCGACCAGGTCGTAAGCGGTGTTCTCGAGCGTGACCGCAGCCAGTTTACGATGAGCGTAACCCAGTTGCTTGGCCCCCGCCTGGGTTCAGACCAAGTGCTGATCGCGGCCGATGCTGCGTACGTAAATGTAGATGACGTAAGCGGAAACGGCGGCATAGCGTTGCAGGCAGCCAAGTCTCCGACCGACAATTCCTGGGGCTACAGACTGTCGCTGGCGTCGATATATAGCAGCGTATTTGGCGCGTTAAATGTCGTGCCCCGTATCGTTTTTGTCCACGATGTCAGCGGCACCACTCCAGCGCCATTGTCGACGTTTATAGAGGACCGGAAGCTGGTGCAATTCGGGGTGTCGGCCGACTTCATCGATCGATGGAGTACGGATCTCAGTTTCACCGGATTTTTCGGTGCCGGCAACGCCAATTTGCTGTCAGATCGCGACGTTATCCGATGGCGGCTTACCTACTCTTTCTGATGCGGACTCCGGCGCACACTTACGGAGGTCTGGGAATCTGCGTATTCCTGCTCGCCATGGCATGGCCTGCTGTGGCGGAGGTGTCCGCGGCGGAGGCGGCGCGCCTCGGTGGCGGCGAACTGACGCCACTCGGCGCCGAGCGTGCCGGCAACGCGGCAGGAACGATCCCGGCCTGGACCGGCGGGATTACCGAGATGCCGCCGGGTTATGTTCCAGGCCGACATCACGTCGATCCGTTCGCGGACGATCCGGTGCTGTATTCGATCGATGCGGCGAACCTGGGCGAGCATGCCGACAAATTGACCGATGGGCAGAAGGCGCTCCTTGCCGCATACCCGGATACGCTGCATTTCAATGTCTACCCGACCCGGCGCAGCGCGTCTTATCCAGCGTGGGTGTACGAGGCAATCCGTGAGAATGCGACCAGCGCGACACTGCTCACTGCGGGAAAGGGCGGCGTCGAAGGCGCTCATATCAGTTCGCCGTTCCCAATGCCGAAGTCGGCAGAGGAGGTGATCTGGAACCACAATCTGCGTTGGCGCGGAATACGGGTCAAGCGCCGGGAAGGCAGCGCCGCCGTTACCCGCATGGGCAGGTACCAGGTCGTCAGGCAGCTGCAGGATTTTGCCTATCCGTATGGTTCGCCCCGAGTGAGCGAGGTAGCGGCAAAATTTGACAATGTGCTGCTGGCGGTCAAGGCCAAGACTTATGCTCCCGCGTTGCGCGCCGGCGAGGGTGTGCTGGTGATCGAGACGATCAACCAGACCCGTGACCCGCGCAAGTCTTGGCGCTACACGCGCTCGTTGCGGCGCATCATCCGGCTGCCGTATTTCGGGTACGAGGTTCCGCCGCCCGGCCTGGATGGATTGCGCACCGTCGACGATTTCGAGCTTTATAACGGTCCGCCCGACCGCTACGAATGGACCTTGCACGGCAAACGCGAAATTTTGATTCCGTACAATGCTTATCGTCTGCACAGTGACGACGTAACGCCGGAACAGATCATTCAGCGCAAGCATGTAAACCCCGAACTGCTGCGTTACGAACTGCATCGTGTCTGGGTGGTCGAAGGGCGCCTGAAAGAAGGGGCCCGGCATGTATATTCGCGGCGAATTTTCTATGTCGACGAGGACAGCTGGCAGATCGCGATCAGCGAAGCCTACGACAGGGATGGCAAGTTCTGGCGCGTAATGGAGGCCCACGCTGTCAATTACTATGAGGTTCCCGTCTTGTGGGCGACTGCCTATGTCTTTTATGACCTGCAGCAGGAACGTTACCTTATCAACGGACTGGACAACGGGCTGCCGGGATTCGAATTTTCGGATGGCGCCGATCCGCGCGAGTTCAGTCCCAACGCCTTGAGCTATTACATCCGCTAAAGCACGCTTCGTCGCCAGGGGTGCACGATGGAGCAAACGCAACGCGCTCGAGCGGGTCATGCCGCTGAATCATTGTTCGGTGTCGTCGGCAATGCCGAATACCAGCACGACGTTACCGGGCATATGGATATAAATGCCATAACCCGAATTCGCATACGGCATGCCATCGGCCACCATTGGTCGTCCGCCGCCGAAAGAGCCGCCGCGACCAGTGTCACCCGATTCGGTTTCATACTCGCGCAATGTATTGGTCTCCCACAACACTCTGCCGTCGTCGCGTGCATAGATCCTGAGTCTGCCGTCCATATGGCCCGCGATCACCGCGCCGGGAATTGCGGTGACTGCCTGCGATATCCCCGGGTCGCAGAATTCGAGGTCGCCGCAAATATCTTCGGTGACATTTTCCCGCAGCATTTCTCCGCTTCTGGCGGCAACGGCGAACACCCCCGGGCCCGGCATTTGCCAGCCGACGCAGGATAACCGCAGCGAATGAGTGTCTCGAAGAGAGGCCAATAACCTCCGCGAGCCCGGTGTCAAAACCAATCAAGCCGGCTTCCCCGAATGCCTCTGTTTGCGGTCTGCCGATGCAGGGGAAATTTCTATGTATCGGTGACGGAGCGAGGCAATCTCATTGGCTTCGAGTATGCAAACCCGATCGCAGAATAGAAACAGTCATGACTGTTTTTTTATTTCCCGATTGCCGGTGACATGGCTTGATTGGCGGACGATCTGCCAATACCATGCCGCGCTCGCAGTCGCCGATCGCGGCGGCCGCGTCAGGCTACCCACGGAGTGATTGCAAACATGGCAAAGGTCGTTGTGACGGATCGGGATGGTGTTGCGCACGAAATCGAGGCGGAGACGAATTCCCCTTTGATGTATTCACTGCGTGACCTCGATTACGGCGTCGAGGCGATTTGCGGCGGCGTCTGCTCCTGTGCCACCTGCCACGTTTTCGTCGATGATGCGTGGATTGCTCGCCTGCCCGCGCGCGATCAGGACGAGGAAGAACTGCTGGAAGAACTCGAGCATTTCAAACCCAACTCGAGGCTGAGTTGCCAGATCGAATTCGGTCCCGAACTCGATGGCCTGAAAGTCACGATCGCGCCCGAGGAATAGGCCTGCTATCGCGGCCGCGCTGGATTACTGAATTGTCAGCGCGTTGTCGAGCACGATCTCGGACCCGTTTACGATACGCGACTCGTCGGACGCGGGGAACACACCACGTTGGCGACGTCGAGCGGTAATCCGAGGCCCACGGGGCTTAGTCCAGACCTGTCCGCGATGCCCGGGTCCGAACAGGTCTGGTCGATCATCGGCGTGTCGATCGCCCCGGGGTGGATCGAATTGACCCGAATGTCATAACCGCACATCTGGCAGTGGATGGCGATTGTCATTGCTGTTTCCAGGCGCGGTGACATCGTGAACCATGAATTCCGCCTTGCCGCCGGCCGCGCGGATCGATTCGGCGGCGGCCTCGCCGGCGGTTTCGTTGACATCGCTGAGGATGACGGCCGCCCCTTCTCGCGCCAGGACCTCCGCGTCCGCGAGACCCGGGCCAGAGGCCGCACCGGAAACGATGGCGACTTTTTTCCTACCCGACTCATATAGTTTTGACTCGCTGGGGTTTGGGTATGCCCGGCCTTGGCAAAAAGCATCCCGGAAATTATTAGTCAACGTTTCCGGTTTCAATCATCTTTGACTTTTTTTCATGTTGCCATCATCCTTTTACTTGCGAATCCGGTCCCAAGGGCCGGAAAACACGGGCTACGAATTCGGAAGAGTTGATGACACCACGGGCAGAT
>PKUM01000251.1 GCA_002868855.1 Chromatiales bacterium | reverse complement strand
GGGTGGGGCCGTTATCGCGGGTACAGAAGAACTGGCCGGGGAAATCGACTGGTGGGCGAATTGTCTGGGTCTGACCGGCGCGCCTTTCGATAGTTATCTCACGCTGCGTGGAGTCAGGACTCTTCACGCGCGGCTTCGGGTACACGAGGAAAACGCGGTAACGATCGCGACTCTGCTGGATCACCATCCGGCGGTCAGCCGGGTTTTTTATCCCGGTCTTCCCGATCATCCCGGGCATGAGCTCGCGCGCCGGCAGCAAAAAGGATTTGGCGGCATGATCAGTTTCGAACTGGCCGGTGGTGCAAGTGCGGCTCAGGCGTTCGTGGAGGGCATGTCGTTTTTCTCTCTCGCCGAATCGCTCGGCGGCGTCGAGAGTCTCGTGGCACATCCGGCTACGATGACCCACGCGGCGATGGATCCCGAAGCGCGTATCCGCGCCGGGATCGGAGACGGTCTGATCCGCCTGTCTATCGGAATCGAGGCCGGTGAGGATCTCGCTGCGGACATCAATGCCGGACTCGAGCGGGCGTTGCGCGCGTGCGAGCGCCCTGCGATTGCCGTCGCGGCCGCCTGCTGAGTGCAACTGAGGATGGTGCGACGCCGCAATTACGGCTAGATTAGGAGGTCGAGAGCCACGGAATCCAGCCATTGAGTGCAGTGACAATAGCGACAGGGCCGCTTGCGGCCGCGCGGCGCATCGTCGTAAAAATCGGGTCGTCTTTGCTGGTCGACCCGGAGTCGGGGGAACTGCAGGTCGGCTGGCTCGATGCGCTGGCCCACGACGTCGCGGAATTGCGTCGCGCTGGTGTCGAGGTGGTTATCGTATCGTCGGGCGCGGTCGCACTGGGGCGCCACGGTCTCGGTCTTGGCCACGGAGTTCTTAAACTCGAGGAGAGCCAGGCGGCGGCGTCGGTTGGCCAGGTCTGGCTGGCACATACGTATCGCGAAGCGCTGGCGAGGCGCGGCCTCGAGACCGCGCAGATTCTTCTTACGCTTGGCGACAGCGAACAAAGGCGCCGCTATCTGAATGCCCGCAATACGTTAAAAACATTGCTTGGCCTCGGGGCGGTTCCGGTGGTCAACGAGAACGATACCGTCGCGACGTCGGAGATTCGCTACGGTGACAATGACCGGCTTGCGGCACGGGTTGTGCAGATGGTCAGCGCCGACCGCCTGGTGCTGTTATCGGATGTGGAAGGTCTGTTCAGCGCCGATCCCGCGCTTAGCCCCGACGCCAGGTTCATCCCGTTGGTCGAGCGCATAACTGACGCGATCGAAGCGATGGCGACGGGTGTTCGCACTCCGACCGGGAGCGGCGGCATGGTGACCAAAATCGCCGCTGCCAGGATCGCGACTGCGGCGGGTTGTGACGTAATCATTGCCAGTGGCCGCCGGCCGCGACCGCTCCAGGCACTCGCCGACGGGGCCCGGCACACGCGGTTTCAGGCCGAGGCCACACCCAGGGCGGCGCGGAAACAGTGGATTGCCGGCAGCCTCGAGCTGCGTGGCGCGGTGGTCGTCGATGATGGTGCTGTCAGCGCGCTCGGCCGCGGCAATAGCCTGCTCGCTGCCGGGCTGGTCGCGGTCGAGGGCGATTTTCAGCGTGGCGATGCGGTGGCCATTCGCGATGCGCGGGGTAATACGGTCGCTCAGGGTCTGGTGGCCTATTCGAGCGCCGAGGCGCAGCAGCTGCGTGGCCTGCGCAGCGAGGAGTTCGGACAGGTGCTGGGCTATATCGGGCGTGACGAACTGGTGCACCGCGACGATATGGTGGTATTCGGGCACAAGGAGCAACAATGAACGATCGTGCTGAAACAGACGATATCGCGGTGACGATGACCCGGATCGGGCGCGCCGCGCGTGATGCAGCGCGCCGCCTTGCGCGGATATCGGCAGAGCAAAAAAGACATGCGTTGCTGACGGCGGCTGATCGGCTGCGGGCCGACAGTGCGGTGATTCTCAACGCTAATGAGGCGGACGTTGCCGCCGCACTCGAACACGGGCTGGCGCCGGCGATGCTCGACCGCCTGCGTCTCGATCAGCAGCGAGTGGAGGCCATGGCTTCGGGGCTGGAGACGATAGCGGACCTGCCGGACCCGGTCGGAGCGCTGATCGATGAGTCGCGGCGGCCCAATGGCCTGGAGATCCAGCGCGTGCGCGTACCGATCGGGGTCATTGGCATTATTTACGAGAGCCGCCCCAATGTGACCGCAGATGCCGCCGCTTTGTGTATCAAATCCGGCAATGCCGTAATTCTCCGCGGCGGCTCCGAGAGTTATTTCTCCAGTCGGGCGATCCATGCCACTCTGGCCGCTGCTTTCGCGGGTTGCGGGTTCCCGCCAGGTGCGGTGCAAATGGTGCCCACAACCGACAGGTCCGCGGTCGGCTACCTGCTACGGAAGATGGCTGCGTATGTCGATGTAGTCGTGCCACGTGGCGGCCGTGGTCTCATCGCGCGGGTCCAGCGCGATGCCCGGATCCCGGTACTCGGTCACCTCGAGGGAATCTGCCATGTGTTCGTCGAGCGCTCGGCCGATCCCGACAAGGCGGTGCCGGTTGTGGTCAACGCGAAAATGCGTCGCACCGGGATTTGCGGTGCCGCGGAGACGCTGTTGCTCGACGATGGTCTCGATGATGGCACGGCCCGGAAAGTGCTGCACGCGCTTCTAGAGGCCGGTTGCGAGCTGCGCGGCGATCCGCGCGCCCGTGGGCTGGACGAAAGAATCGACGCTGCCGCAGACGACGACTGGGGCCACGAGTTTCTCGACGCCATCATCGCAGTTGGCTTCGTCGACGGGGTTGCCGGCGCGGTCGCGCATATCGAACGGTTTGGCTCGGGCCACACCGATGCGATTGTCACGGAAAACGCCACGGCCGCCGAGCAATTCCTGGCCGAAGTAGACAGCGCCATCGTTATGCTCAACGCGTCCACCCAGTTTGCCGACGGCGGCGAATTCGGCATGGGTGCGGAGATCGGCATTGCAACCGGCCGGCTTCATGCACGCGGTCCGGTTGGAGCCGAGCAGCTGACCACCTACAAATATGTCGTTCGCGGCACCGGGCAGACCCGGGCCTGAGCCCTGCGCCGGATTAAATAACGGCACAAAGGTCAGTTCGAACCTGGAAATTCCGCCATGATTTTCTCGGCCGCGGAACGTGCCACGGGACCGATTGATTTCGGCGGCTTGGTTGAGCGACCGTTGACCGTTCCCTTCCAGACGACGTGATGCGAGTCGCCGTCGACAGCGAAAATAGTGATATACCCCATCCTCAGATTGCCGCTGTCGAAAGTCGTGGTCTGGCGCACGACCTGGACGGTTTCGCCCTTGAATCGGTTGGTCTCGACGTATTCGCTGGCCTGACGGTCGAGTTCGTTGTAGGCGACCACGTCGTATCCGATAAAGAAATCCGGGGGCGCGTCTGTTGCCAGTGTGTAGCCTTTCTTGTCGAGACTATCCAGTACGACTTTTTTGATGGCACTGTCTGCCTGAGCACGCCGCTGCTCATCGTCAACGCCGCCGCGCTGTGGTTCGACGTAGCCGTAAGTTTTATACCCGGACCAATCAAGCCCGTCCTCGACATCGATTTCCGCATCGCTCAGACGCATGTTCTGAGCAACGGCGAGCGGCGCGAGTGCGAGCGAAGCCGCACCGGCGAGCAGCAGTTTCGAAAAAGTCGTGTTCATGGGGCTGGTCCTCGTTTTGAACGCGTCCGCAGCGCCGCGTCGATATTCAATGAGTGTCGTGGCGATGGCGTGTCGATATAGCCGGAATTATATCGGATTGCGGGTTTGGCCCGGCGCGAGTTCGGTTGTCGGCTTGCCCGCCACCGCCGATCTGACCTTTCTGAGATTGTGGCGCACGAGTCGCGCACCGAGTAACAGCGCCACGATCGAGGCGTAAACCAGCGGTTCGCGCCAGTCCTGCTTGACCTGCCACCAGTAGTGCCAGACGCCAAGGATTGCAATCGGGTAGATGAGTTGATGGATTTTTGCCCAGCGCCGGCCCAGCCTTCTCATGGCCCTCCGTGTCGAGGTGAGAGCGAGCGGCAGCAACAATAACAATGCGCCGATACCCACGGTGATGTAGGGCCGCTCGACGATGTCCTCGACGATAAAATTCCAGGCAAGCCCCTGATCGAGGATTGCGTAGACGAGAAAATGCAACATCACGTAACTGAACGCGAACAGACCCAGCATCCGTCGGAACCGGAGCGGCCATGGAGCCCGCACGATCCACGTCAGCGGCGTGACACAGAGCGTGATCAGCAGCAGGTTCAGTCCCCATTTTCCAAGACCGTGG
>PKUM01000005.1 GCA_002868855.1 Chromatiales bacterium | reverse complement strand
TCTGGTTCACCCGCGTCAGCACACGGTCATAGCGTTTCTGCAGGATTTCTCGGGTCTCGTCCCATTCCTTGCCTGCGAGTGTCAGTCCCAATGCGTCGTTCTTGACCCGCTTGCGCCAGATATCATCGAGCTGGGCGCGATCCGCGGCCCACGGCATATCGGAACGGTCGAATACGTAGTCTTCGTCAATCGTGAAATCCGGCTCTTCGTCGAGCAGCGAGATCGCGTACTTCACGCGCTCCCGGCTCCGCTCTCGGTAAACGTCAAAAATATCGAAGGCCGGGTTTACCTCGCCTTCGCGTACCGCATCGTCAATGCTCTTGCGATAGGCTTCGAAGCTGGCGATGTCGCTGGCGAGAAAATACTGGCGGTTGCCATCGAGGCTTTCCAGATAGCGGTCGAGAATTTTGCCCGAGAGGTCGTCGTCGAAGGCGGTCTGGCCGTAATGGAAGCGGTCGGCGAGATGGTAAACGGCCCGTGCGATCTCCTGATGCCGGAGTTCGGGCTCCAGCGGCGCGTCTGACTCCTCGGTTGGAGTCGCCAGGGTAATCGGAACAGCCAACAGAAGTGCCGCTCCAATAATAGAAGTTCTCGCAAGTATCGCTCGTAACCTTATAATTCCATTCATATTATGTTCTCTTGAGCAAGGCCCAGCCTTAGGCAGCGATGGTTTTTGATTTTGTTTTAATACCATAAGCCTAGCCATGAGCGGTATTTCAAATCAACAATATCCACATCGGATTTAACATTAACCAGATAAAAACTGAGATATGCGGCCATTAAGTGTGATTACGGGCATCTTGTTGGGCAGCAGCGCCGCGATAGCTTTCGGCCTGCTCGTCGTCGCGTTCATCTACCTGCTGCTCGGCGAAGACTACCCGCACCTCCGCTCCGAATTCACACCTTTGCTGGCCAGCGTCGGGATCTTCACGATTCTGACCACGATTTGTGCATTCAGTTTCATCAGTTTGTTGCGACAGAAACCGTCGCGCTGGTTTCTGCAGGGATTGATGTGGCTGGGGCTGGCACTCGCAGGCCTTTACTACTGGCCGTAGGAGCCGTTCAGTTCTCGCTGGCCGCGTTTTCGTAGACTTCCGCCAGGGTTTCGCACAGGCCGCGGCAGAACTCGTCCAGACCGGCTTGGTCGCCGATCTCGAGTCCGTGTTCCTCAATCAGGCGACGGGCCAGGCGGCGAACCCGCTGCGGAGGCTCGTGCATCAGTGCAAACGCTCTGTAATCGAGCGCGCTTTGGCGTGACGATGAAGCGGAAACGCCGGAGCCCTCAACCCGGCAGAGGCTTGCGACACGCGGAGTAACAAGCCGCCGCAACTGCTGCCGCAGCTCGGCGGATCTGTTCAGCGACCCGGTCTCGGACAATGCGGCCGACTATCAGAGAAGTGACAGCGGAGAACGGCCTCCGGAACGCTTGCGACCGCGATCGCGGCGTCGGCGCCTTCTCATTCGCGACATTAATTCGGTGCGACGGGTCTCCAGCCATTCACCGCGCGTGACATCGTCGTCCTGGCCCTTGCTGCGCCGGCGCGCGCCTTCCCGGTCCCGGAATGCGCAGAAGTCGTCGTAGGCTTCGATCTCATGGCGCAGTTCGCGCGCCACCAGTTCGATCATTATTGCGTCGTCGAGAAAACCCAGGCCCGGAATGTGATCGGGAATCAGATCCTCCGGTTCGGCGAAATACGCAAGAGCATTCAACACTCGCGCGGTTTCCTCTTGTGGCAGACTCCATTCATCGTCCTCGACCATGCCAATCAGCGTCCGCAGGCGCTTTAGTCTTTCTTCAATGAAGTGCGGAACTTTGGCGTCTTCGATCTCAAGAAGTAAGTTGTTGGCAGCACGTAGTATCTCGTCCGCGGTTAGAGATTTGGCGGCATCGCGCGCTTCGCGCATGATCAGACGGAAGTGTTTGAGATCTTCCGGTTGCAGCTCAAAGGTAACTCGCATGGTCATTTTTTTGGCTCCGACGCGTTTCGCCGAAGCAGCGTACGCCGCGCAATTCGCCGCGTCAAATATGGCGGGTCTGGAGGCTGCAAGGACATTTCCAGTGCACGCAGTGGCGCTAGGGCAGGACGAATTTTGAAGCGGGAGTTGGCCGGTTGAGGTGGATTGCTGAAATGCATCGGCGCGGCGTCATTCGGGCGTTGATAATTTACGTTCTGGCAGCGTGGATCGTTGTGGAAATTTCGGCTTCGTTGTTGCCCTCGAACGAGACCGGGGCGCAACAGTTGCGGATGATTATTCTGGTCGCGCTGGTGGGATGCCCGGTGATGGCAATTCTCGTATGGCGGCGAGGACGCGGGACCGGAGGTGGCGCGAAACAGGCTGGCGAGCGGTCGTTGCTTTCAATAGTCTCGGTTACTGCTTTGCTGGCCGTGCTGGCGTGGACGGTCACAGCTCACAGCCCGCGTGCCGACAGGGAGTACTCGGGGATTGCAATCCTTCCTTTCAGCGACCTCAGCGCAACTGAGGACCATCAGTATCTCGCGGACGGAATTGCGGAGGAGATTCGCAACCGGCTTGTAGCGGTTCCCGGTCTCGACGTAGCCGCACGCAGCTCGGCTTTCGCATTTCGCCAGCGCAGCAAAAACGTGCGTGAAATTGGTGAAATACTGCGGGTTGACCTGGTCCTTGACGGAAGCCTGCGCAAGGCCGGCGATACCGTTCGCATCTCGCTGCAGCTGGTCGACGCGCGAACCGGCTTTGAAGTCTGGACCGGAAGTTTCGATGCCGGCCTCGACGACATCTTTGCATTGCAGGACGAAATCGCTGGCCAGATCGTTGCAGTCGTCGCGCCGGACAACAAGGAAATGGCTTCAGTCGCCGCAATGCCATCGAGTTTCGACGCCTACGATCTTTACCTTCTTGGCAGGCACAACTGGCAGAAGCGCGACATAGCCAGCCTTGAGCGGGCGCTGGAGTACTTCGATCAGTCGATTAGCCGGGACCCCCGGTTTGCCCCGTCACACACAGGCCGGGCGGACAGTCTCCTGCTGTTGGCGAGGGCGGGAGAAAGACCACCGCAACAGGCCGTGGTCGAGGCGAACGAGGCAATTCAGACGGCGTTACAACTGGATCCTTTACTGGGAGATGCCCATGCCTCGCTCGGATTGCTGCGGCTGTTCCAGGGCAACTTCGTGGCAGCGGAGCTGGCACTTCGGGAAGCATTGCGAATCGCCCCGGAAAATTCAACGGCGCATATGTGGCTGGGGCTGACCCAGCTCCGGCGGCCTGGTGGCGGCCCGAATCTTGCGCTGGAGGCGTTGCAGGCCGCGCAACGACTCGACCCAATGGATCCCACAATTACGCTGAATCTTGCCGGCGTTCTGGCGCGGCTTGGGCATGGCGAGGAATCAATCTCGGAGCTACGCCAGCTGCTAGCGCGCGGGGTCGAGTCGCATGGCGCCGGGGTATTGCTCGCGACGCTCTGCTTGCAATGGGGGCGGCTCGACGAGGCCATCGTGGTGCTTTCCGATTCGGATGCCCTGACTCGCGGACCGGATGGACGTGCGCTCTATGCGCGAACTCTCGCCGCGCTCGGTCAAGGTGATCTGGCCGCAACGTGGCTGCGTTCGGCCGACCTTCAGGAAACCGCGGCGGCAACGCCGCCACGGCTGGACGCTGCATACATTACTGGTGCCGACGAATTGCTGCGGGAGGCGCTTTACAGGGAAAATCCGCCGCATGCGGCGGAGTGGTGGAACGGTTTGCTTAGTTGGCGCGGTGGCGATATTTCAGCTGCGCTTGCGAGTTTCGATCTGGCGGCTGCCGCAGTTCCGGACGGCGATCCGCAGCTCGCAATTACCGTGGCTGGCGCTCGTGCGGCGGCCCTGCGCGCGCTGGGCGATGCCGACTCGGCCATTGGCATTCTCATGGAGGCGCGGCAACTCGGCGCGGATTCTGTGGCGGCCGGCTGGGACACGCCACAGCTAAATTTTGCGTTGGCTGTGATCGAGGCCAGTCTCGGCGACGAAGCGGGCGCCACTGCGTATCTCGAGCAAGCTGTGGCCGCCGGATGGCGCGACATTGAGTGGGCGCGTGGTGTACCGGGTACCGCGCAGGTCGTGCATATCGTCGGATATGCCGCTCTGGAAAAGACTGTTCTGGACGATTTGCAACGGCAGTGGAAGTCGGTCGCAAATCAGGCCGAAGCCGCGACCGTGGGCCTTTCGCGCTAGGTCGAGGTACCGCGTCAGGGGCTGGACGCGCCGGAGTCGCGATAAGGGTCGAAAATTATCGGCCGGGAATCGCGTCGCGGTTTGCTCGCGGACTTTTTGCGCTGGCGAATGGTGGAGATATT
>PKUM01000183.1 GCA_002868855.1 Chromatiales bacterium | reverse complement strand
CGAGCGCCCAGTCAAAGTAGCGATCGAACCAGCGCAGTTCTCGCAGGTGCAGAATGCGGGTGAGGAAGCGCTCACACACCAGTCCTAGCGCAAGCGCCCAGATATTCATGCTGAAACTGCCTTTTCCAAAGTTCGTCCGCCGCGCTGTCGCTTCGACGCAACCGCCACGCCCCGATCAAGTCGCAGCCAGTCGAATGAGGTGCCGGGATCGGTCTTGCGACCCGGCGCGATATCCTTGTGCCCGGCTACCGGCACCGCGGCAAGCGCGGGGTAGGCCTCCGCCAGTGCAGACAAGACAGCGGCAAGAGTCTCGTACTGTTCATCCGTGTAGGGCATGTCGTCGGTTCCCTCGAGCTCAATCCCGATCGAAAAATCATTGCATGCGCTACGCCCGAAATAATCGGATACCCCGGCGTGCCATGCACGCTCGTTGAACGATACATACTGTGTGACACTTCCCAGACGATCGATAAGCAAATGCGCCGACACCCGGACGCCGGCAATTTCGGCGAAATAAGGATGTGCTTCCGGATCAAGACGGTTCAAAAACAGCGCATCGACCCAATCACCGCCGAATTCCCCTGGCGGCAGACTGATACCGTGCAATACGACGAGCTCCGGCGCGAACCCCGCGGGCCGCGGATCCCTGTTCGGCGATTGCACATGACGGGCCGGGCTGATCAGCCCGGTATCCGGATCGACTTGCACCCCTGACCCCTTTCGAACCCAGAACGATAGCCATTGTCACGCCTCGACCGGCCGCGGTAAAGACTTCTCTTGCGGCATCATCCACCTGTGCGCACAATCCCCTAACCCGTCACAGAGGTTACACAAATTGAATAACAGCGAATTGGCGGCAGAGGATCTTCGTTATCTGTGGCATCCCTGCACCCAGATGAAAGATCACGAATGGTTGCCGCTGGTGCCGATTCGCCGCGGC
Organism: Chromatiales bacterium; assembly: GCA_002868855.1. Classification (GTDB taxonomy): domain Bacteria; phylum Pseudomonadota; class Gammaproteobacteria; order Steroidobacterales; family BM003; genus BM003. The sequence goes on along the minus strand of PKUM01000183.1, from coordinate 25,577 downwards.
CAGGGAGTATGGCTCGAAGATTTCGACGGGCACCGTTATCTCGATGCCATCAGCTCCTGGTGGGTCAATCTGTTCGGTCATGCGCACCCTTATATCAACGACAGGATCAGTACCCAGCTAAAAGAACTCGAGCATGTCATCCTTGCCGGGTTCACCCATCGGCCGGCAGTCGAACTGGCAAGGCGGCTGGTACAGATCACGCCGCCCGGTCTGGACAAGGTTTTTTTCGCTGACAACGGCTCGTCGGCGGTCGAAGTCGCGCTCAAAATGAGCTTCCATTACTGGCGGAACGCGGGAAAGCCGGAAAAACGCGAGTTTGTCACGCTCTCCAACAGTTATCACGGGGAAACACTCGGTGCCCTCGCAGTCGGTGACGTACAGCTTTACAAGGAAACCTACGAGCCGCTGCTGCTAAAGGCGATTACCGTACCGTCACCGGATTGCTATGGCCGCGAACCCGGGGTCAGCTGCGAGGCACACAGCCGTGAGGCATTTACCGCCACCCGTGCGGTGCTCGAGCGCCATGCAGATAGTGTTTGCGCAATTATTGTCGAACCGCTGGTGCAGTGTGCCGGCAGCATGCGCATGTACGATCCAGTCTACCTAACGCTTTTGCGCGAGTGCTGCGATGAGCTGGGAATTCACCTGATCGCCGACGAGATCGCGGTAGGATTCGGCCGGACCGGCAGCCTGTTTGCCTGCGAACAGGCCGCCATCTCGCCTGATTTCATGTGTCTGTCCAAGGGGCTGACCGGCGGTTACCTGCCGCTTTCCGCGGTATTGACTTCCGACCGTGTCTACGAGGCCTTTTACGACGACTACACCAACCTGACCGCTTTTCTCCACTCCCACAGTTACACCGGCAATCCACTTGGCTGCGCTGCCGCGCTCGCCACGCTCGACCTGCTCGATGACGGATCCGTTCTGGAGAAAAACCGCGCAACCGCGGCCTACATGAGTGCCGCAGTCGCCGATCTGGAGGCGCATCGCCACGTGGGAGAGATTCGCCAGCGCGGAATGATTCTGGCGATCGAAATGGTCGCGGACCGGTCCGGACTGATCGCGTATCCGTGGCAGGAGAGACGCGGGCTGAAAGTCTATCAGCACGGTCTGAAAAACGGGGTGTTGTTGCGGCCGCTCGGAAACGTCGTCTATTTCATGCCACCCTACGTTATCGAGCAGGAACATATCGATTTGATGGCGCAAACTGCGCGCGACGGGATCCACGCTGCGACATGCGATTGAGACGACTCCATGTGGCGGTAGAGCTACGCTCCGGAGCAACTATCGACCTGCCCGAGCGCAGTGCCCGCCATGCTGCCCAGGTGCTTCGGATGCGGGCCGGCGATGAGGCAATCGGGTTTGACGGACAGGGCAGACAATTCCGGATCCGTCTTGTCTCATCAACCCGGCACGGTGTTCGCGCCGAAGTCATTGAAGAGGTTTCTCCGCTACCGGAATCTCCGTTGCAGATCACGCTGGCGCACGGCTTGTCGCGACGGGAGAAGATGGACTTGGTAGTGCAAAAGGCAACCGAACTCGGAGTAGCCCGAATCGTTCCGGTCATCACGGAGCGCAGCGTTGTCAGACTCGACTCCGCGCGGGCCGACAAGCGTCTCGCACACTGGGAGGCGGTAATCGCACATGCCTGCGAACAAAGCGGACGAGCGGTGCTCCCACTGGTCAGTCACCCGATTCGGCTCGGCGATTTTCTTGCCGAGCGCAATCGCGATGACGCCGGCATCGTGCTCGATCCGGATTCGCCCACGCGCCTCGCTGACATCGACCTCAGCCCGGTGATTCTTACGTTGCTGGTGGGTCCGGAGGGAGGACTAACCCGGGACGAAGCAGAGGCTGCCCACAGGAACGGCTTCATCGCTGCAGCGATAGGCCCACGCACACTGCGCACCGAAACGGCGGCGTTGACGGGGCTTGCGCTGGCCCAGGCGCGCTGGGGAGATCTTTAAACGGTCAAAGTGCGTTGTGACAACGCGGCATGAATCATCGCTTCGAGTCTTTCGAGGTCCGGTATCAGCGGCCTCTCGTTCAGCATTTGTAACTGGCACAGAGATACATCGTCATCTGCAAAGTTCTGCGTGTCGTCAACACTCAGAACATCACGGCTGACCCGCACCAGTTGCGGAAACCCCTGCGCCACAACGCCAAAATGCGGAATAGCCAGCTGACCGCCAATCGCCTGCAAGATCACGATTTTGCAGCGCGCGCCCAGCTCGGCGACCGGGCGGCCAGCGCTACCTTCAAAGGAAACGACGGGGATGGCCCGACCCGACCAGTCGGCGTATCCGAGCAGCCACGGCGGGCAACCCTCGACCGGCACGGGCGAATGATATCCGATCACCTCAGCGATACATGCCCGCGGCAACAGCAGACGCATGCCATCCAGCGGGATCAGCAGGCTGTAAAGCTCTTCAGCGGATTCGCTCATTGCCCGTCCTTCCCTCGTTCACCAAAGGCTCGATCGCATCCAAAAGCTGCGCCTCCTGATACGGCTTGCCCAGATAATCGTCAACGCCCAGTTCGATCGCGCGAGCACGGTGCTTGGATCCGACCCGCGAGGTAATCATGATGATCGGGATGTTCTCGAGGCGGTGATCGTTGCGGATATTGCCGGCGAGTTCGTAGCCGTCCATCCGCGGCATTTCTATGTCCAGCAGAATCACGTCGGGGAGATGTTCCTGCAAAATTGCAAGGGCATCCACGCCGTCCTTCGCGGTTACAACGCGCATGCCATTGCGCTCCAGAAGGCGCTGGGTCACCCGGCGCACCGTGATGGAGTCGTCGACCACCAGGACAAATGTGCGACGATCTTCGACCTCCGCCGCGGAGGCCGTCGCCGCTGGCTGCACCGCCGTGCGCAACAGCGTGGGCGCATCGAGAATAATCGCTATACGTCCATCGCCCATGATCGTCGCACCTGCAATGCCATCGATCGTGGCAAGTTGCGGTCCAACCGATTTCACCACGACTTCGCGGCTGCCTAGCAGCTCGTCGCCGATCAATGCAGTAGAGTATTCACCGGCGCGAACCAGTACCACCGGAACCGACGGGGTATCTTCAGAGAGCGCCGTTATTTCAGCGCCAACATACTGGGCCAGATACTGAAAACGGTAATCCTGACCACCGTATTCGTAGCTGGGATCCTGCTCTTCCAGCTTGCGCAGAAGCTGCTCGCGCGGAATACGCGCTATGCCTTCCACCGAAGTCAGCGGCAACGCATAGTATTCATCGTTGACGCGAACAATCATCGCCTGCGCGATTGCCAGCGTAAACGGCAGCCGCACCAGGAAACTCGTACCCTTGCCCTGCTCGGTCGTAACGGAGATGCTGCCACCCAGGCGGCGAACCTCGTTTGCGACGACCTCCATTCCGACACCGCGCCCGGCTGCCTGAGTCAATTCCGATGCCGTGCTGAAGCCCGGTTCGAAAATCAGCTGTATCGCGTGCTGGTCCGAGCGTATTTTGCCAGCGCCTACCAGGCCCCGGGCTACTGCGTTCTCGCGAATTGCCGCAATATCCAGGCCCGAACCATCGTCGCCGATTTCCACCAGAACCTCGGCACCCTCGCGCCGGACATTGACCGTAATCTTGCCGGTCTCGGGCTTGCCGGCGGCACGCCGCTGCTGCGGGAACTCGATGCCATGGACAACGGCATTGCGCAACATGTGCTCTAGCGGCGACAGCATCCGTTCCAGAACCTGGCGGTCCAGCTCACCGCTGCCATGCAATTCCAGCTCCGCGCGCTTGCCTACTTCGGCCGCTACCTGCCGAACCACGCGACTCAGGCGAGCGCCATGCCGTTCGAATGGCACCATTCGGGTGCGCATCAGGCCGTGCTGGATCGCGGTCGTGACACGGCCCTGCTGAACCAGTAGAGCGTCGGCATCGCGAATCTGGCCATGCATCAATGACCGGATGCTGTCGACATCGCTGGCCGTCTCGGCAAGCGCGCGCGAGAGTTGCTGTATCAGCGAGTAACGATCGAGCTCGAGCGGATCGAAATCGCCGCCACCCTCGATCTCTTCCTGGTGGCGATGAATGATCTGTGCCTCGGTTTCAATCTCCAGCTTGCGTAACTGGTCTTTCAGGCGAGAAACCGTCTGCGCAAGTTCTGCCAGGTTGAACTCCACCGACTTGACCTGCTGGTCGAGCCGGGAGCGGAAAATACTGACCTCTCCGGCGTTGTTTAGCAGTTCCTCGAGCAGGTCGGCGTCAACCCTGGCAACCTCGCCACGACCCTGGCGCGCGGTCGCTGCTTCAGCCGGTGCACTTGCGTCGTCACCGAATTTGGCGGCAGCGGCAACAGTGGCCGTCGATGGTTGCTGCGGCTCAACCCGAGCTTCCGCCTCGTCTCGCTCACCGGCTTCGACTACCTCATCCGGACCCGCAGCAGCGGCGAACCCGGCGCTTGCCTCTGCTTCGAGAGCCTCTGGCGCTTCGCCGCGGAATTCGCCTTCGACGTCAGCCTCTGCCTCTGCCTCCGACAAGTCGTCTGCGTCTCCCATCGCTGGCGCGACGGTATCGGCCGGTTCGAAAGCCGCGTGCTCGGGCAGCGCTCCGGCCTGTTGCTCGCCGGCTTCGGTTGTATCCGCGATCTTGCCGGCCGAAAAGTCACGAATCGCTGCGATCAGTTTCGTGCCCGGCTCAGGATATGCGCCGTCCGTCACCGCCTCACGCATGCGGTGCAATTCGTCGATCCCATTTTGAAAAATCGTGCGCAACGATTCACCGGTCGCAACGTCGCCTCCGCCGACCCGAATCAGCAACGTTTCCAGCTCATGGCTCAAATCACCCATCGGGCGCAAACCCGCCATCCGGGCACCACCTTTTAGCGTATGCAGGTGGCGTCGCAATTCCGCGACCGCCTCTTCGCCGCTCCAGTCGAAAGACCAGGCACCGAACGATTGCTCCGTGGCCTCAAGCAACTCGGTCGCTTCCTCACAGAAAATCGCGGCGATTTCGGTATCGAATTCCGCAGGCCAAGCCGTGCCGTCGCCCTGATCCGCCACGTCAGGCTCATGCTCATGCGCGTTGCGTTCGAATTCCGCATCGAGCCAGCCTATTCGCGCTACCAGCGATTCGACGTCCGGAACGTCGCCGAAGCCATGTTTCAGCCGCGCGACAATCGCCTCCATTGCCGCAACCACCGCCTCGCACGTTTCGAGACCTTCGGCGGAAAGCCCGAGACCGGCGTCATACAACTTGCGCAGGAAAGCATTCCATGGCGTGGCCACCTCGACCGCAACGGCGACGCCTGCCATGTTGGCGCTTCCGCTCAATGTGTGACACGAGCGGTGCAACGCCTCGGTGATCGAATACGGCGCGCCGAATGCCTCGCAATCCCTCAGATAGGCCCTGATCGCCTCAAGATGGCCGCCCGTCTCCTTGGTGAAAATCTCCTTTAGGACCGGGTCCATCTCATCCAGGCCGGCCAGCGTCGCAACCTCTTCCTCGGCCTCGATTTGCGCGAGATCCGATGGTTCGGCCGGTTCCGGTTCGGGCGCAATGAACTCCGTAACAGACGGGCTGGTAACGGCGAGTTCCCGGGACAGCGCCACGGTCGGTTCCTCACCGCGCACCAGCCCTTCCGCCTGCCGGATCATCCGTTGCAGGACCGGATCGGGGTCGACGCCGATTTCGAGCTGTTCGATCAGAACCGGCAGCAATTCCAGTGACTGCCGCAACAAGGCAAGCAAACCCGGAGTCCGTTGCAGCGTCCCCGAAATAGTTTTATTGAGCAGGTTTTCGATGGCCCATCCGAGTTCGCCGATCGCTTCTGCCCCGACCATTCGGCCGCTGCCCTTGAGGGTATGAAAAGAGCGCCGCGAAAACGCCAGCGCTTCCTGATCACTTGGATCGTCAAGCCATGCCGGAAGCCGCGTAGACAGTTGCTCCAACTCGTCTTTGGCTTCCTCGATAAACAGTTCGAGGATATCCGGATCCGGCCCTGTCCCGTCGGTCGCCGGACGCATCGCCACCAGAGCCGGTTTTTCCGCCGTCTCGTCCGGCTGAACCGGCTCCGGCGCTTGTGGCGGTGGCGTAACGGCACCACTTTCGCCGATAACACGGGTTTCGGCCTCAGCCGCGACTATCTCATCGTGAGCTTGCGCGCCCAGCACCAGTGTCGCCTCCGGCGCGGCATCGGAAACTGGCATCGCCGCGGCCTTCGCCGCTGCATCTTCAAGGAACCTGAGACAGCTTTCGGCGTTGTCCAGCATGTACCAGGGGTCGGCGCGACCGGCCTGAATAGTCTCGAGATAGTATTCAAGGCTAACGATCGAATCCGCCAGCCTGTCGATCTTGTCAGCCAACAGCGGCGGCTGATCGGCACGGAACACACGTTGCGCCAGCTCTCCGATTCGCTCCACGACCGCAACCGCGCGGGTCCGGTTCAACATCAACAACGCCGCAGTGATACCGCGCAAAAGCGGCGGCAGACTCTCCATCACCGCGACATCGTGCGGCTGGTCGACCGCCTGGGCAATGGCGTCCTTCACCCGCGTCAGGTTGAGAATGCACTCCCGAACCACGGCTTCCGTGACCTGGCGGTATTCGCTGTCCTGGTCGCCGTCCTCGGACTCCGGCATTGCCACAGGCACACCAACAGGCATGATCAGGCTGAGAAGCTGCTCGTCGAGGCTGTCCTCGACATGCAGCAGCGTTGCCGCTATCCGCTCGAGCGCTGCATCTTCGGCCACCGCACTGCCATCGGACATCCCCTGCAGAGCATCGAGTTCCGCCTGAACTCTGCCACGCAGCCCGCCAAGCCCAAGGACACCGAGCGTATCGCTGATTTTTTTCAGCAGATCTGCCTGCCCGCCGAGCTCGTCATGAGATTTCTTGCCGGTCCTGACAAAAATATCCAGCGTATCCTTGACCCGGGCGAGATCCTCTTTGATCGCGGCTGCCACGGTTTGCATCAATTTGACGCTCGGGCCGGACAGACTCTCGCGAGCGTGCTCGACCATTGCGTCAGATGGCAGGAGATCCTCCAGCTCGAACAGACGACGCACCAGCCGCACCCGTTCGCCACTGGAATCCGCGCGGGCAACGTAGTAGAGCAGGTTATTGAGCAATTCCTCGCAGCCATTGCCAAAAAGCCTGGCCTCGCCGCAATCTATCAGGCGTTTGATTGCCCGATCGGCCTGTCCGAGCAAGCGCTTTAGCGAAACGTTGCTGTCGAGCCCGGACTCGCGCAACGCTTCCACCACTGCCCCAACGACCACCCACAAGCGGTACGATCGCTCGTCGGTCGCCGCCTGTTCGAGCTTCTCGGTAACCTCGCCCAGCACCGCCAGGTTGGCGTCGCCGCGTTCGCCCTTGATCCAGCCGAGCAACGCGAGTTGAAAACGCGGCCGCAACAGGCGGGCAAGCTGCACGGCATCGACATCTGCTACAGGCTCGCGAGGGGTTACGGCGAACGCCGCCGTTTTCTGCGCTGGCGTGATATTGAGTAAAAGCAGCGTGCCTTCGGACAGAAGCGGCTGCCCACGCACCGCGCGCAAATCATTGAGCAAAGGCAGCAACACAAGAGCAATATCGCGGCCGCCGCTGACCAGCCTCTCGAGGTACGCCGGAAGCTGCACCATCGCTCGCGTCAATGCGTCAAGCGTCTCTTCCTCATTTTTTACCGCGGTACCACCCTTCAGAAGGTACTGGGCCGCTTTTTCCATTTCCTCGGCGAGCAGCGCTGCGCCGTAAACCTCCACCATCCGCAGCACGCCCTGGATGACGTGGCAGCGCTGCACGAATGATTCGAGGGAGCGCCGACTTGCACCGCCCTCGACGTACTCTTCCAGTGCAAGCCGCGCATCCTGCACCGCCGCATTCAGGTCTTTGCTGACCCACTGAAGGGATTCTGAACCGGGATGTTCCATGGCCACCAGTCTTTACCGCCAGGTCAGCGTCAGACCGCTCTGGCTTCGGGATCGGAATTGCCTTCGCCCGCGCCGGGTTCGGCAATCCGCGGAATGTCCTTGCCGACCAGCACGCCAGTTCCGGTTTCGAAGTCAGGCAGCCTGAAACCGGAAACCGAAGTCCGCAACTGGGTTGCCAGTTCCGAGAGCTTGCTGATCGAGGCCGAGGCCGCGCTGGTGCTGTCGGCGGTCTGCGAGCTGATCTCGCGCAAAACGCTCATGTTGCGGCTGATGTCGCCAGCCGAGGTGGTCAACTGACGCCCGGTTCCGGATATGTTCTGCACCAGGCTGGCGATCTGGTTGGAGACCTGCTCGATCTCCTCCAGCGCGGCACCCGCATTCTCAGCCAGCAGAGCGCCACCGACGACATCCGTCGTGCTCCGCTCCATCGACACGACTGCCTCATTGGTATCCGTCTGGATCGTCCGCACGAGCACCTCAATCTGCTTGGTTGCGTTGGTCGATCTCTCTGCCAGACGCTGGACTTCGTCCGCGACCACGGCGAAACCGCGCCCCGCCTCACCTGCCATGGACGCCTGGATCGAGGCGTTAAGCGCCAGAATATTGGTCTGCTCGGCGATATCGTTGATCAGCTCCACAATATTGCCGATCTCCTGCGAACTTTCACCGAGGCGCTTGATCCGCTTCGAGGTGTCCTGGATCGTCTCGCGAATCGTATTCATACCTTCGATAGTCCGGCGCACGGCTTCTCCACCCTTGTGCGCAACATCGACGGAATGACGCGCGACATCGGAAGATCGCTCGGCATTGCCGGACACTTCCTCGATCGAGTGCGCCATCTGCGCGACCGAGTCGTTGGCCGATGCAATCTGCTGTGACTGCTGCTCGCTCGCCTTCGCCAGGTGCACTGCCGTGGCTTCGGTCTGTTTGGCCGCGGCATCAACCATGATGGCTGAGTCATTGATTGTGGCCACTAGCTCGCGAAGCGCCTCGATCGCGTAGTTAATTGAATCGGCAATCGCTCCGGTAATGTCTTCCGTTACCGTTGCCTGCACGGTCAGATCGCCGTCGGCCAGGTTGGAAAGCTCATCGAGCAGGCGCAAGATCGCCTCCTGGTTACGATCGTTCTGCTGTGCCTGGACCGCGGCGATCTGACGGACGTTGCCGGCCTGAACGTAGAGCCAGCCGATCGCCGCGAGGACGACAAAAGCGGCGGCACACAGCATCGCCGGCAGCGTTGCGCCGCCCAGCCCCGCTATGACCCCGGCCGCAGCCAGCAATAGCGCCAGCGCGACGGTCAGCCACGGTATCAAGTCCATTCCTCGGGATTGCTCTGACATAGTTAACTCACGTCTGTTCGGAAGATGCCGCGCGGCAAATCACGCGGCTACTTTCATAAATTGCGGCGATTCCACCAATTGGATCAAACTGAATACCGGCCACGTTTCCTGGCCGCGGCGATAGGCCCCGGTCAGGTAGCGGTCGCAACGCAGGATCGTCGGCGCCCACTCCTCGACAAACTCGGTCTTCGAGAACCGCCGAAATCCCATCACTTCGTCCACCACGAGACCCGCCGGAAAGTCGCGATGATTGGCGACAAGAACGCGGGTCAGGCGATCAGGGATCGTGGCTGCGCCGCCGAGATAACTCTTGAAGTCGAAAATCGGGATCAACTGGCCGCGCACGTTGGCGAGACCCGTCACCCAGCTGCGCGCGCCCGGTACTCGCGTTATTGCCGCCGGATAAGTGAGGACCTCGCGCGTCTCGTTTCGCGGCGCAACAAATTTCTCGCCACCGAGGCGAAACGCGATTCCCACTCTTTCCGCATCCGCCGGGACTCCGGAACCATGACCGGTGGCGGCAGCGCGGCTGCGACGCTCGAGTTCGAGCAACAGCTCGAAGGGCTGGTTGACCAGGCTGCTCAGTCGTTTCGACTCCATCGTCCGATTATCCCGCCAACGCCTGGCGTATACCGCCGACCAGGTCGTCTTCTGCGACCGGCTTCACCAGGTAGGCGACCGCGCCCTGGCGCATGCCCCATATCCGGTCCGTGGTTTCACCCTTGGTCGTCTCCATCACGACGGGGATGGCCGAGGTTGCCGGATTGCGCGACAGCTCGCGGGTGGCCTGGAACCCGTTGAGGCCCGGCATCACCACATCCATCAGAATAAGGTCGGGCCGGCGCTCGGCAGCCAGTCGAAGACCTTCCTCGCCGTCCTCGGCGAGAACCGTCTCGTAACCGTGGCGCTGGAGCATTTGCTGCATCACGTGCAGCTCCGTCGGCGAATCGTCAACAATCAAAATCAAAGCCATGCTGATACCCTCATCCGTCCCGTTACCGGCTGACGTGGCTGTCAATCGCCGACAACAGTTCGTCTTTGGTAAATGGCTTGGTCAGGTACTGCTCCGATCCCACAATCCTGCCCCTGGCGCGATCGAAAAGACCGTCCTTGCTGGACAGCATGATGACCGGCGTCTCGCGAAACACCTTGTTGTGTTTGATCAGCGAACAGGTTTGATAGCCATCGAGCCGCGGCATCATGATGTCGACGAAAATGATGTCGGGCTGATGATCGGCAATTTTTGACAGGGCATCGAAGCCGTCGACGGCGGTAAAGACCTCGCAACCTTCTTTGGTCAGCAAGGTCTGGGCGGTACGCCGAATCGTCTTGCTGTCATCGATTACGAGGATTTTCAGACCCTTCAGGCTGTTCGCAACACTATCGTTCACGACGTTTTTTCCCTCGCGAAGCTCCGCGCGTTTCAAGAAACCTTCCCGCTGGCGCGCCCTGCCCGGGAACCGGGCAGCTGGCGAGGCGCTACAGAAACCTGCCAAACGGGGTTAGCTTCGCCTTTTAACATATTGGACGAAAAGCTGCCACGACCGGGTTCGCGGCTCCGAAATCACCCTGGAAACCGCGCCTCGTTGTATCATCGCTTGCCGTCGCCACGTGCCGCGGCGAATAGTCCCTTGAGGAGTGGGCGCGATGGAATCGGGCAACCGGACACTGGGGGTCGTCATGGACCCCATCGAACAAATAAAACCCTACAAGGACACGTCTCTGGCGATGTTGCTCGAAGCACAACATCGCGGTTGGCGGCTCCAGTATATGCAACCGGGCGATCTGTATGTTCGCGACGGCGAAGCGCACGCCCACATGCGGGCACTTCGGGTCAGCGACGATAACGAGCACTGGTTCGAGTTTTCCGAACCGGCAGACAGGCCGCTCCACGACCTAAGCCTGGTGCTTATGCGCAAGGATCCGCCGTTCGACATGGAGTATGTCTATACGACCTACATTCTGGAACGCGCGGAAATGCGCGGCACGGTGATTCTGAACAGTCCGGCCGGTCTCCGCGACATCAATGAAAAAGCCTACACCGCGTGGTTTCCACAGTGTTGCCCGGCAAACCTGATCACATGCTCCATCGGCCGGCTCCGCGAGTTTCTGGCGGAGCACGAGAAGATCGTGGTCAAGCCGCTGGACGTTATGGGAGGCCAGTCGATCTTCCTGGTGCAGCAGGGAGACCTGAACACCAACGTGATTTTCGAGGTAATGACCGCTAACGGCCAGAACTTCGTGCAGGCGCAAGCCTACATTCCTGAAATTGTCGATGGCGGGGACAAGCGAATTCTGCTCATAGACGGGCGGCCCGTCGAGAAGGTACTCGCTCGCATTCCGCCACCGGGTGACGCTCGCGGCAATATGGCCGTTGGCGGCACAACCGAAGGACGCGACATTTCGGATCGTGATCGCTGGATCTGCGAGCAGGTCGGACCGGTACTGCGGGAAAAGGGAATCATCTTTGCCGGCCTGGATGTAATTGGCGACTACATGACGGAGGTGAACGTCACCAGCCCGACCGGCATTCGCGAGCTCGACAAACTCTACGGGCTGAATATCGCCGGCGAACTGTTCGATGTGCTGGAGAGCCGACTAGCAGATTGATTCATCTCGAAAAAGTCGACTGCGTCAAGGCTTTTCCAATCATTATCGATATATAATCCCGGCAGCATTAAGTCGCAGGGGTGGCGTCACCTGTCTCGGGCAGGTGCTCCGGTGTTGAAACTCGAAGCGGATAAACAGGCTGGCGATCGTTTCGCCACAACCGTGTTCCTTGCGGGACTGCTGCATGGCATGTTCGTCCTCGGGGTGACGTTCGGCGTCGGTGAAACCGATGCAACTCCCACGAACCCGAGCATCGAGGTCGTGCTGCTATCCGACCCCGACATGGTCGAGATCCAGCCTGACAGCGCCGATTACCTGGCTCAGGCAAATCAGCACGGCGCCGGAAATACCGAGGAACCAACCCGTCCCTCATCGGCGGTTGCCGCACCGCTCGATCTCGCGGGCGACAGTGAAAATTCCGATCTCCGCGTCAGCCAGGCTGCGCCGTCGAGCAAGGAGATCGAGTCGCTCCACGCGAGGGCCGACGACGACCCGGACATTCGCATTCCCGATGAATCGGCCGAGGAAACGGCGCTCAGAGAGCAACGGCTGGCAAAAATGCAGGCCTCGCCGCAGCAGCTGCTGAACGAATCACAACAGGCACCGGATCCGAGAATCTCCGGGGACGAGTCTCGCGAACTTTACGTCGCGGTCAACACGCGTCGCTCGGACGTTGCCGAGTACCTCGAGGGCTGGCGCCGCAAAATCGAGCGCGTCGGAACGCTCAACTTCCCGTCCGATGCGCAACGCAGCCGCTGGACCGGCAATCCCACGCTGGAAGTCGCGGTCCGCGCCGATGGAACTCTCGAGGAAATTGTCGTGCGCCGATCCTCCGGCCATCGTCGACTCGACCAGGCGGCGCTGGAAATACTGCGGCTCGCCGCGCCGTTTGACCCGTTTCCCGACCGCTTCAAGGCAAACTACGACGTCCTGCGGTTCGCTTACGAATGGCAGTTTATCGGCGGGCAGATCGTCGACGCCAACATGCGCGTCACAACCACGATCGACGACAGCTGATTGGCCCGTCGCTGCCGTGACCGGGCGATCCGGGCGCGGTACCATGAGACATGGGTGAAACCTCTTACCTTGCCGGTCAGTTCCTGATTGCAATGCCCGCACTGTCCGATCCGAATTTCAATCGGACCGTTACTTTTGTCTGTGAGCATAGCGACCAGGGCGCATTGGGCATCATCGTCAATCGCCCTTCCGATCTTCTGCTCGGCGAAATTCTCGACCAGCTCGCACTGATGCCGGTCAGCCCGGCCGTACACCAGGAAGCGATTTACACGGGAGGTCCGGTTCAGCAGGACCGTGGCTTCGTGCTGCATGACGGCACCGCCAAGTGGGACACCACCATGACGGTTAGCGGCGGAGTCAGGGTAACGACATCGCGTGACATACTCGCTGCGATTGCCGCGGGAGACGGTCCGGCCAACCGCCTGATCGCACTGGGTTACGCCGGTTGGGGAGCCGGTCAGCTCGAACGCGAGATTGCCGCGAACTCGTGGCTCAGCGTTGACGCAGATGCCGCGATCCTGTTCGACACGCCGCATGCCGAGCGCTACCAGGCAGCCGCGTACCTGCTCGGGGTCGACCTCGCACTGCTTAGCCCGGAAAGCGGTCACGCGTGACCGCCGCCGGACAGGACATGGTGGTGCTGGGGTTCGACTTCGGCATGCGCCGCATCGGCGTGGCGATCGGCAACCTGATTACCGCTACCGCCGCAGCGTTGGAAACCCTCGATCGCAACGGCTCCGAATGGGACGAAATAGCTGCCTGCATCGCCGAGTGGCAACCTCGCGCGCTAATCGTTGGCCTGCCGTATAATGCCGACGGCAGCAAATCGGAAATGACGCGCCGGGCGCAACGATTCGCGCGCCAATTGAACGGCCGATTCGGCTTGCCCGTGCATGAAGTAGACGAGCGCTGGACTTCGCTGGAGGCTGCAGAAGAGTTGCGTCAGCAGCGCAGGAGCGGCGCGCGGCGCAAACGGGTGCGGCCCGACGAGATCGATCGCCAGGCCGCCCGACTGATCCTGGAATCGTGGCTGAGCAACAGGCAGGACTGATAGCGATGCAAGAGCAGTTTGATGCCGAGGGACGGCTGAGGCATCTGATCAGCCTGGAGCATTTCGACGACGAACGTCTCACCGCCCTGCTGGACAAGGCAACCGGGTACCTGCGTCCGGCCGGAGAGCTGCCGGCGCACGAGAGCCGCTTCGCCGGACGCACCGTTGCGAATCTTTTCTTTGAGCCGAGCACCCGGACCCGGGCCTCTTTCGAACTTGCCGCCAAGCGCCTGGGACTGCATGTGCTCAACCTCGATGTGCGCATGTCCTCGCGCAGCAAAGGCGAGAGCATTCTCGATACCGTCTACACGCTCGAGGCGATGGGTTCGGACATTTTTGTACTGCGCGACTCCGAACCCGGAGTTCCCGCTTTTATCGCATCGCACGTCGAACCCCATGTCAGCGTTTTGTCGGCTGGCGAGGCGGATGTCTCGCATCCGACACAGGGTCTGCTGGATACACTGACAATACGCCAGCACAAACAAGACATCGCGAACTGCGTCGTCACTCTCATCGGCGATATCAGTCATTCGCGGGTGGCGCGGTCGGTATGCCAGGCGTTGGCAATCCTGGGAGCACGCCAGGTTCGCCTCGTGGCGCCCCCCGCATTCATGCCCGGGGAAGACGCCTATCCACACGCTGAACGCTTTAGCGAAATCGAGCCGGCACTGCGCGACGCCGACGTTGTGATGGCACTGCGCATCCAGCGCGAGCGTATGAGCCAGGCCAGCATTCCCGACACCGGCGAGTACTTTAAACAATACGGGCTGACTGCGGAACGCCTCGCACTGGCCCGCCCTGATGCGATCGTCATGCACCCCGGACCCATGAATCGTGGCGTCGAAATCGCCAGCGAGGTTGCCGATGGTCCGCAGTCGGTAATCCGGCGCCAGGTCTGTAACGGCGTTGCCGTACGGATGGCGGTGATGGCAACGGTGCTGGAGACACTCCACCCATGAGCGCGACAACGCAGCGCCGCGGCAGCATTCTCATGGAAGACGCGGTCGTGCTGGAGCATCGGGCCTTCGAAGGCGATCAGTACATTCTCCGGGTCAGCGCGCCACGCAGTGCGGCGCGCGCATTGCCCGGACAGTTTGCCCACCTTGCCTGCGACCCGGCTTTGCCGATGCGGCGCCCGCTGTCGATCATGCGCGTCGATGCCGCAGCCGGCTGGATGGACTTTCTGTACAAGATTGTCGGAACCGGGTCACGCATGCTCAGTCAACGCGACGAGGGCGACGTCATCAGCATGCTGGCGCCTATCGGGCAGCCGTTCGAGCTCCATGAGAACCGGCGCCGGCCGCTGCTGATCGGAGGCGGCGTTGGCATTCCGCCGATGGTATTTCTCGCGGATTACATCACCCACAAAGCAAGTGACTGGCGCCCGCTGGTGATGATGGGTTCCGAAATACCGTTCCCGTTTACGCTGCGCCCGTCTTCGATTCTGATCGACGGTATGGCAGATGGCGCAATTGCCAGCATGCCTTTGCTCGAAGGCTGGGGTGTCCCGTGCCGGCTCGCGACATTGCAGGGCTACTCGGGTTGCTACGATGGCTATGTGACAGACCTGGCGCGAGTCTGGCTTGGCAGCCTTGGCGACGACGCCCTCGATGATGTCGAGGTTTTCGCATGCGGTCCGACGCCGATGCTGCGCGCCGCGGCCCAGGTGGCAGCCGAGTTCGGACTGCCGTGCCAGGTATCGTTGGAAGAACACATGGCCTGCGCCGTTGGCGGTTGTGCCGGGTGCACGGTTCTGGTGCAGACCGACGCCGGACCTGCCATGAAAAGGGTCTGTGTCGATGGGCCGGTTTTTGACGCCTACAGCGTGTTTCCGCCGGCCGCCTGAGAATCCTCAGCCGAAGTTGATCTGCGCCTCGAGATTGGCTCGGGAATCGGCGTTTTTCAATGCGTCTTCGAGCCCGATTCGTCCGCTTCTGTAGAGTTCCAGCAAAGCCTTGTCGAAACTCTGCACACCCGGCTCTGAGCTGTCATTGAGCGCTTCCTTGATACCGCCGACATCGCCCTTGAGAACGAGCTCCGCAATGTGCGGTGTATTCAATAACACTTCCACGGCGGCAACACGGCGGCCGTCCTTGCCAGGCACGAGTCGTTGCGAAATGATCGCTTTCAGATAGTGCGACAAATCGAGGTAGACCTGGTTGTGCTGGTCTTCCGGAAACATATTGATAATGCGATCGATGGTCTCTGCGGAATTGTTCGAATGCAGCGTAGCGACGGCAAGGTGTCCGGTTCCCGCGAGCGAAATCGCCGCCTCCATCGTCTCGCGATCGCGAATCTCGCCGATCTGAATGACATCCGGCGCCGCCCGCATCGCACTTTTCAGCGCACGCGCGTAACTGACGGTATCGAGGCCGACCTCTCGCTGGTTGATGATCGAGCGCTTGTTCGGATGGAGGAACTCGATCGGGTCCTCGATCGTGAGAATATGCGACGCCGTATTCTCGTTGCGGTGATTGATCATCGCCGCCAGCGTCGTGGACTTGCCATTCCCTGCCGCACCGACCATCAGGATCAGGCCGCGCTTTAGCAGAGAGAGATCCGACAGCACCTCGGGCAAGCCGAAATCGTCCAGCCGCGGCATCTCCATCGTGATGTAACGCACGACCATTGCGATGTTGCCGCGTTGATGGAAAACATTGATGCGAAATCTGCCAAGACCGGCCTCGGAAACCGCGAAATCGATTTCGAGCTCTTTTGCGAATTTCTTTTGCTGGTCGACATCCATCAGCCCGAACACGGCATCCCGGGTCATCTCGGGGGTCAGGGTAGTCTTGTTGACGTTGACGATCTTGCCCTCGATCTTGATCTTGATCGGTGCAAAAGTCGTGAAGAACAGATCGGAGGCGTTCTTTTCGACCATCAACTGAAACAGCGACTTGACGTTCATCTATTGCTCTCGGGGCCGGTGAATAGCGCGTATTGGCAGGATCAGAATTGCCGGCCACCCGGGTCTTCGGCCAACTGAAGACTGGTGGCACCCTCCCCGGTTTCGCCGAATTCGCGTTTGCTTTCAAGCTTGATCTTGAGCCGCAACTCGTTCTTGGAGTCGGCATTACGCAATGCCTCCTCATAGGAGATCTTGCGTTCCTCGTACAATTCGAAAAGATGCTGGTCGAAAGTGCGCATCCCGAGTCGGGTCGATTTGGCCATCACCTCCTTTATCTTTGCCACCTCACCCTTGAAGATCAGATCGGCAATCAAAGGCGAATGCAGCATGATTTCCATTGCCGCAACCCGGCCCTTGTCGTTATCGCGCGGAATCAGGCGCTGCGAAATCATTGACCGAATATTCAGTGACAAGTCCATCAGCAACTGATCGCGTTTCTCTTCCGGAAAGAAGTTGATGATGCGATCCAGCGCCTGGTTAGCGCTGTTCGCATGCAGCGTCGCGAGACACAGGTGGCCGGTCTCCGCGAACTGTATGCCGTATTCCATCGTGTCGCGATCCCGAATCTCACCGATCATGATGACGTCCGGAGCCTGGCGCAGCGTGTTTTTCAATGCAGTACCCCAGTCTTCCGTGTCGACTCCGACCTCGCGCTGGGTAACCACGCAACCTAAATGACTGTGGACGTATTCGATCGGGTCCTCAATCGTGATGATGTGGCCGCGTGTGTTCTGATTGCGATAACCGATCATCGAGGCCAGCGTCGTAGACTTACCGGTACCGGTGCCGCCTACGACGATCACCAGACCGCGCTTGGTCATTACGATCTCTTTGAGAATTGGCGGAAGCTGCAGCTCCTCGAGCTGCGGAATCTCGGTATTGATGGTTCGCAGCACCGCGCCGACGCTGCCCTGCTGGACAAACGCGCTGACCCTGAACCGCCCGATATGCTGCGGTGCAATCGCGAAATTGCACTCTTTGGTTGCATCGAACTGTTTGCGCTGATTGTCGTTCATGATCGAGCGGACGATCAGCGCGCTCTGTTCCTCGCTCAGCGGCCTGTCGGACGCAGGGCGAATACTGCCGTCGATTTTTATCGCCGGGGGAAATCCCGCGGTAATAAACAAATCCGATCCGTCCACCTCGACCATGCGTTTCAGCAAGTCCTGCATGAGACGTACTGCCTGATCGCGTTCCATACTCAGTCTCCGCTGGCCACCCGGCCCCTCAGAATGATTCCTTGTTCGCCGCGCGGAAGCGTGCTTCCTCCCGACTCACAACGCTCTTTGCAACCAGCTCCTGCAAGCACTGGTCCAGTGTTTGCATGCCTGCGGACTGCCCGGTCTGAATCGCCGAATACATCTGCGCGACCTTTCCTTCGCGGATCAGGTTTCTGATCGCGGGCGTACCAATCATGATCTCGTGCGCGGCGATCCGACCGCCACCGGTTTTCTTCAGCAACGTCTGCGATATCACAGCCCGCAGCGATTCCGACAGCATCGCGCGCACCATCTCTTTCTCCGCTGCCGGGAAAACGTCGACCACGCGATCCATCGTTTTCGCGGCTGAACTGGTATGCAGCGTTCCGAACACGAGGTGACCGGTCTCGGCGGCGGTCAGCGCCAGCCTGATCGTTTCCAGATCGCGTAACTCACCGACCAGCACGACATCCGGATCCTCGCGTAGCGCCGAACGCAGCGCTTCCGCGAACCCGAGTGTGTCGCGGTGTACTTCGCGCTGGTTTATCAGAGATTTACGGCTCTCATGAACAAATTCGATGGGATCTTCGATTGTCAGAATATGGTCCGGCTTGTTGTCGTTGATGTAGTGAACCATCGCCGCGAGCGTCGTCGATTTTCCTGACCCCGTAGGTCCGGTGACTAGTACAATGCCGCGCGGCTGCAGGCAAATGTCCTTGAAAATCTTGGGAGCACCCAGGTCATCCAGGCTCAGTATTTCAGAGGGGATGTTGCGGAACACCGCGGCGGCACCCCTATTCTGGTTGAACGCATTGACACGAAAGCGCGCAAGCTTAGGAATTTCAAACGAAAAATCGGTCTCGAAAAACTCCTCGTAGTCCTTGCGCTGCTTGTCGTTCATGATGTCGTACACCATGCTGTGCACGTCTTTGTGGGACAGCGCCGGCATATTGATTCGTTTGACATCGCCGTCAACGCGTATCATTGGCGGCACCCCGGACGACAGGTGCAAATCCGAAGCATTGTGCTTGACGGCAAAGGACAACAATTGCGTGATATCGACCGACATTCACCCTCCCTTACAGATGCATTATTGAGCTTGAAGTGCTGAGTGTACTTTACATAAGACGAATCACGATCGAGAGCCAGTATAGCCAAGCACCGGGCCCACGAAAGTGACGGACATCACGAATAACCTGCAAGCGGTGCGAAAGCGCATCGCTGCCGCCGCCACGGCATGCGGCAGAGACCCGTCGGATGTGATGCTTCTCGCGGTGAGCAAGGGCCAACCGATGGCCGCGATCGTCAACGCCGCGGCGGCCGGGCAGCGCGATTTCGGCGAGAATTACCTGCAGGACGCGACCGCGAAAATACTCGGCGTCGCAGATTCCGGTCTGTCCTGGCACTTTATCGGTCACCTGCAGAGCAACAAGACGCGCGAAGTCGCCGCCAGTTTCGACTGGGTGCATACCGTCGACAGCGTGCGCATCGCCCGCAGATTGAGCGACCAGCGCCCGCCCGCGGCCGCCCCACTCAACATTTGTCTGCAGGTGCGAATCGGCGACGAGGCTACAAAATCCGGCGTCCGTCCCGAAGACGCGGCCGCGCTTGCCGCCGCCGTTGCCCCGCTTGGCGGCCTTCGCTTGCGCGGCCTGATGTGTATACCCCCGCCGTCCGAGGACCAGTCAATCCAGCGCGCGCATTTCGCCAGTTTGCGAACGCTTTTCGAGGCCCTGCGCGCAGACGGCTTTAAAATGGACACCTTATCAATGGGCATGTCCGCGGACCTCGAGGCAGCAATTGCCGAGGGCGCGACCATTGTCCGGGTCGGGACCGCAATTTTCGGCCCGCGCCGGAAATCCTGACAGCCGGGCGCGTCTGGCCCGATTATCGGCTGAAGGCTATGCTTAGCTCGATATTCTCTGGCGGACCGACAGCAACATGACAGACCCCAAAATTGCGTTCATCGGCGGCGGCAACATGGCGCAGGCGATCATCGGCGGTCTGATCGCCAGTGGATATTCGCGCGACCTCATCACCGCGGCCGACCCGCTGCCGCAACAGCGAACCGTGATCGAACAGCGCCACGGTATTCGCACCGTTGCCGACAACCGGCTCGCAGTCGGCGCCAGCGACGTGCTCGTTCTTGCTGTCAAACCTCAGCTGCTGCGCGACGTTTGCGGCGAGATTGGCGCGCCGGTTCAGACCGCGCGGCCGCTTGTTCTTTCGGTTGCAGCGGGAGTCGGCACCCATGACATATCACGCTGGCTCGGAGAGCACATCGCTTTGATTCGGGTAATGCCCAACAGTCCGGCCCTGGTGGGCGCCGGCGTCACCGGCATGTTCGCCAACGAGAATGTCGACCCGACGCAAAAATCCGTTGCCGAGCGCCTGATGTCTGCGGTCGGTGCGGTGGTCTGGCTGGACCGCGAGTCCTTGCTGGACCCGGTGACCGCGATTTCCGGCAGCGGCCCGGCATACTTCTTCCTGATCATGGAAATCATGGAGCGCGTTGGCGTCGAGATGGGACTGCCCGCCGATGCGGCCAGCGAACTGACCATTCGGACGGCGGCCGGCGCGGCGGAAATGGCGTTGCAGTCGGGCCCGGACCTTGTCACCCTGCGGCGCCAGGTCACCTCGCCCGGCGGTACGACCGAAGCAGCGCTGAGGACTCTCGAGGAAGCGGATCTCCGCGGAATCGTCCGTGCCGCGCTGATTGCGGCGCGCGACCGCGGTGCAGAATTAGCCGACGAGTTCGGCTCAGACTAGGGGACACCTTTGGAAGCGATCAGATTCATTGTCGACAGCCTGCTCCAACTTTTTATCCTGGCTTTCATACTGCGGTTTCTACTGCAGCTGGTGCGCGCGAACTTCTACAACCCCATATCCCAGGCGATCCTGCGCATCACCGACCCACTGGTAGTTCCCGCGCGCCGGATCATTCCCGGCTGGAAAGGGCTCGATATTGCGACGCTCGTCGTAATCCTGCTTCTCGAGCTGGCCGCAGCCCAGGTGATGTTCGGTCTCTATGGCATGGGATTTGTCGGTTTGGCGCCGTTGTTTGTCGCGGCCATCCTCAAACTGGTGCGGACCGTAATCCAGGTGTACTTCTTTGCGTTGCTGATCTATGCCCTGCTGAGCTGGTTCGGGCCGCAAGGGCACCATCCGGCCGTCGGTCTGTTGTCGAGTCTGTGTGAGCCGTTGCTGCGACCGGTGCGGCGCATCATTCCGCCTGTCGGCGGACTCGATCTCTCCGTGTTGTTCCTGCTTCTTGGCCTCCAGGCATTGCTGCTTGTGTTTCGCTAAAAATCCCATGAATGAGCAACAACCCTGGCAAGGCTGGGACGGTGATGACCTGATCCTGCGGGTACGGGTAAAACCGGGCTGCGACCGCAGCGCCTTCACCGGAATCATCGGCGACAGGCTCGGAATTCGCACTACGGCCCCTCCTGTAGACGGCAAGGCCAATAAAGCGGTTACCGGCTTTCTGGCCAAAGCATTCGGCGTGGCGCGTTGCGATGTTTCGCTTACTCGCGGCGCCCGCGGCCGCAACAAGAGCGTGCGGATCGCAAAACCACGAAAAATTCCGGCCGAAGTGGCCGATCTGCTATCGGCGAGGGCGCGCGGATAGGCTATAGTTAGCGGGTGCTGGACGAGCGATGAAGGGGCAGGCGATGCGTGGCACGATAACAGCCGTTGTTTTTGCGGTCCTGGTAACGGGCTGTGGCGGTGGCGATCCGCAACCACCGGTCGTGGTACTTGATAGCGGTGGGGCGACCGGGCAAAGCGAGGTTGCCAACTCCAAGGACTTCGGTGACTACGTGCTGCATTTCAACGCCCTGACGACCGACAGCATCACCGCAGAGGTCGCACGACAGTACGGTATAACGCGAAGCTCCAACCGCGCTTTGCTCAACGTTTCGATCGTCAAGAAACAGGGCGCAGGCGCGGGCCGGCCGGTAGCGGGTAGCGTAACTGCGCGAGCAGTCAACCTGACCGGTCAGTTGAAAAATCTCGAACTGCGGCAAGTGGTCGATGGCGACGCCGTGTACTATATCGGCGAGGTACCGGTTGCCAACCGGGAAACGCTGATTTTCGATATTTCGGCGACTCCGATCAATGAATCGAGCCGGTTCGATGCGCGATTCCAGCAGCAGTTTTTTATCGACTAACAGCGGCTTCGAGATGTTCAAGTACCGTCCATCAAGCAAGAAAACTCACAAACATGTTTTAACCCGCGGCAACCTTGTGGTATAAGCCCGCGGACTGACCGGCATGGCCGATTTCTTGGTTCGCCTGATTTAAGACAGGAGACAGACATGGTAGCTAAAAAGAAAACTGCAGCGGCTGCAGCGAAGCCGCCCACGAAAAGCGAGATTTTCGCGAAAATCTCGACCGATACGGGTCTGACCAAGAAACAGGTCGGCGAAGTATTCGATTCTCTGAACATGATCATCAAGCGCAACGTCGGCCGTCGCGGCCCGGGGGTATTCACGCTGCCCGGCTTGATGAAAATCAAGGTGGTCAAAAAGCCTGCCACAAAGGCACGCAAGGGTATCAACCCGTTCACCGGCGAAGAAATGATGTTCAAAGCCAAGCCGGCACGAAAGACCGCGAAGATCCTGGCACTGAAAGGGCTGAAGGATATGCTCTGAACCCGTTACGGGATCGGTATGGAAAGCCCTGCGCTCGCGCGGGGCTTTTTTTTGCTAGCTCCGCGCCTTGATCTCTTCCACCGCGCTGTGGCGCAAACGGACCATTTCGCGGTGCGGAACGTACAGTAACTCTGCCACCTTGCGGACGAGGGCATCCTCGTAGCGGTGCAGATGCTCATCCGCCACGCTGATCTTCCACAGCATGCCAACGACCCGAGACTTCTCTGATTCGTCGAGCTCATCGTTGAGCAACCGGGTAAAGCCATGCAGCGACACGGCGCTGTCGGCCTCATTCTCGGCCAACCGCATCAGCGACTCGGCCTCTTCGGGGGTCAATTCGAATTCCGACTTCAGCGTCCGGAAAACCGCTTCGCTCTCGACGACATTCTCCCGAAAATCAGCACGCGCGACCTCGATAAGAAGTGCCGCAGTCGCGACTTTTACCGCGTGCTCGCGGTCTTCTTCCTTCGACTCATCGTCGCCCCGAAGCGCGTCTTCGATAATCTTCTGTAATGCCTTTATCACGTCTGTTTTTCCTCGTCGGTCCATGCGATTAAGCTGTCCTTGAGCTGAGTCAGCCGTCCATGAAAAAAGTGGTCGACCCCTTCCAGGACGATCAGTTGCGGCCCTGGTTCAAGCTCATTCACCCAAGCGATGACTGCGTCGACGTCTACCAGTTCGTCCTCATCGCCAATCAGGATGAGCCACGGGCATTTCGGTTGCGCCAGGATCGCAACATCCAGCCGGTATATCGGCGGCGCTACGCAAACCAGCCTCTCAACCGGCCTGCGCGCGGCGGCCGCAATGGCGATCATGCCGCCAAACGAAAACCCGCCGAGCCAGAGCGCCGCCCCTGGCCAACGCTGCTGTGCGAAGTCCAGGACCGCCACCGCGTCATCGACTTCGCCCAGTCCATCCGCATAGCTTCCTGCGCTGGCACCGACACCGCGAAAGTTGAATCGGATCGTCGCCAGCCCCAATGCAGCAAATGTGCGCGCAAGCGTATGCGCGACCTTGTTGTGCATAGTGCCGCCGTGCTGCGGATGCGGATGACATATTACCGCCACCGCCCGCGCGGCAGCGGCATCTGACACCAGCGCCTCCAGACTGCCGGCGGGTCCGGTGATTGAGATTTCAGTTTCAACCAATCGCTTCATGCGGTCAATTTTTTGTCGGAGCGCTCCTCGCGGCCGGGCCGCTCCGGACCATAATAAACAATCGTATCGCCTTCGGAAGGTTCGCTTTCGTGCTGAGCGGTTCGGAATTTTACCGTGCCCTCCTCGCTCAAAACGAGTATTTGTATCGCCTCGGCGGGACAATCACCGAGAAAATCGCTGTAGCCGTAATTTTCGGTCAGGCGGGTCTTATAGAATTTCCACCCGCGCACATGCCAGCGCCACAGACGCTCGAAGACGGCTTCGGCATCGAACGCAATGTTGCCGCGCCGCTCGCGCGCAACAGCCCGGGTCTCGCCGTCACTGCCCAGCTGGCCGGGCAGCTGAAATACCCGCGACTGCCCCACCTCAGGCGCCATGGTCGTACAGACCAACGCGTTGTAGGCGTCGTTGCTGGTCGCTGCCAACACCGCCTGAACGTGCGCGATCTCGAGAGACTCTTCGGCAAACTCCGACAGTACCTCGCCGTGAAAAACCGGCAATCCCGCCAGCCGCGCCTCGCGCAGGTTGCTCCAGGACGCATCGGCGATAAGTACTTTCACCTTGAGAAAGTCCAACGTTTTGGCGAGCTCGGTGGTCCATGGCGATGCGCCGACTATCAGTACACTATCGCGCGTTTTGGATGCCAGGCCGAGACGACGCGCCAGCGGACCAATTGTGCTGCCATGGAGTATCACCGAGGCAATAATCACGGCAAAGATCAGCGGCAGCAGTTTCTCGGCGCTCTCGTAACCTGCTTCCTGCAATCTCTGGCCCATCAGACCGGCGGTGGCCGCGGCAACAATGCCGCGCGGCGCGATCCAGCTCAGCAGAATGCGATCATTGAGCCCCATGCCGGAGCGCGCCGTGGCCATCATGATTGCAAGCGGCCTCGTGACAAACAAAATCGCCACCACCAGCAAGCCCGAACGCCAATCGAGAGCACCCAGCACCTGCGTATCGAGGTTCGCGGTCAGCAACACGAAAACAACGGAAATCAGCATCACGGATATGTATTCCTTGAAGCGCTTCATATCCTCGATTCCAGGCAGGTTCATGTTGCCAATGACCATACCCATGATCGTCACGGCAAGAAGTCCCGCTTCTGCCTGCAACAAGTCGGCGACGCCAAAAACCAGCAGCACCAGGCTGAACAGCACCGGCGACTTCAGGTACTCGGGCACCCAACCGCGACGGAATGCGTTACCGGCAAGCCAGCCACCGACCCCGCCCAGTAACGCGCCCGAGGCAGCAGCCATGCCAACATCCTCGAGCAACCGCACCCAGCCGGAGCCCTCCTGGGCGTACACCAGGAATTGATAAACGAGAACCGCCAGCAATGCGCCGATCGGATCGTTCACTATCCCTTCCCATTTCAGGTACGAAGCAGTACGACGGTTTAGCCCGGCCTGGCGCAGCATCGGCAGAATCACGGTCGGGCCGGTCACCACCAGGATCGCGCCGAAAACCAGCGATACCTGCCAGCTCATTCCGCCGATCAGGTGGCCGGCGGCGCTGCAAAACAACCATGTCAGGGGCGCGCCGAGCCATACCAGGCGGCGCACGCCAACCGCGGCAAGACGAAACTCCGACAGCGAGAGCGTTAGCCCGCCCTCAAACAGAATGATCGCCACGCTGAGACTGACTACCGGGCCGAACAGCGGCCCCAGCGTTTCCTGCGGCCGGAACGGCAGAAAACCCTGCGTCGCGAACCATCCGGACAACAGCTCAGTGCTGGCGAGCACCTG
>PKUM01000226.1 GCA_002868855.1 Chromatiales bacterium | reverse complement strand
CTGGCGTGCGGCGCTTTCGTACTTGTACGTCCAGCGGCCGTAATAGAGGCGGCGGTTGCCTTCAAAAAGATCGTCAGACCAGTCGGGATCGTTATTCAGCATCACCAGCACCTTGCCACTGAGATCCTGTCCCTTGAAGTCGTTCCAGTCGTACTCTGGCGCTTCGATCCCGTACCCGACAAATACCAGTTCCGCATCGGTCAGGGTCGCTTGTTCGGATTGCACACCGCTGCCGGCGATGTACTCGCTGCCGGCTGCCAGTTCGAGCTCGCCGTCGCCTTTGAACTTCCATACCGGCGGCATCGTCGAGTTGATACCGACCAGGTCGAAAGACTGCTCCCAGGCGCCATCGGCAGCGCCGGGTTTATACCCGAGCTTCTGCAACTCCCCGACGATGTAGCGCCGTGCCATGCGATCGCCGTCGCTGCCGGGCCCGCGTCCGCCCATTTCG
Source organism: Chromatiales bacterium (assembly GCA_002868855.1). Classification (GTDB taxonomy): domain Bacteria; phylum Pseudomonadota; class Gammaproteobacteria; order Steroidobacterales; family BM003; genus BM003. Next base: position 3,872 of record PKUM01000226.1, on the reverse strand, counting down.
TCACTGGAAAGCGCGGCCACCCAGGTCCGGATGTCATCACCGCTGATCGAATCGGCCGCGCGGCTAGCCGTATCGGTAAATGGCGTGGCCGCAACCGCCGGCGGCGCAACCGGGGCGGTAGCCGCCGGCGCCGCGGCCGGTGCCGCGCTCTGCTTCTCCGTGACGCCATCACGATCACCGCCGCCGCAACCGCCGATCAACACGCCGGCGCATGCCAGCGGCAACCCAATCCCAACTACTCGATTCCTCACCAAGCTTCTCCTCAAAGTTCGCGAAATCCCGCACGCCCGCGCGGCGTCGGAACCTCAAAAAAAACGAGGATACCGCATCACGGGCCGCACATGAGCCGGATTCGCGGCCGCATTCCCGAGGTCACGCCCGACGCGGCGGGTTACCATACGCCGGAGTTGCTAACCGGAGTTCGCCATGAATGCTGCGCGAGGCGCTTGCTGTTCCGTGTTTTTGCTGATCACCACGGTGCTTTGGCAGCCAGCACTTGGCGACGACCTGCAGGCGCTGTTCGATAAGGAATGGGAATTTCGGCTGCGTGAGTTTCCGATGCTTGCGACCTATGTCGGCCGCAACGAATACGACGACAGGCTCGCTCGGGTAACAGCGCAAGAGCAGTTGAGGAGAGCCGAGTTCTGGCGCGGGATCCTCGGCGAACTTGAAACACTCGAACAACGCTCTGCGTGGTCGAGAACCGACCAGATAAACGCCGCGCTTTTTCGTCGTCAGCTGCGCGACTTCATAGCCGACATCGAGTTTGGCGATTACCAGATACCAATACTGGTCGACGAGGGCTTTCACACGGCGTTTGCCCGCCTTCCAGGTGAAATGCCCTTCCGCAACGGCGCCGACTATGAGCGTTATCTTGAGCGCCTGCAGGACTGGCCGCGCTATGTTTTGGAGCACATCGCCAACATGCGCGCCGGACTCGAGCGCGGCATGACGCAGCCCCGGGTGATTCTGGAGGGCTTCGACAGCGGGATTGCGGCCCACATCGTCGCCGATCCGGACGACAGCGCTTACTACGCGCCGCTCAGGCAAATGCCGCCCTCGATTTCGGCCGCTGAAGCCGAGCGCCTGCGCCAGGCCGCGCGAACGGCAATTTCAGACTCGGTCATCCCCGGCTACCAGGCCTTTCTCGACTTCATGCGTGACGAGTATCTTCCGGGCGCCCGCACCACGCTGGGCGCCTTCGCACTGCCCAACGGGCGCGCCTACTACGCACACAAAATCCGCCAGTTCACCACGCTCGACCTGAGCGCCGATGAGATCCATCAGATCGGCCTAGACGAGGTCGCGCGGATTCGCCTTGAAATGCAGGCGATAATCGACGCGACCGGTTTCGACGGCTCGTTCGCGGACTTCCTGGCATTCCTGCGCAACGATCCGCGTTTCTATGCCGAAACCCCGGAGGACCTGCTCAAAGAAGCGGCGTTCATCGCCAAAACGATGGATGGAAAACTCCCGGCGCTATTCAATACGCTGCCGCGCACGCCGTATTCGGTCGCCCCGGTACCGGATGACATCGCACCGAAATATACCGGGGGCCGGTATGTGCCGCCCGCGGCAGGAAGTAACCAGCCCGGTTACTACTGGGTCAACACCTACGCGCTCGACAGCCGCCCGCTCTACACCTTGCCCGCACTCACGCTGCACGAAGCGGTTCCCGGCCATCACCTGCAGTGGGCGCTGGCAATCGAGCAGGAAGCGCAACCCGACTTCAGGCAATACGACTACATATCCGCCTACGGCGAAGGCTGGGGGCTGTATTCCGAATGGCTCGGGGTCGAATCCGGAATTTACGAAGACCCCTACGACGACTTTGGCCGCCTGACCTACGAAATGTGGCGTGCCTGCCGGCTCGTTGTCGACACCGGCTTGCATGACAAAGGCTGGACCCGGGACCAGGCCCTGGAATATCTGGCCGGCAATACCGCTTTGTCGCTGCACGAAGTGACTACCGAGACCGACCGCTATATTTCATGGCCGGGCCAGGCGCTCTCATACAAACTCGGAGAATTGAAAATAAAGGCGTTACGGCGGCGCGCCGAACAGCAGCTCGGCGCAAACTTCGACCTGCGCAAGTTTCACGACACGGTTCTGGCGAGCGGCTCGGTCACGCTGCCAATCCTGGAACTACTGATCGACGATTACATCGAAGTCGAGCTGGGACGGCGTTGACCCGGCATCGGAACTGCCGGCTGCGGCCAGCACGTATGCAGACGAGGGCGCCGCACCGGTAGTATTGGCCGCAATGCCCGTACCCGGAGCGATGCCAGCGAAATGGCCAAGCCAGAAGGCCCTCAACCGGAAATCCTGTTTGTCACCGGCAAGGGCGGCGTAGGAAAATCCGTCGTTGCCGCTGCGCTTGCACTACGAGCGGCGGCGGCCCGACGCAAAACGCTGCTGGTCGAATTCGGCCGACAGAGCTTTTACGAGCGGCTGCTCGGATTAGCGCCAGGCAGCAAAACCTATCCCGGCCAGCCTGACCTGCAACTGGAAAGATGGGAGGAAGATGCCTGCCTGCGGGAATACGTCGGCCACTACCTGCCACTTCAGCGCGCCGCCGATTTTTTTCTCGACAATAAAATTATTCGGGCGCTGGTGCGTGCCGCACCGACCCTGAAGGAGCTTGCCCTGATCGGCAAGGCGACGGGACCGCATCGGTTGCGGTGGGCCCGTTCCGATCGCGACCTGATCGTGATCGATGCATTCTCGACTGGCCACTTCCTGGCTCTTCTGCGCGCACCGCGCGGCATCCATGAGGCGATTCCAGCGGGCCCGGTCGGCCGTCAGACCGGCACTATTCTCGAAGTTCTGAATGATCCGCGAAAGTGCCGTTTCGTGATCGTAACGCTGGCGCAGGAGCTACCGGTCAGCGAAGCACTGGAATTGCATGCCGCCATCGCCGCGGAGACCGGACAAGCTGCCCGCATCGTCTGCAACAGGCTGCAACCGCAACTGCCCGAGGCGGAAATTTCGCACCTCGCGGCCGCTCCGGATTCAAGCCCGGCCACTGCATTCGCGGCTCACCTTCGGGCCGTGCAAATACAGCAAATGCAATGGCTGAAAAAATTGCGGCGGGTCGACAAGAACACGCTGCAATTGCCGCAGCTTTTTATCGACAAAGGCGACGCCCTGATTGCCGCCCTGGCCCGCGAGACTGGCCCGTTATGAGGCGCATTCTGGATCGTCACAACGTGATCGTGTGTACCGGCAGCGGCGGTGTCGGCAAGACGACGATCGCCGCTGCGCTGGGACTGGTCGCAGCGCGCGCCGGACGCAAGGTGCTGGTGCTGACCGTCGACCCGGCAAGGCGCCTTGCCGCTGCCCTGGGCCTGCAACAAGGCGGTGGCGTAATCGACGTGCCGCTGGGAAGCAGTGGCACTTTGCATGCAGAAATGATCCAGCCAGACACAATATTCGAGGACTACATCAGGCGTGTCACTGCTGACGAGCAAAAGGCGCGGCGAATTCTCGACAACAAGCTTTACCAGCAACTCGCCACGACCCTGTCGGGCTCCCAGGAATTCACCTCTCTGCTGCGGCTAAGCGAGGCAGTCAATGGCGGCGCTTACGACCTGGTTGTGCTGGACACCCCTCCCACCGAGCATGCCGCCGAGTTTCTCGAGGCGCCAGAGCGGCTTGCATCATTGTTCGACGGACGTGTGGCGCGCTGGCTCGGCAGCAACCCCGACCAGAGCGGTGTACTGGGCGGACTGGTTCGACGCGGAACCCATGCCGCGCTCAGCATTCTGCAGTTACTGACGGGCAAGGAGTTTATTGCCGAACTGACCGGGTTCTTTGACGGAGTCCGCACGATTGCCGGTGACATTCGTGAATCGAGCCTGGCTGCGCATCAG
>PKUM01000305.1 GCA_002868855.1 Chromatiales bacterium | reverse complement strand
CATCAAGCTCGGCGGAACGCTTGCCAGTCCCAAAATCGGGCTGAGCAAGAAAGGCGTGTTGTTGAGCGGCGGCGCAGCGGTCCTGACCGGCGGCCTCTCGTTTCTGTTCCAGGGCGCGGCGGATCGGGCGACGGCCGCCGGGGGGCTGTGCGAGAAGACCCTGGCCGAGGTCGGACCACACGGCGCGCTCGATCAATCAACCGGGATAAAGCCACAGCCGGAGTAACGGCTCGCACAACCGCCGGATTTCGGGAGAACTTTCCCGATGCAGCCGCGGAAAAAAGCGAAGAGCGAGCCGCCGCACCACCCGCGCGATGCAATTGCAGTTCATTCGCGCTCGCGGCAATACTCGACCGAACGCCGTGCAGCGTGTTGCGGCTTGGTCCGCAACGCAAGATTCTCCGGTCTTTGCGGTAAAGCTCGACCAAAATAAGCGACCGCTGCCCGACTGTGCTATACAAACGACAGGCACCGATAACAAAAATCAGGGGCGGCACCGGCGATGCAACCTTCAACCGGGTTCGTCGTCCGCGTAGCTGACCGAAGTGCCCGAAACCGCCCCGAGCAACCAGCGCCAACCGATTGGCAGAGGAAAATCAAATGCGTCCAAGAATAGTATTCCCGCTCGGCCCGCAGCCCGCGTCGCTCAAGTCACCCGGTACGCCCGCCCGTCGCGGGCCAACCGAATCCCGCGCCGTTTTGCGCATCGAATGGCTTATGATCGCGCTCGTCCTGCTGCTCTCTGGCATCGCCGTAACGGTCGCCAATGCGTCGAACCATATAAATAGCGACACGCCGCTGCCGATCGTGTTCGTCCACGGCCAGTTGGGGTCCGCGCAGCAGTTCGAGACCCAGGCGATGCGTTTCACCAGCAACGGGTATCCGCAGCAGCTGCTGTATGCATTCGAATACGACACGAGCTCGCCGCTAAACCCGGTATCCGACCTCGACGCATTTCTCGATGCAGTGCTTGGCGAGACCGGGGCGGCAAAAGTCCTTGCGATAGGTCATTCTCGCGGCACCACGGTCTGGACCTCGTATCTGGACGATCCGTCGTTCGACGGCCCGGCAAAGGTTGCGAAATACGTGAACATCGACGGCCGCACTTCGGAGGAACTACCGGGCGGCGTGCCGACAATCGGCATCTGGGGCGAGTGGAACACCGCCGATAGCGGCTACAACCGCCGAGGCAACACGAACGCGCAGATCGGCCCGGACCCGGCCGACAACTACTACTTCGGCACCAAGTCGCACACTGAGGTGACAACCTCGGCCGAAGCGTTCGGGTTGATGTACGAGTTCTTCACCGGTCATGCGCCAGCCACAACCGATGTGATACCGGAGCCGCCCGGACAGGTGACTATCGCCGGCCGCGCGGTAATCTTTCCGGCGAACGTCGGCTATCCCGGCGCGACAGTCGAGTTGTGGCGGGTGGACGCCGCGACCGGGCACCGGATCGGGGACGAGCCGCGTGCAAGCTTCCCGATCGGCTTGTCAGGCGCGTTCGGACCGGTCAAGGTCAACGGACTCAAGCATTACGAGCTCGCAGTCAGACGCCCCGGGGACCCCGAAACGATCCATCATTTCTATTTCGAGCCGTTCAGCCGCAGCGATCATTTCGTGCGCCTGAACACCAGCCTGCCGAATCAGGGTCTCGAAGTGTTCGTGCCAAACGACGCCGGCCGGACCAATCTGGTCGTGACGCGGCAGCGCGAGTTCTGGGGCGACCAGGGATCGCAGAGCGATCTGTTGAAAATTGACGGGCTGAACGTGTTGCAACCGAACACCAGCCCGCGGGAGGGCGTCAATCTCGCATTGTTCGCGTATGACGACGGGCTCGACGGCGAGACCGACCTCGACAAGGGCGAACTGTTTCCGTTCAACATTCTGACGTTCCTGACCGCGGTCGACGTTGCGACCTTCGCATCACCGGACGCTTCGGGCACCGTCTCGATCAGCGACGACCCGCGCGGATCCGGTAACGTCACGGTCCTGAACGTGCCGAACTGGCCGTCGGACATTCATCGTATCGGGGTGCAGTTTCGCGACGACGATCAGGAAATCGAGCGGTTCACCGATCCGGCGCTCGGCCCGCGCGGGCGCTGAGCGAGCGTTAACAGTCGGAATAATCCTGCGCCGCACGGTAAATCGTGCGGCGCAGTCCCGGCTTATCGCACGAGTAACCGGTATCAGTCGCGATCGATGAACCGTCGGGTCAGTGCTTCGTACGCGTCTATCCGGCGGTCGCGAAAAAACGGCCAGCCGTGTCTCAGTTTCGCGAGTTTAGACAGATCCAGTTCCTCGACCAGCACGCATTCGCGATCGGCCGGCGCGCGGCAGACCACGCTGCCGTCCGGCGCCACGATAAAACTCTGACCCCAGAACTCGATGCCGCCCGGGCCCGCCGGATCCGGTTCGAAACCGAACCGGTTGACCGCGACGACGTAGCAGCCATTCGCGATCGCATGCGAGCGCTGCATCGTTTCCCAGGCCCGGTGCTGCGCCTCGCCGACGGCATCTTTCTCCTCGGGGTGCCAGCCAATCGCGGTCGGATAAAAAAGAATCTCCGCCCCCATCAGCGCGGTCAGCCGGGCCGCCTCCGGGTACCACTGGTCCCAGCAGATCAACACGCCGAGCGCAGCTTTGCCCGTTTCGAAAGATTTGAAGCCGAGGTCGCCGGGTGTGAAGTAATACTTTTCGTAGTAGCGCGGGTCGTCCGGGATATGCATCTTGCGGTACTTGCCGATGTAGCCGCGCGCACCGTCGAGGACCGCGGCCGTGTTGTGGTAGAGACCCGGCGCGCGCCGCTCGAACAGGCTCAACACGATCGCGGCGTCATGCTCGCGCGCGAGGACCGCGAACGCGTCTGTGCCGGGTCCCGGGATCGGCTCGGCGAGCGCAAAATTCGCGTCGTCTTCGCTCTGGCAGAAATAACGCGACCGGAACAACTCGGGCAGACAAACGACCTGCGCGCCGCTACCGATCGCCTCGCGAGTCAACGCCAGCGCCTTCTGCATGTTCTCGTCCGGGTCCTCGGAGCACTGCATCTGCACCAGTCCGACTTTGACCGTCGCTGCCACATGGCTATCCGTCATCGTTCTCGCTCCGTCGGCGGCGCTCGCGGGGAGTGTAATAGGTCTGGTCCTGAAACGAGGCCATGTACTGATCCAGTATCTCCATCCCCCGTTTGGGCCTGATCAGGCCGCTGTCGATCTTGTCCTTGATTATCGCCTCCATCCGGCGCTGCAGATCGTTCGGGAAATACTGCACCTGCCCGAGGATGTCCTGCACGCGGGTGGCCGGGATCACTTTCTCGATCCAAAAATTGCCTTCTTCCTCAGCATCGCCGTAGACATGTGCCTCCGCGACGCGCCCGAACAGGTTGTGCGCATCACCCATGATGTCCTGATATGCACCCATCAGGAATACACCGAGGTAGTACGGGCAGTCGGGTTGCAGCGGATGCAGCTCGAGAAAATTCCTGTCGACGTTTGCCGACACGTACTGGCTGACCTTGCCGTCCGAGTCGCAGGTCAGATCGACGAGCAGCCCGCGCCGGGTCGGGCGCTCGTCGAGCCGCTGCAGCGGCATGATCGGGAACGGCTGCTGGATCGCCCAGTGGTCGAGCATCGACTGGAACACCGAGAAGTTGATCAGGTAATGATCGACCAGCTTCTCTTCGAGTTCGCTGAACTCCGGCGGCTGCGGGTCCGGCTCGGCCACGCGCAGATGTTTCAGGATTGCCGCGCAGCTACTCCAGTACATGCGCTCGATCAGCGCGTTCTGATCGAGCGCAAGATAGCCCATACCGAACAGTGCCGCGGCCTCGCGATGAATCTCGACGACGTCGTGATAACACTCGAGCAGTTCCTCGGCCGCGAATCCGTGCTCCGGCGAGGATCGCAGCCAGTCGAGGATGTCGCCGAGATTGCGCGTCATCCTGTGCGCATCCGCCGGCATCTGGTAATCGTCCCCGACGCTGTCTTTCTGGAACGCGCCGACCGTCTCGACCACGAGCATCGAATGGTGAGCTGTCATCGCGCGGCCACTTTCCGAGATCAACACCGGATGCGACACTCCGCGCGCGTCGCAGACCTCGCCGATCGCGGAGACCACCGCGTTCGCATACTCCTGCAGGCTGTAGTTGATACTGCCTTCCTCGAACCCGCCGCTGTAATTGACGCCGAGCCCGCCGCCGACATCAAGATAGCGGATCGGCATGCCACGCTTTATCAGGTCGGCATAGATCTGCGCGACTTCCTTGGCCGCCTGCTTCAGCCGCTGGATGTCGGAGATCTGGCTGCCGAGATGGAAATGAAGCAGCACGAACT
>PKUM01000186.1 GCA_002868855.1 Chromatiales bacterium | reverse complement strand
GCAGGGCTGCACGACCGCGATGGTGGTCGGCGCGGTGGTCGGAACTGCAGCGACCGTGGCGGTGGAAACCGCGAAAGTTCCGGTCAAGGCAACCGGTGCCGTCGTCGACGTCATCACTGACGACGACGAGGACGACGAATAAATCAGGGCGGAAAATGCCTTTCCGGGTGGCGCGTTGCTGCCAGCTCAGCACCGTGTCGCATTCGCTTCCCCATCGCCAAAACAGGTACGCTGCACAGAACAAACGGCAAGCGACTTTTAGAGGAACAACAAATGCATTACCGAATTCGAATCCTTGCGAGCTTGCTGACGGCGGCTTTTTGTCTCTCTGCCCACCCGCAGACGGCCGAGTCTCCCGAGGCCCCGGAGATCGAGCCGGAAGCATTGAGTGTGTTGCAGGCAATGTCGGACTTTCTCGCCGCCAGCGACGAATTTTATTATGAGATAGATACGACTTACGACGTCGTGCAGCCATCCGGCGTCAAGTATGAGTTTGGTGTAGCGCGCAAGAATCTGGTGGCACGCCCCGACCGACTGCACACAGAAGCAATTCGGCGCAACGGCGTTGCGGGAACCATGATTTTCGACGGCAAGCACATCTGGGCCTACTCCAAGGAAGCCAATGTCTATGCGCAGACAGAACAGGTCGGCGACCTTGTCGAAAGTATCGAATTTGCGGTGTCGGAACTCAGGATAAAGGCACCGTTGTCGGAAATCGCCTCGCCTGATTTGTTCGCATCAATCACCCGTGATCTCGAGACCGCGTATTACCTCGGCGAGAACGTGGTTCGAGGCGTAACCAGTGATCACCTGTTTCTGCGCAACGATTACGCGGACGTTCAGCTCTGGGTAGCCACCGGCGACGAGCCGCTGCTGCAGAGGATCGTCATCGACTATCGCGAAGAACGCGGCCAGCCCCAGTTCCGGGCACAGTTCAGCAACTGGAATATGGCGCCGAAAAATACCCGCGAAAAATTCACCTTTGTGCCGCCCAAAGATGCGGAACGCATTCGCTTCTACGTAGCCGCACCGCCATCCGATTCGAACCAGGAGGACGCGAAATGAAATCGACTCAAGGAAAGGTCGTCGTCAGCCTGGTGCTGGCGTCGGTAGTGTGTCTTCTGGCTGTCGATTTTGCAGAAGCCCGCCGCGGCGGCGGTCGCGGTGGCGGACATTCGATGACCCGCGGCGGTCCGGCGGCGAGCGGCTCGATGCACCGGTCCCAGGCGCGGCCGCAGCGAAGTTCGTCACGCTCGAGCATGTCGAACCAGCGGTATCAGGGATCACGCCAGGCTGGCAGCCGCGACTATGCCGCCCAGCGTCCGGAACCCGGTACTGCCAATCGGGACAATCGCCCCGAAATGAACCAGGACCGGCTCGACCAGCGCCAGGACAACATCGACCAGCGTCGTGACACCAACCAGGACCGCTACGATCAACGCCAGGAAAATATCAACGAACGCCAGGACTTTGCCAAGGAAGTCCACAACGACCGTGAAGAGTGGTACGAGGATCGCTGGCGCGGTCACAGCTACGTCTCGGTAAGCGTATGGGGCAGCATGGGCTGCAGTTACAGGAGAGTCGTGGTGGGTGGCGTCACATATTACGACTGCAACGGCGTCCGCTACGAGCGCGTCTATCGGGGCAGTGAGGTCGTATACGTGGTCGTCAATTAGGCCCGCTCGAGATAAACCGGTGATCGCGCTGGTCAAACGCCTCGCCGGGTCGGCTCCTTTCTGGCTCCCGGCGCTGTTGCTTGTCGCGGTCGGCGCCAACCAGTTGCGTCTCACCCGGGTAGAGAACCTGTCGCCGTGGTCGGGGGGCGGCTTCGGCATGTTCTCCACGACCGACGCGCCGGGCAATCGTCATCTTCATGCGTTTGTGCAGAACGAGGGCATCCGGCGTGAGATCGCTGTTACCACGGACCTCCAGCGGCAGGTCCGGCGCGCAACGACATTGCCTACGCGAACGCGATTACGTGCGCTGGCCGATGAGCTGATGCTGCGGGAATACGGTAACCGGGTCGCATGGGACGAGATCGAAATCCAGGTCTGGGCGGTAGAATACGATCCGGCAACTCTGGCGCCCGGCGGTGACCTGGTAAGGAAAGAGAAGTTTGCGGTTGCAACGCCTTGAGCGGATTGTCGCCGCGAGCCGCGCCCGTGCCGGGCCGCTGGCAATAGACCTCGCGCTACGCCTGACATTGCTCGACCTGTTACTGCGCCCGGTGGGAAACTGGGTGCTGCGGCCGGTGTTTCTGGCGATCGCCGCGATCGCGCTGATCCGGCCGGCATGGCTGCGCCACCCGCTGCCGTGGTTTGCGCTCGCCGCGATGGCTGGAGCGCGAGTGCTGCTCGACTGGCCACTCGCCGACAATCACGCCTACCTGTTGGGTTACTGGTGCCTTGCCGCCGCACTTGCATTGTCAACCGGGATCCCGGATCGCGTACTGGCCGTTAACGGCCGTCTGCTGATCGGCCTGGTGTTCCTGTTCGCCTGCATCTGGAAATTCACCGGGACGGGACAATACGCGGACGGAACTTTTTTCCAGGTTACGTTTCTCACCGATCCGCGCTTCGAGGGATTTTCACGCGTCGCAGGTGGCCTGGATGGCGACACCTACAACGAACTGCGTGAGTTCGTAAAACAACACAACGACGCGGCAACGATGCAGCCACGCTACCCGGTTGAGATCCCGGATCGCTTTCGCATGCTGGCGATCGCGGCGACGGTCTGGAACCTGTTTATCAACGCCGCACTGGCAATTGCATTTCTGTGGCCGGGCGGCAAACGGCTGGCGCCGATCCGGCACATACTGCTTCTGACTTACTGCACGATTACCTACGCCATTGCTACCGTGGACGGGTTCGGCTGGTTATTGCTCGCAATGGGCGCCGCGCAATGCACGCTGGCAGAGAAACGCACCCGTATCGCTTATGTGCTGGTATTCATAGCGATCATTTTTTATCGCGAGATTGCGTGGGCCGACGAGGTGTTCTTGCCCTTGTTGCAGGGTGCCGCCGGCTAGACATAAGGTCGACATGACAGCCTGATCCCGCTCCGGCGCCGTGCACATACGGCACAGCGAATCCCAACCTTGCACAGCGTCGCCGCGGCGGACGGATGCGATCCGTCGAGGTCACCACTCGCTACACGGACCCAAACTCACAAACGACTCAGGTCACCACAGTCTGCCGCGTGGCGAGCCGGTACATCGCGAACGCGACGCCCGCAAGCATCGCCAGTCCGAGCCAGCCGCCAAACTGCATGCCCGCTCCGAGCGCCAGCACGTCCGCGCGTCCGGCCATGACAATCGGTATCGCGATAAAGATCCCCATCAGCGCCTCGCCGGTGATCAGCCCCGCGGCAAACAGCGTGCCCTTCTGATGGATGCGTTCCCGCGCACTCGCGTCCGCAAACGGCGCATAGTGGCGCTCGACAAAATGAGCCACCAGACCGCCGGCGAAAATCGGCATGCTCACTTCGATCGGCAAATAAATGCCAACCGCACAGGCCAGCACCGGCACGCGAAACGTCGAATCCCGGCGCTTCAGCATTTCGTCGAGCGCAATAATGGCGACACCGATCGCCGCCCCGATACCGATCGTGGTCCACGGCAGTTCGCCGCCGAAAATACCCTTTGCGACCGACGCCATCAGGTTGGCCTGCGGTGCAAGCAGCGGATTCGGGTGAGTCTCGGTCGGCACCCCGATTCCATAGGCCTGGGCCAGAAGATTCAAAACCGGCGCCAGCACCAGCGCGCTCGAGACGCCGCCGATGGCGAGCATCGTCTGCTGTTTCCACGGCGTGGCGCCGAGGATGTAACCGCACTTCAGATCCTGCAGGTTGTCGCCGCCGATGCAGGCCGCACAGCAGACGACCGCGCCGATCATGATCGCGGCAACCGCGCCGATCGACGAGTCCCGTCCCATGATCGCGGCGAGCACCAGTGCCGCGAACAGGATCGTGGCGATCGTAATGCCCGACACCGGATTGTTCGACGAGCCGACAAGCCCGGCCATGTAGGCCGACACCGACACGAACAGGAACCCGGCGACGATCATGATCACCGTCATCGGGATGCTGACCAGCCACTGTGACACGATGGCCTGGTACAGCATCATCAGCGGCAGCGTAAACAGCACCAGCCCGATCAGGATGTAACGCATCGGCAAATCGCGCTCGGTACGCGGCGTCACATCGCCGGCATCGGCGCGCCCGGCCATCATGCCGCTGCGAATACCCGACGCAAGCGACGAACGCAGCGAGATCAGCGTCCACACGCCACCGGTCAGCATCGCGCCAACACCGAGATAGCGTACCTGCGCGGACCAGATCGCATAGGCCGCATCGATCGGCCCCGCCGCGGCAATTTCCGCGCTCAGCGCCGGGTCGGCGCCGAGAAAGAACGTGCTGTAAACGGGAATCGCAATCATCCATGCAATGACACCGCCCGACAGCATCACGATGCCGATATTCAGCCCAACGATATAACCGACTCCGAACAATGCAGGTGAGAGGTTGGTGCCCAAGTAACCCAGTGTCTTGCCAAACCAGCCGGCTACCGCCGCGGTATCCGGAATCAGGCGCAAACCGCTACCGGCCGCGAGCTTCATGAATCCGCCGATAACCGAAGCCGCGGCGAGCAGCTTGAGCCCCTGCTCCGGGTGCTCCCCGGTCTTCAGCACCTCGGCCGCCGCCTTGCCTTCGGGAAACGCGAGGCCCTGGTCGACGATCATCGAACGGCGCAGCGGCACCGAGAAAAACACTCCGAGCAGCCCGCCGAGACCGGCGATCGCCAGCACCCACGAGTAACGGAAATCGGTCCAGTATCCGAGGATGATCAGCGCCGGCATCGTGAAGATCACGCCGGTGGCAATCGAAGAACCGGCCGAGGCGCCGGTGGCGACGATATTGTTCTCGAGAATGTGCCCGCCGCCGAGCGCTTTCAGCACGCCCATCGACACGACCGCGGCCGGGATCGCGGACGCCAGCGTCATGCCCGCGAACAGGCCCAGATAGGTATTGGCGCCGGCCAAAATGATTGCCAGTACGATCGCCAACACGATCGCGCGGGTGGTCAGCTCCGGTGGTGGCTGCGTCTCCATATCGTCATCCGATCGACTAGCTGTTGCCCGCGGGTCGGGCAGCCCGAGAACCCGCGCCAGTATGGGCGATGCGGCGGCGATCCAGAAGGGGTGCGCCTGTTTTTTTGTCGTCTACGCGCCGAGGCATGCGCCGTGGCGTGGTTCTAGGTACAACCCAGAATTGTGTTTAACGCGGGCCGCTGGGAGCATGGTGCTGCTTCGGTAGATTTATTGTTGCCACCGAAACAGGGCTTGAATATACCGGGTTTTCCCGGGGAGGCGTCCCATGAAGACGGTCTTCGTCAACCCCGAGCGGTGCATCGGCTGCCGTCAGTGCGAGTTCGCATGCGCCGTTGCGCATTCGCGAAGCCACGACGCTGCGACCGCGCCGTTCGAGACTCCGCGCCCGCATTCGAGGATACACGTCGGCACCGGAACCACCTATAACACTTCGTTCCCGAACAAATGCCGGCATTGCGATCCGGCCCCTTGCGTCGAGGTCTGCCCCACGAGTTCGATGCACCGGGATCGGGAGCGCGACGTGGTACTGGCCGACGGCCACAAGTGCATCGCCTGCGCGATGTGCGCAATGGTCTGTCCGTTCGATGTCATCACGTTTCACAGCGCGGCCAATGGCGCACCACCCAGGGTGGTCGCCACGAAGTGCGATGGTTGCGTTGAGCGGGTGAGCAGTGGAGAAATTCCGGCGTGCGTCGAGGCCTGCAAGGCCGGCGCATTGGTTTTCGGTGATCTGAACGAACTGATTGCGGCGGGCTGCGCGCGCGAATCGAGCGCAATGCTCACTTCTGCCACGGCCGTATCGCTCGCCACACGCGAGCCCGACGGGGTGGCGGGTTGGCGCGCCTGGGGCGCGTCGGCGACGCATGTGAACGAGGAGGTGCGTCATGGCAAGCCATGAAAAACTTTCCCAGCTGAGCATCAACAACGACGCGCGGGCGATGATCGCGAGGGCCCGCGAGGAAGGCATCGAGACCGTATGGGACCGGCTCGCGGCACAACAGCCGCAGTGCGGCTATTGCGCGATGGGCGTGAGCTGCCGCAATTGCTCGATGGGCCCGTGCCGGGTCGACCCCTTTGGCGACGGTCCCCAGAAGGGCGTTTGCGGCGCCGACGCAGACATCATCGTCGCTCGCAATCTCGGGCGGACGATCGCGGCCGGGGCCTCGGCCCACTCCGATCACGGCCGCGACATCCTAGAGGTGTTCGCGGAACTCGCCAAAGGCGAAACCTCGGGCTACGAGTTGCGCGACGAAACCAAACTGAGAAGCCTCGCCGAGGAACGGGGTATCGATCCGACCGGGCGCAGACCGAACGAAGTCGCATCCGACCTGGCCGAGGCGATGATGGAAGAATTCGGTACCGCCAAGGGCCACCTCAGCTTCAGCGACCGGGCGCCCGATAAACGTACGAAACTCTGGAAAACGCTCGGAATAGACCCGCGCGGCATCGACCGCGAGAACGTCGAGATGCTGCATCGGACCCATATGGGCGTGGACAACGATTACGTCAACACGCTGTTGCATGGCCTGCGCACCAGCCTGTCGGACGGCTGGGGCGGATCGATGGTGGCAACCGAACTCTCCGACGTAATGTTCGGCACCCCCCAGCCGGTCGCCTCCCGGGTCAACCTGGGCGCGCTGAAGGCCGACTACGTCAACATCGCGCTGCACGGCCATAACCCGCTGCTCTCCGATGTCATCATGCAGGCAGCCGAAGACGAGGAACTCGTTGCGCGGGCCAGGGAACTTGGCGCGAAGGGCATCAACCTGGTCGGGCTTTGCTGCACCGGCAACGAACTGCAGATGCGCAAAGGCCTGCCGATGGCCGGCAACCACCTGATGCAGGAACTCGTGCTGCTGACGGGGGCACTCGATGCGATGGTCGTCGACTACCAGTGCATCATGCCGTCGGTGACGGACGTGGCGAAGTGTTTCCACACCGAAGTCATCTCCACGGCCGACAAGGCGAAATTCACCGGTGCTACGCATATCTCGTTCGATCCGCGCCGCGGCTACGAGATCGGCAAGGAAATCGTCTCGCATGGCGTCGAGGCCTATGCCAACCGAAATCCCGAGCGGGTTCGTATCCCCGGGGATACCGTGGAGATGATGGCCGGTTTCTCGGTAGAGGCGATACTCGGCGCGCTGGGCGGCACGCCGGAACCGCTGGTCGAGGCGATCAAAGCGGGCAAGATCCGCGGTGCGGTCGGTGTGGTCGGCTGCAACAACCCGAAGATCTCGCAGGATCATGGCCATGTCACGCTGACCCGTCGGTTGATCGAAAACGACATCCTGGTGCTCGTGACCGGCTGCTCGGCGGTGGCCAATGGCAAGGCCGGCCAGATGATGCCCGAGGCGGCCGAGATGGCCGGGCCGGGCCTCAAGGAAGTCTGCAAGGCGCTCGGTATTCCGCCGGTGCTGCACATGGGTTCCTGCGTCGATAACACGCGGATCCTCACGCTCGCGGCGGCGCTCGCGAATTATCTCGGCACCGATATCTCGCAACTCCCGCTCGCCGGGGCCGCGCCCGAGTGGTACTCGGAAAAAGCGGTATCGATCGGCGCCTATGTCGTGGCAAGCGGCATCTACACTGTGCTCGGTGTGCAGCCGGCAATCTTCGGCAGCCCGAACGTCGTAAACCTGCTGGCAGCCGGGCTCGAAGATGTCGTCGGCGCAAAGTTTGCCATCGAGGCGGACCCGGAGAAAGCAGCCGTGATGATCCGCAGGCACATCGAGTCGAAGCGCGCAGCGCTCGGGCTGCCGCATCTCGAAACCAAGGACGTCGAGGCGCCATCGGAAGCGGCCTGATGTTACCGGGCCGTCAGGAGAAAAGATGATGTGTGAGGCGCATGGACACGATCACGGCGATCACACCCACAGCCATGGCGGGATGCTTGCCCACAACGCCCACCCGGACGATTTCCGGGTGGTCGTGACCGGCAAGGGCGGCGTCGGCAAGACCACGCTGACCGCATTGCTCGCACTGCTACTCGGCCGCCGCGAGTTCCGGGTGCTGGCGCTCGATGCCGACCCGCAGATGAACCTCCCCTTTGCGCTGGGTCTCCCCCTCGAGCAGGTCCGCAGCCTGGTGCCACTGAGCGAAAACGCCGACTATGTCGAAGAGAAAACCGGTGCCCGTCCGGGCGCCGGCTGGGGGCTCTTCTTCCGCCTCAATCCAGAGGTCGACGACGTCGTCAGGCGCTTCGGAGTGACCGGTCCCGGCGGAGTCCGGCTGCTCGTCATGGGCAACACCGTGCAGCCGGCGGCCGGGTGTCTGTGTCCGGAAAACGCACTGCTCGGCGCAGTGGTCAACGCGATCGGTCTGCGTCGCGACGAAGCGATCCTGATGGACACGCAAGCCGGCTTCGAGCATTTCGGGCGAGCGCTCGCGAAAGGTTTCAAGCATGCGGTGGTCGTCACCGACCCGAGCTTCAACGGCATTCAGGTCGCGCTCGCCGCAGCCCGGCTTGCTGCCGAACTCGACGTCGATGGCGTCCACCTGGTCGTCAACGGCGTCAGGCATCCGGACGAGTTCAGCCGTGCGATGGACCGCGTCGACACCGCCGGTGGTTTCCCGTTCGCCAGCATCCATTGCCTGCCCTACCGGGAACGCCTGTGGCAGACGGAGCCCTCGGTGGCACCGCTGCTCGAGGATCCCGACTCATCGTTGATTAATGCTCTCGACGGGCTGCTCGACACGCTGGTCGCCCCGAGGGCGAGGGTATCGTCATGCGCATCCTGATTCTTGGCGCCGGGCCGGCCGGCATTTCGGTCGCGGAGCATCTGCGCACGCTGCAGCCGGACGCGGATCAGCAGGCGGATATCACGATGATCTCGGCCGAGCCGTTCCCGCCGTATTCGCCACCGGCAATGGCCGAACATTTTCTCCACGGCCGCGGGGCGGCGCTGTACTGGAAGGGCACGGACATTTGCGAACGACTGCAGGTCGACTACCGCGCCGGAACCGAGGTTCGCGCAGTGGATCCAGCGGCGAAACGGGTCACGCTCGCCGACGATACGTCGCTTGCCTTCGACGAGCTGGTGATTGCCACCGGCAGCCGGCTGTACGCACCGATCGACGGCTACGACCTGCCCGGGGTTTACAACTTCAAGTCGCTGACCGCGGCTCAAGAACTCATCGCGCACGCCCGCGACGGCGAGGTCAAAAGCGCCGTCGTCGTCGGCGCCGGGTTTATCGGCGTCGAAGTGGCACTGCTGCTTGCCGATCTCGGCCTCGACGTGACTATGGTCGAGCAGCAGGACCGGGTGATGCCGGGCATGCTAGATGCCGAGACCGCGGAAATCGTCGGTCAGGCGCTTGCCGAGCGCGGGGTGCGTGTTCGCACCGGTACCCAGGCAGCCGCCTTTGCCGGCAATGGCCGGGCCGATGCGCTGGTCCTCGAGCCGGGTGAGGTCATCAAGGGAGACGCTTATGTCGCGGCGACCGGGGTCAGGCCCAACCTCGAGTTCCTCACCGGTGCCGGGCTCGATACAGGCTGGGGCCTGCGGGTCGACGACCGGCTGTGCACCAACATCCCCTGCATCCGCGCGGCGGGCGACGCCGTCGAGACGCGCGATCGCATGACCGGCGAGCGTTTTGTCCACGCGATCTTCCCGAATGCGGTCGCACAGGCGCGGGTCGTAGCTGAGCAACTGCTCGGTTACGACACCCGTTACGAAGGCGCCGAATCGATGAACAGCCTCCGCCACCTCGGCATTCCGGTGATCGCCGTGGGGAGCCAGGCCGGTGAGACGGAGCTGAAAATCCGAACGGGCAGACATCTGCGCAAGATCAATCTGACGGAGGGCCGCATCGTTGGCTTCCGGCTCGCCGGCGACATTCGCGGAGCCGGCGTCTATCGCTCGCTGATGCTGCGACGCGTGGATGTGAGCCGTTACGGCGACGCATTGCTCGAACCCGGGTTCGGATCTGCCCGGCTCGCCGGCGCGGTATTCAGCCGGGCCGCCTGAGCGGTGAACTTACGTCCGGCCACAGCTTCTGTCGGTCGCACCGAAACCTCGAGGAGAATCCGATGAGACTGACTTTGCATCTCGCCGTCGCCCTGATTCTGGGGCTCGCCAGCGCAGCAGGAAGTGCCCACAGTATCGTCAGACGCGCGGGATCCGATTTCCCGATTGCGACCAGCGTCAGCGTACCCGCCGGCGCGGACATCGTGTTTGTCAGCGGGACGCTCGCCGACGCCGCCGATCCGTCGGCACCACCCGGCTCTCGCGAACGGATCGGCGACACCGCGGCGCAGGCGAGCAGCATACTTGGCAAGATCGCGGCGGAGCTCGAGGCGGCGGGTTTCGCGATGAGCGATGTCGTCAAGATGAACGTATTCCTGGTCGGCGACCCGAACAAGGGCGGCGCGATGGACTTCGCGGGTCTGATGTCGGCTTATCTGAAATACTTCGGCAAAGAGGCCGGTGGGCTGCCGGCGCGGACGACTGTTCAGGTCGCCGGATTGCCGATGCCCGGTGCGCTCGTCGAAATCGAGGTCATCGCGGCCCGCGCGGCCGACCATGCCCACGAATAAAACGGGGCGGACTGAAAGCCCGCCCCGATGACCCGGACACCATCGCAGACGCGACGGTCAGCACCCGCACCCGTTACGGCAGATCGCCAGGCGGCAGATATTGCTGCCACCATCCCGGGAATTCCGGGTTGACCTCGGTCGGGTCGTCGTTGCCGCTCAGATCGCCGACCACCCGCATCATATCCTCGACGAGATCCCAGCCAG
This sequence comes from Chromatiales bacterium, assembly GCA_002868855.1. Classification (GTDB taxonomy): domain Bacteria; phylum Pseudomonadota; class Gammaproteobacteria; order Steroidobacterales; family BM003; genus BM003. Next base: position 15,772 of record PKUM01000186.1, on the reverse strand, counting down.
CGGAATTGGTCTCCTCGTAGTGACCGTCGGCCTCGCCGAGTGCCTGGCCATAGCGGCAACTGGCGGCTACCACCTGGTCGACCGGCGGCGGATAGCCGGCCAACTCGGACGGGTCTTCGGTAATGCGCTTGCAGGTCGCACCTGCGAGGCTGTCCGGAAACTCGATGAAGCCGAGGCTGTACAGCGACTCGCACGTGCCGGGGCCGACGAAGAGATCACCTACGCAGGCAACCCGGTAGTTGGACAGCGGCACGAAATAGCCGAGTTGATCGCTGCCGAGACCGATCGTCCACTTGTACGGATCGGCCATTCGCCTGCGAGTGTAGCCAGGAATCGTGTAGTCGGCGCCGAAAGCATGCCGGCCCGGCGGTTCCTCGTACCAGTTCTCGGGCGTTACGCGGAAATCCGCCGGCAAACCGATCGTCAGTTCCCCCGGGATCTCACCCGGCAGGAACATCATGCCGACTGGCCCGATCCTGACGTAGTCGACGGCGCTCTGCAGGTGATTGCCCTGCCGCGCCGACACGCCGAGAACCGGGTCGACACCACTCTGGTACTCGTCGGGCTCGCAGGTTGAGGCGTTCTTCGGACCGGTAAGCGGACAGTCGTAGAGCAACGGGGGCGTGTTCCCGAGATTGGTGTAACCGGTCCCCGGATCGACGACGAGCAACACCCGGAAGCCGAAATTGCTGAGATAGGTGTAGAACGGCTGACTATCGTAAGCCACTCGCGGCTGCTCGATCTTCTCGGCCGACTCCAGCAACCGCATCGCCGCCGCAGCCAGTTGCTCGCCGATGATCACGGTCCTGCGGAAATTGCGCTGCGTATAGTCGTTGCCGCCGCCCGGCGCGGTCGCGCCGGCCGGTGCGATCAACTGGTTGCCGAGCGGATATTCTTCCGTGACCTCCCAGACGTCTGCGCCGCCGGGCCCCACCAGCACACCGAGCGCGCCATTGAGAAACAGCACTTCGCCGCCGTAAGCCGCGTTGAGATCCTCGCGGAGAATGCCGGGGAAATCGGCCGTAAAGTAACGGCCCCGAGCGCTGCAATTCGCTCCGGTGAGTCCGATCGCTGCGCAGTCATCCTCGATTACCTCCAGCGGCGGCGACCAGTTGAGCGTCGCTTCCGGATGAAGGTTCCATTGCACCAGCGTGGCGATGGTCCGCCCGCGCGTGTCGATGGCCTGCATCACGTTCAGGTTCGGATCGAAAACCTGCGGATCGGTACCGTCGTTCATGCCGAACCAGTGCGCGCCGGCAGCTACCTGCAGCCGGGCCGGGCGCCGGGTCGAAACCGCCTCGACGATCGCCGCGGCGACTTGTTCCGACATGTACTCGTACCACGCGTGATTGACGTCGAACGCGGTATCCGGACCGTGGTGGTTGTGCGATGCGGACACGACGATTCTTAGTTTTTTCGCGATCCCGGGCGGCAGCTGGTCGACCGCCTTTTTCCGCATCTCTTCCGCGTCGACACGGAAGACCATGTACAGGTCCGAATCGACGATGACGACGATTTCCGGGCTTCGCGGATCGTCGATCGCGACCGCAGTCGCGCGAAGATCGTCGTGCACCCAGTAGGAGAAGCTGTCGCCGTTACCGACCGCGATGCGCCCGTCGTCCCATTCCGGTACGAAGATGCCGGGATCGTTCGGGTCCGTGCGGTCGGGAAACCCGGCATCGAGATAATCGTAGCTGCCGTCTACCAGCGGCAACACCGAGCGGGAGGCCGCACCGACCAGCACATTGCCCGGTCCGGGCGGCGATTTCTTCGCTGACGCCGCCAGCGCCGTCGGAGCGATCAACGTCGTGGCAAGCAGAGTCGCGGCGACAAGAAAAGAACCGATGAGGCTTCGGTATTGCATGACCTTCCCCCTGTTGATGTGGTTATGGATCGAGGGTTTGTAATCCATCAAGGCTGCGACCGGCAGAAAAATCTGTCAATTCGTAAAAAACGCAATCCGGATCGCCCGACGATGCGGGATCAGCGTTTGCTGCAATCCGCAGGAGTCTCTGTCTGTCAATGCCATTCGAGCCCGCTGCGCCGGGGCCCGGATCATCTCCGCTGCAACCTCGATCCGCGCTAGTCTTTTGACATAATGCATGCCGCGTTCTCTTATTCGATTGCTATCGCGAGTCCAGCGATGCGGCACCTGTTTCTGCGACGCGGGAATCGCCCGACTGTTCGGGAATCGACCTTCACGCGATCATTGCGCAGCTGAACTGCGTGTTTACTCCGGACCTCGGCGCGCGGCTATGCCAGTCGCCGGATTCGAGGGCCAACCCCCGCCATCGGTACCCGCGACGCCGACCGATCCACTCCGCTAAAGCGCCCGATCAACACGCGCCGATCGCTGCGCTACCGGTCACGTGGCCGCGCACCGCGAATCGCGGGTATGATTCGCCACCTGATTCGCGTGGCAACAATCGCCGCGGATTCCTGAGAATTCAATACAACGGAAAGACCGATGAAACCATTCTCCTGTTCGGCCGCCTGTCTCGCATTCGCTTTTCTCGCGACTGCATTCTCCACTGCAGCAACGGGAGACCAGGCAACGATCTCGCCACCCGGTACCGATCCGGCTGCGGATGCCCCGGCGGCCGGGTCAACGGCAATCGATTTCGACGATGTTGTCGCAGACGTGTCTGGCCGCTACTTTGCGATGAACCCGGAGATGGCCACCTATTACGGGGTGCCCGAGTCCGTGGCCGGTCCCGGCCGGGACAGCCAGCTCGGCGGGCTGTCGCCGGCAGCCGAGGCCGAGCGGCGCGCAATTGCCGCCGCGATCGTCGCGCAACTCGAAGCCGTTGACAGCACCGCGCTGAATCCGCGCGAAGCCATCGTCCACGCGGTTTTGCTGACCCAGTTCCGCAACGCGTCAGGCCCGGCGCGGGTGGTCGATTACGGGGCGGTGTTTTCCGACTACGGCAACTGGTTCCTGCCCTACCCGGTTACCCAGCTTTCCGGCCCGCAGATCGCGATCCCGGGGATTCTGGAGAAGCAGCAACGGGTTGCGAGCAGCGCCGATGCCGACGCGTATCTGACGCGGCTGGCCGGATATGCCAATGCAATCGATGAGGTCATCACGAAAATCGACGCCGATCGAAAACTCGGTGTCGTCCCGCCGGATTTCATCATCGACAAGGCAGTTGCGGTGATCGAGGCGCGTTCGCTTGCCGCCCCGTCCGAGCACTCGCTGGTCACCAGCTTCCGCAAGCGCCTCGACGAAGCCGGCGTCGCAGACAGCGACAAACATGCGGCCAAAGCGGCCACGCTGATCGAAACCGGAGTGTATCCGGCAAACAGGCGCCTCGTTGCGGCGTTGAAAGTCCTGCGCGATAACGCCGGCAGCGAGGCCGGCGTGTGGCGGCTGCCCAACGGCGATGCGTTTTACCGCGCAATGATCACTCACATGACCGATACCACGCTCGATCCGCAGGAGATCCACGATATCGGCCTGGCGGAGGTCACGAGAATCCTGTCCGAGATGGACGCGATTCTTCGCGCCGAGGGTTACACCGACGGCACGGTCGGTGAGCGTATGAGCGCGCTGGGCGAGGAAGAACGGTTTGTCTACCCGAATACCGATGCGGGGAAAATCCGTTTGATCGCGGATCTCAATGCGCAGATGGCCGAGATCGAACCGCTGTTGCCGCAGTGGTTCGGCCTGCTGCCGAAAGCACAGCTCGTCGTGAAACGGGTGCCTGTCTACGCGGAGCAGAGCGCGACCGGCGGCTTCTACGACGCGCCGGCAATGGACGGCTCGCGTCCCGGCACCTACTGGATCAATCTCCGGGACACGGCGATCTGGCCGTCGTACTCGCTGAAAACACTGACCTACCACGAAGCCAATCCGGGGCATCATCTGCAGACGGTGATCGGCATGGAACAGCAGTCACCGATCCTGCAAACGGTGCTGTACTCCAACGCGTTCGGCGAGGGCTGGGGGCTTTATGCCGAGGCGCTGGCCAAGGAAATGGGACTCTACGACGACGACCCGTTCAGCGACCTCGGCCGCCTGCAGGACGAACTCCATCGCGCGATCCGCCTCGTCGTCGACACCGGCATGCACGCACTAAAGTGGAGCCGGGAGCAGGCGATTCGCTACATGGTCGAAACCGAGGGCGCACACCCGTCGGAGGCGGAGGCCGAGATCGATCGCTACGTCGTCTGGCCGGGACAGGCGCTCGGCTACAAGATCGGCATGCTGCGGATCCAGGCGCTACGCGCCGAAGCTGAAGCCAAGATGGGCGAAGGGTTTGATATCCGCGAATTCCACGACGAAGTGCTGCGCAACGACGCGGTCCCGCTGGATGTTCTCGGGGCCAAGATCGAACGCTGGATGCAATAACGACGGCACCGGGTGTATCGGATGGAAACGCGTCGACCGGCCCGATCCGCTATCGGGCCGGTAGCGGCGGCAGCGGCGCCAGTTCGCCGCGCGCCTCCATCGCGCGGACGTTTGCCAGTTGCGCGGCCATGTCGGCCTCGATCTCGGCGACGATCGCCTTGTATTCGGGTGCCTCGTGCAGCGTCGCGAATACCGGGTCGTATTTGAGCAACAGGCGCCAGACATTTCGCCAGCCATCGTCGACCGCAGCGCGCAACGCGGCGAGCGACTCACGCTTGTCGCCGCGCACTGCAAACGCATAGGCCTTGAAAGGCGCGTACCCGGATCCGCCGACCCGCGGAAGCGCTTGCATAAACGCGAGACTGCGATCGAGCAACAGGCCGGACCGCAGCTCATCGCCGGCCTCGCGCAGGAAAAACGCCAGGAAGACGGCAGAGACGAAGTTGTTTTGCCTTATCTCCGGCCCGGCGTCTTCGAACCATTGCGGGAATGCGTCTCGGTATCGCTGCACGGCACGCTCCGCCTCACCGTTCCGCCGATCGTTGAGACCGAGAACATACAGCGCTCCGATATCGGACTCGTCGATGGCAATCAGCTGCTCGGCATCGGCGACGACGTCTGCGGCCCGGCCGCGGTTGAGGTTGACCAGCATTGGAGCGAGATGACTAAAGAACTCGGAGTCGATCGCGAACACCCTTTCAAGCAGCTGGTCCGTCTGATCCCATTCGCCGATGTCGGTGCGCATCAACACAAGATCGAATACATTCCCGGGGTTACCCGGATCGAGTTCGACCGCCTTATGCATATGGACCAGCGCATTGTCGACACGTCCGTTGACCAACCATTCCATCCTGCCGAGACGGGAATGACCGTTCGCGAACCCCGGGTCAAGCCGGATCGAGGACTCATATTCCATGCTGGCTTCGTCGAACCGGCCAAGTGACTCGAGGACACTTCCAAGCGACGTCCTTAGAACGGGTGCCAGGGGATCAAGCCGGACCGCCTGCCGCAGCCGCTCGACACCCTCTTCGAAGCGGCCCTCGCCCACCAGCCAAATGCCATACCAGTGGTGGCCGGTTGCGTAGCCGGGCGCCAGCTCGATCCCTTTTCGATACAGCGTGCCGAGGTCTTCGGCGGACTCTGCCGGCGAGACAAACGGCACCGTTTCCGCCAACGAGATATAGGCTTCGCCCAGCCGGTCATTGATCGCCAGCGCCTTCAGTATCAGCGGTTCACCGAGCCGCGCCTGACCTTCCGCCGACTTGCCGCTATACGTTGCCTGCAACGAATAAGTATCGGCGAGCGCCACGTAGACGAGCGCATAGTTCGGGTCGAGCTCGATCGCCCGCTTGAAATGTTCCTCGGCCTCGGCCAGCGACGAGCTGGTGCGTCTGGCCATCGCCTGGCGGCCAAGAAAATACGCCTCCATCGCCTCCAGGTTCTGCGTCTGCTCGGTCGCAAGCTGCGCTTTTTCCTCCGGTGATAGCGTCGCCTTCAGCGCCTCGGCAATCGCCGTCGAGATCTCGCTCTGGATCGCGAAGATGTTCTCCGTCGTCAGCTCCCTGTCGTAGGTGTCCGCCCACAGGTGCTTGTCGGTCTCGACGTCGATCAGCTGCACGTTGATCCGCACCCGGTCACCGGCCCGCTGCACGCCGCCTTCGAGGATGTTCTTCACGCCGAGCGCGTCACCGATCTCGCCCATGCTCTGGGAGGTGTTGCGAAACTTCTCCACCGACGTGCGCGAGATCACCTTCAGGTCGCCGATCCGCGCCAGCTGGGTCAGAATGTCGTCGTGGATGCCGTCGACGAAGTAGACGTCCGCCTCGTTTGCGCTGCGGTTGGCAAACGGCAGCACCGCCACCGACTTGTCGTTGCCAATGCTCGCGTCCTCGCCAACGGGCCCCGTTTCCACCGGCACGGCCGACTCGACTGCCGGTGTAACGCCATCCCGCTTATCGACCGCCGCCTCGCGGTCGCTGGTCACGGCCGTCTCCGGGATCAGACGGTCAACTACCACTGCCGCGATCGCGAGCACCAGCAGCACGACAATCAATGTGTTGACCTTGCGACCGGTCTGCTGCGTGATCGAACTCGAGCGGTCGATGTCGCGCTCGCGCTTGATCCCCTCCGGCGTCATCTCGAAAACCCACGAGAAAATCAACGCAAGCGGGAAACCCAGGATCAGTATCGCCAGCACAAGCCTGAGCCAGACCGACGGGAGATTCATCGCTTCGAAGAGCACGTCGGCAACCTGCAGGATCAGCCACGAGGCGACGACATAGAGCATGCCCACCTTGACGACGTTGCGGCGCTTGAGTTCTTCTAGAAAGGACATCGTCATTGTAGTGAATTCCCCGTTGGTCGCTCAGCGTACCGTGTGACGCGAGGAAAATCGTTTGCGCGGCGACGAAGCCAGTGTACCTGAGCCCTCTCCGGCGCACATCTCCGGAGCGCGTGCCGATGCTGCCGCTGGCGATGAAATTTACGGTTCAGAAGTCTCCCGGATGGGCTGACTCCGACGCCGAATGGCCGGCCGACTTCAATATCGAACGGGGCCACAGGAGACCACGATGGGCGGCAAACTCTGTCCTAAAATCATCCTCGAAGGAACACGGTTGACCCACAAGACCGAGATCGCGTTTGCGTTGAACGAGCACCCGCGGATTGTGGGTCCGCGTCGCTACAGGTACCACTCGCCGATAATCTCCGCCGAGTGGTGCGCGTTCACGAACTTTCCCTGGGGACGCGGCCTGATCAACTTCGAGGCCGCCGAGGAAGCACAGGCGATGGAGACCTATGCCACCTGGACACGGCTTTTCGAATTGCAGCGCTACTACTCGTGGATAGTCGATCGCTTTCACATCTCCACGAAGATCTACCAACGGCGCGAACACGGTCGCGATTACGACTTCGGCTGGCTAGAGGAGCGGCTCGCGGCGCTCGGGTTTCGATTGGTTTGCTGCTGGCGTGATGCTGACTCATTCGCAGCTGCTCGCTACAGCCGGCTGAAGGTATCCGGCAACCCGTCGCAATATATCGACCTGCAACCGTTCATCGACGAGCAGCAGGAATTCCGCGATCTCTGCGATGCGTCACGGCTTCCGTGTCTGCATGTCGACATTTCCGAGAACGATATCCCGGGTGCTGTCGAACGTGTCGCCGACTGGCTGGAGGAGACGGGCGGCCTCGACGCGGATTGACGAATCGAGTGCTCCCGGTTGCAGCCTCGGCATCCGGCGGACCTTCAGCAAGAGAGCAGCTTCGCGCTCAGATCACGCCACCCCAACCATCGCTGTTCCGGCGCCACACCTCGCGCAGGTTCTGAGCGAGATCGTAGGGCAACGGCCCCTTGGCCACGGCGGCAATTGCCGACCGGAGATGTTCGACGTTGCCGGTCCCGATGAGCGCGCAATGGACGTTCGGCGCAAACGCGGCAAACCGCAACGCAGTGTCCGGCCAGTTGACCGGCTCACCAAAACACGGCCGCAGCTCTTCATACCGCCGCCGATACTCCTCCACGGCTTCGTCGCCAGTGACGCGATGGCGCCACACCGCGTTAGCGAGCGGCCGCTTGGCCAGCACCCCCAGCCCGGCAAGTCCCGCCTGTTTTACCGCCCCGTCCATACCGGCCTGGTCAAGAAAATTCACCGAGGTCTCGATGACCTGGAACGCGCCGCTGGCTATCGCGAACTCAAGCGCATTGTTTTCGCCCGAGTAGCCGGCAAGGCGCAGCTTGCCCTGTGCGCGCGCTTTTTCAAGAGCCTCGACGACCTCACTCTGCTCGAGAGTTTCGAGACCGCACGAGTGCAGCAACGCGATGTCCAGATAATCGGTCTGCAACCGCTCGAGCGCCAGATCGACTCCCCGCCGGATGCACTCGCCGGTCCAGTCCGGGCAGCCGGGCACACCATAACCGAGCTTCGTGACAAGGATGACATCGCCGCGACGCCCCGCCAGGTGCCGCCCGAGTCGTTCCTCGGACAACCCGTAGGCCGGCGCCGTGTCCAGGAGATTCACACCGGCATCCAACGCCGTGTCGAGAAGGCGCCCGACGTCGTCCTCGTGCATTTCCGGCAATCCCAACGGCTGACAGCCAAGACCGAGCCGCGGGACGTAGATGCCGGTGTCGCCGAGCGGACTGACGGGCACCATGGTCACCGCACACCTCGAAACACGGTTATCGTTAATCGGGCGTGACCGGTGTACGCTCGAACGAGCGAAAGTGCATCCTGGCTTCGGCGTGGCGGCAGTATTTCGGGCCCCTCGAATCTGACGGCTATCCCCGGACAGTAATCCAGCGGCAGTTACCTGAACTCTACGACCCCGCGGCAGTTCGGCAAACAGTTACCCAAATTTTTTAATTGGGCCGTCATTGGAGACATACGGTAACCGACCCACAAAATCAATTTTCCCCAGACATTCGATGCCTCGCTTGCGTCGGCGACTCTCCGAACCAGCCGCGATAGGCGCGAGAGAATGCGCTCGCATCGCTATAGCCGAATGAAAAAGCAACCCCGGTAATGTTGTGATTGGCATCTTTAAACCACGGAAGCTGAACCGCCGCACAGCCGGAACTGCCAAGTCCCCGGTTTTCTCTCGGCGCAGAGCGGTAGCGGAGTCGGCGGCCCGCCGCTAACCGCCAATCGGCCCGGTCGAGTCGCGGATAACCATTACCGACGGAATCATTTGCAGCCCGTTGACCGGCTCACCGCGAATCTGGTTCAGCAGTATATCCGCCGCTTTCTCGGACATCGCACGGATCGGCTGCCTTATTGTCGTTAACGACGGCCAGATCTGGCTGGCGAGCGGGACGTCGTCAAATCCGGCCACGGACAGATCGCCGGGAATGGTCAGCCCCATTTCGTGAGCAGCCTTCATCGCACCCGCAGCCATTTCGTCGTTGCCGGCAAATATTGCCGTAGGCCTGACTTTTCTTTTTAACAATTGCCGCGCCGCTTCCTCGCCGGAGATAAAGGAGTTGTAGCCCTGCCCGATCAGCCCTTTCCTGAATCGGATTCCGGCACCCGACAAGCCCTCTTGGTATCCCCGGTACCTGGCACCGACCGCGCCGTGGTCGGGATGGCCGATGATGTAGCCAATTCTTTCATGTCCCAGCGATGCCAGGTACCGGGTCATCTCCCGGCACACGTCACGGTCATTCGTGAACACGGAGCGAGCGGGATCCGATTGATTCGGCGGGGCCACCATAACGAAAGGAATAAGTTGTTTCCTGAGCATCGAAACCAGTTCCTGATGGTCCGACAACGGTGGAGTCAGGATCAGGCCATCGAGCCGCGCATGGCGCACCAGATTCTCAATTTCGGCGCACAGAGCGTGGTTTTTGTAATCACACGGATTGATTAAAATCTCATAGTTTTCCGCCCGGCATCGATCGAGTACGCCAGACTGGACATCGATCACATAGCTGGCGCTCGGATTGTCGTAGAGCAGGCCAACAAGGTACGAACGCGCTCCGGCCAGGCGACGGGCGGACTGATCAGGCCGATATCCGAGCCTGTCGATGGCATCGCGAACCTTCAGCCGGGTCGTATCCCGCACGTTGGGCTCGTCGTTGATGACACGCGATACGGTCTTGATCGATACGCGAGCAAGCGCAGCAACTTCTTCGATCGTTGTTTTTCGCATTGCCCTACTCTGTTCCCTGAATATCCAGCCGGGTCACGCCCCCGTGACCTAGACTGAGCTCGTTACGCGCTCAGTCGCATTTGATGACCGCATCCGCCGCAGCTCCCGGCACAATTCTAAGATTCGCGAAAGACAACGCCAGTCTCCCGCGTGTCAGCAACAGAAACGGTGTGTCTATCCTGCTGAAATCCGCGCCTTCCTTGTTAAAGCAATGCAGGTCAATTGATAAAGGAAACCAGGTGTCCTGCGGCACTTTCTTCATGAGCTCCGTAAGGTCGCCCTTGGCCCCGCACGGATACTGACAATCCATCCGCATCGTCACTTTTTTAGTCGGTGGCTGTTCTACCTTCATGTCGACAAGGATCGCCGCATCCTGCTCCAGGTAGGTCGCCAGATCCTGGGGAGCTCCGGCCTGGAAATAGACCTGGCCCTCCCCCTTACCGTTCCAGCTGACTCTTCTCGCATCCTCCTGCACAGTCCTGTCGGTTGCGGAGACGCTGACAACGCCGCCCGCGGACGTCGCTGCGCCGCCCACTACCGGAACCTGCCAGCCCTTGCTGTCACCAACAAAGAGTTTCCATGGCGCAGCGGCGCGGGCGTTGAAAATCTGCAGTTCGGAGTCCGAACCAGGACCCGCCGGAGCCGCGTTTCGCGTCACCGGGAGCGAGTCACTTAAGGTATCGGCGTCCGTATAGGTCAAACCGTAGCCGTAGGGAAACAGCGGCGAGTAGTCTGCGTCGAATCGATTCGCCTCAGCCTGTTCGCCATTCGCCGGCCAGGAAAAAGAGAGTTTGCCGCGGAAATCTGTATCGATTTTTCCCTGCGCATCCCGGAACAGGACGTCTGCGATGCCGCCACCCTCGGATCCCGGTAACCACGCCACGACGAACGCATCGGAAGCGTTGAGTTCGGGATTCACCCACAGCGGGCGCCCGGTTAGAAAAATCGAAACTACCGGTATGTTTTGCCGACCGAGTTTTTCCATCAAGGCGACATCCGCCGGCTTTTCGGCCGAGTAATCGAGGGTCGTGCGATCGCCTTGCCCCTCGGCATAAGGCTCTTCGCCGAACACAACGATCGCTACGTCGGGCTTCTCGTCGAAATCGCCTTTCACGTTCAATTTTGCGCTTCCGCCGCCTGCCGAAACCGCCTCACTGATGCCGCTGAAAATCGATGTCGCGCCAGGAAAATCCTCGTTGGTATTTTCGGTTCCCTGCCACGTGATCGTCCAGCCACCAGACTGCTTCGAAATATTGTCAGCGCCGTCACCGGCGACCAGCACCTTGATATCGCGCCGAAGCGGCAACAAGCCGCCCTTGTTTTTCAATAACACGAGTGATTCGCGCACTGCCTGCCGGGCGACCGCGCGATGAGAGGCGTCACCAAGCAATGCCGAATCACCGGCAAATGGCCGCGACGAAGGCTTGCCTTTTTCAAACAGCCCGGCACGAATTTTGACTCTTAGAATGCGTCTCACGGCATCGTCGATCCGCGATTCCGGTATCGCACCCGATTTCACCTGTGAAACCGTCGTCTTGATGAATGCCTTCCAGTCCTCGGGCACCATGAACATGTCGAGTCCCGCATTGACCGCCGCCGCACAGTTACTGTTTGTGCAACCCTCGACCTGTCCAATTCCATTCCAGTCGCTGACCAGGAAACCATCGAATTGCATCTTCTGCTTCAGCACATCGGTAAGCAGGTAGCGGTCGCCATGGAGCTTCTTTCCGTTCCAGCTGTTGAACGAGACCATCACGGTCTGGACGCCCGACTCGAGCGCCGAAATATAGCCCTGGCCATGAATGTCCAGGAGTTCCTGCTCCGTCGCCAGATTGTCTCCCTGGTCGACCCCCCGGAACGTTCCGCCGTCGCCGATAAAATGTTTGGCAGTGGCCACAACTCGACCCGCGCCCAAAAAGCCCGGCGCTCCCGCCTGGCCCTGGAGGCCGACTACCATTCGTCCTCCATAATTGCGAACAATTGTCGGGTCCTCCGAGAACCCCTCATAGGTGCGGCCCCACCGGTCGTCGCGCACGACCGCCAGCGTCGGTGCAAAGACCCAATCGATTCCGGTCGCTACAACTTCCCTGGCGGTGACTTCACCGATCTTCTCGATCAAATCCGGATTGCGCGCCGCGCCAAGGCCAATATTGTGCGGAAACAACGTTGCGCCGATTACATTGTTATGACCATGAACCGCATCCGTGCCCCAGATTACGGGAATCGGTATGCGGCCCGAGGATTCATCCATCGATGCGTCATAGAACCGGTCCGCCAGCGCGAGCCAGTCGGCAACAGCGGCCTGCTTGTTGTTATCCGGGAAGGATCCGCCACCGTTCAGAATCGAACCCAGGTAGTATTTCCGCACGTCCCGCGGCGTGACATGGCGAATTTCCGCCTGGACCATTTGCCCGATTTTCTGCTCGAGGCTAAGGCCGTCGATGATCGCGTCGATGCGCGTCTCCAACTCCGGATCGCGCGTCACCGCGCTTGAAATCGCGGGCCAGTCGACCGTTTCGCTGGCGCTTAATGCACCGGCCATCGCGGCGAACATCAACGCTGCAATGAAGCTTGATTTCATTCGATTCAATCCAATTAAACGGACATGCGTGATAACAGGCGATCTGTAAAAAGTGACCGCTTCGCGTTTTCCTGATTCGCGCATTCCCTTTGCCATGCACCCTGTCAACCGATCCACTAGAAGAGCAATCGGCTATTGGCACGACATAGCGAACCGGGCTCAGTCAACATCGCCGGACTCGGGGTGGATTGCGTCTGCCACAACAACCACCCCGGCGACAAACTACAGCGCCGTGTTCAGAACGGGCTCAGGTTGTAAGCGAAGCGCACACCGTACGAGCGCGGGCGGTTCCAGGCGAACAGCGGACGACCTGCGTCCGCCCAGTCGGAAAGATAGGTCTGGAACCGCTCGTCCGTGACGTTGTAGCCAAACGCCTCGACAAACCAGGCGCGATCCGGCGATGTATACCGCAGAGTCATATCCAGCGTGGCGAATGATTCACGCTTGTCGGAAAACTCTTCGAGGTCGTCGAAGTTGCCCTCGGTCATATGCGTGTCGTCTTCCCAATGGACCTTGACGAAGGGCGACACCAGCGAGCCGTTGCCCAACAGGAAGTCATGGTTGTAGCTCAGTGTGAATTCCATCGGGGTCGCATACGGCAGCTCGTTACCCTCGATGTCGCTTTGCCCGGAGCCATCGTCCTGCGGGACGCAGGCATACTGCTCGCCGATCGAAGCGCGCTGGTCGCAGAAATAGGCCTCGCCCGCATAACCGGGCCAGCTGTCGAACTCGGTGTCCAGCCAGGCGAAAAAGCCCGAAAATCTGCCGCCGCTCCACGGTGGTATGTAATTGAATTCGAGCTCCACACCCATGATGGTCGCCGAACCGGCATTGGTCGTGACAAGCGTGCCGATATCCTGCGGCGGATCGAGCACCTCGCCCGGCGGATCCTCGACGAAGCCGACGGTGCGGAATTGCGAAACCTGCTTGTCATCGTAGTCCGTGTAGAACGCCGCGAACTGAATGTTGAGCGTATTGTCGAACAACCTGCCCTTGTAGCCGAGTTCGTAGTTCGTGACTTCCTCGGGGTCGAACTCGAAGAACTCGATGCGACCGCAGCGGCATACGTCGACACCGTCGCCGAACGATCCCGCCTTGGAGCCGGTCGCCACCGTGCCGTAGAAGAACGAGCTCGCGTTCAGGTCGAAATCGATGCCGACGCGCCAGTCAGTGTTCGTGAAGTCTTCCTGGTTGTCGTTGATGTCGAATAGTTCGTAGTTCTCGGAGCGGTTTTGCGACCCCATGCCGAACCCGAGATCCGCACTCGTGTATAGGGGGAGGATGAGCTCGTCCAGCTGATCGTCATCGGGGAAGCCGTCGTTCTCGACGCGCCTCGCGCCAGACGCGTCGTAGCCGCTCCAGCTGCAGTTTCCGCCACCGTAGCAACCGATATTGCGGCCACCGCTGTCCTCGCGTTCATCGTGGGTGTAACGGATACCGGCCGTGAAATGCCAGCGGTCGGTGGCATGCCACGTGACGGTGCCGAAGACTGCCTGCGACTCAAGGTCGCGATCCGGCTGAATGAAACTGATACCGCCGAGACCGCCGCTGGAGCAGCAAAACGGCTGCTCGACGTCAAACGTGATCTCATTGTCCTCGCGGAAATCGAAGCCGCCCACGATCCAGTTCACCCGTCCGATCAGGCCCTGCAGCTGCAGTTCGTTCGACCACGACTTGTAATCGGAGTCATCAGTGGCGAGATAGAGTTCGGGCCACGGCGGCTGCTGGTTTAGCCAACCGGTCGTCGCGCCCGGCACGGCGCGCCATCCCATGTCGCCATCCCATTGCTGGCGGCGCTGCTGGCGCGCCCAGCCGAGGTTGTAGATCACATCGACATCGCCGAACCAGTCGTTGTCTTCGAGCATCGCCCACTTCAGGTGGCTGCGGACACTGTCGATCGTCATGTCGAGATATCCCGGGATGTTGGGATCGACATAATCGATGCCGCCGTCGTTGTACTCGCAAAGGTCGGGGTTGCGGTCACAGTCCGGCGCGATCGGCCACCCGGCAGCTTCGTCTTCGTAGTGCTCGTAGGTCAGTCGCCAGTCGAAGGCGTCGCTTGGATCCCACAGCGCGCTGATGCGCGCGGCCCAGCGATCGGCGTTGCCGTAGTAATCGTCTTCGTCGACGTCCTCGTTCCAGCGCTGGTCCATGTCGGGAATTCCGTCGGGCCCGCTGAGGCCGCGGCCCTCGAGGTCCTTGGTACCGGAGTCCTGGTCGGCAAACCCATCGCGTTCTTCGCCGAAAAAGTTCGCCCTGACAGCGATCGTGTCCGAGAGCGGGGCATTGAACGTAGCCAATATATTCTTCTGCCCTTCGTTGCCCACTTCCGCGCCGAACGTGGCAAACACACCCTCGAAGCTTGGCCTGGCGGTGACGACATTGATGCTGCCAGCCGCCGAGTTGCGACCGAACAGGGTGCCCTGCGGGCCCCTGCTCACCTCCAGGCGCTCGAGGTCATACATCAGCGCAACGGCACCTTGCGGCCGCGGCGAGTAGACGCCGTCCACGTGGAACGCAACGCTCGGATCCGATATCTCGGTGAAGTTATTGCTGTTGATGCCACGGATCGTCAGCTGCACACCGGTGTCGGAGGGCGAAAATGCTATGTCGAGGTTCGGAACCAGCGAACCGACGTCGCGGATGTCCTTGACGCCTTCGCGAGTCAGTGTTTCCTGGCTTAAAGCGGTGACCGCGATCGAGGTCTTGTTGAGGTCAGTTTCCCGCCGCGTCGCCGTCACCTTGACGGTGCCGAGTTCGGCAGGCGAACTGACGGTCTGATCCTCGTCCCCCTCGCCTTCGAGTTCGCGAACGGCCTCCAGCGAATCGGGCTCCGCTCCTTCCTGAGCAGAGCCGAACGACGGAGCGACAAGGGCTAGGGCCATAACCAGCCACAAACACGCACGTACGTTGATCATTGCACTTCCAACCCCTCGATTGCTCAATGTGCAGGTTTCTATTTCGTTACAAGAAACTGAATATTTGGAATTCATAAACATCTCTCTGCTCCGGGCCGGCATCCCTGGGTCGGGAGTATCTGCAAGCACACCACGGCGAAGGATCATGGTCCTGCTCCAACGAATAGGGCCTGCGCGTCGTCGTACCAGATCGGGTTCTCTCCGCCCGCGAAGTCGATGTTCAACACCAGGAACACCACCTGGGCGGTGCCCGCCGGGGCGACGCCCTGCGCCTGG
>PKUM01000001.1 GCA_002868855.1 Chromatiales bacterium | reverse complement strand
GGCACAGGGAACGCCCGCTGAATATGTCTACAAACTGTGGCTTGGACACGGCATTACAACGATTCGCGACCCGGCCAGCGGCAATGGCATCGAGTGGGTACTGGAGCAAAAACGCCTGAGCGAAAGCAACGCGATTGCCGCGCCCCGCATTTTCGCCTATGTCGCATTCGGCCAGGGGCGTGACGAACCGTTCACGACTCCGGAGCAGGCGCGGCGATGGATCGCCGAACAGGCCCGCCTGGGGGCGGACGGCGTAAAGTTTTTTGGCGCCCGACCGGATATTCTCGAGGCCGCTCTCGACGAAGCCGGAAAGCGCGGGCTTCGCACCGCCATGCACCATGCGCAGCTGGAGGTGGCGCGCGCAAACGTGCTCGATACCGCCCGGTGGGGGCTGACCACCATGGAGCACTGGTACGGTCTGCCCGAGGCACTGTTCGACGAGCGTACGATCCAGGACTACCCGGCGGACTACAACTACAACGATGAGCAGCACCGCTTCGGCGAGGCCGGGCGGTTGTGGGCGCAAGCAGCCGCACCGGGGAGCGAGCGCTGGCTGGAAGTGCGCGACCAGTTGATCGCACTCGATTTTACGATCGACCCGACCCTGACGATTTACGAAGCCAGTCGCGACCTGATGGCGGCACGGCGAGCGGAATGGCACGACCATTACACCCTGCCCTCGCTGTGGGACTTTTTCACCCCCAGCCGCAAGGCACACGGGTCCTACTGGTTCTACTGGACGACCGCCGACGAGATTGCCTGGCGCAACAATTTCCGCCGCTGGATGGACTTCCTGGTCGACTTCAAAAACCATGGCGGGCGGGTGACGGCCGGCTCCGACTCCGGCTATATCTACAAGATTTACGGTTTCGGCTACATTGAGGAACTCGAGCTCTTACAGGAAGCCGGTTTCAATCCGCTCGAAGTGCTTCGTTCCGCCACGCTCAACGGCGCCGAAGCGTTGGGCGCGGCCGATCGTATCGGCTCAGTCGAACCGGGCAAACTCGCGGATCTGGTAGTCATCGATGCCAACCCGCTGGAGAACCTGAAAGTGCTGTATGGCACCGGAGCGATCAGTCTCGACGAAAACAACCGCCCAATACGCAAGGGAGGCGTCAAGTACACGATCAAAGACGGCATCGTGTACGACGCGCGCGAGCTTCGCGAGGATGTCCGGCGCATCGTGGCCACGGCAAAATCCGAGTCCGGCCGACCTCAGTTGTTACAGCCCGGAGCAGACGCACCGTAGCGCCGCCGATATCGTGCTGCGGGCAAAATGTGAACCGGGTCCTGTTGCGATGCGTGGTGTCACTGCTAGCGTCACACTGGCGGATCTGTGCCAACTTGTCATAATCTGCCGAAGGTGAACGGCATCAAAATGATTACGCATACATCGACAAAACGCGCCATTTCGCTGCTGCAGAATGCGCTGCGCGAATGGGACGCGAAAATTCTGTCGCTCCAGGAGCAACTGGAGGAGCGCGACTGCGTGATCGCGGCGCTGAAGGCGGATTCCGGCTCCGCTCGCAAGAAAGAGATCGGACGGCTCGAAAAGAAAATCAGCCGCAGCAAGGAGCGTGCCGCCGCGCTCGAAACGGTTCTCGACAGTACCCGAACCGAGCTCGCCGCCGCCAACGCCACGCTAAAAGAGCGCGCGGACTTTATCCTGCGGCTGCAGGAAAATGGCGCCGGTGCCGAACTCCACATTACCGGACCCGGGTCGAAGCTGGAAAAGCACGCGGCGGAACTTGCCGCGCTCGGCCACGGCCTCGCCCGGCGCCAGCTGGTCATCTCGCAACTCGAAGCGGCCATCGCCGGGTTGCGCGACCAACTGCATCAGAGCCGCCGCGGTGAACAGAGCAATCTGGACTCGCTGGCAATCGCGCGACGACAGACGGCCGCGCAGCAACGGACCATCGGCGAGCTCGAGTCCCGATTCCAGCACAGCGAGGAAAAAGCGAATTCGCTGCGCGATGAAATCGAACGCCAAAGCGGTCACGCCGCCGAACTCGAAAGAAATCTGCAAACCAGTCAGCAGGCGTTGGCCGAGGCCGAGACAGGGCGCCGCGAAACCGAGACCCAGGTCGCTAGCTTCAGGCAGCAAATTGACGCCAAGATCGAACACCTCGATTCGCTCGAGCGCGAACTGGCCGGGTGGCAAAACAGGCATGCGACCATTGAAGCCCAGGTTCGCGAGCGCCAGGGTCAGATCGACGACATGACCCGTCAACTCGCTGCCAGCTCGCAGACCATCGAGACACTGCGCGCCGAGACCGCAGAGCTGAAGCAACGCAACCGGGTCACGTCGATCGAAGAGAGACTTGTTGTATCGCGACTCGAAACCGCGCTGCAGGACGCGCAGGAAAAGGCCAGGGAGTTCGAGACAATCGTCGACGCGGAACGTGCCCAGGTACGGGAACTCGAGCGTGACATATCCAACAAGGAACTCGAGCTCGGCGCCATCAATGAAAGACTGGAAGTCAACGAGCGCGAGATGACGCATTATCGCGAGCGCGTCGAGCTGGCCACACAGCTCGAGTGCGATCTCGGCGAGCGCGATCAGACGATCGGGCAATTGCACGACGAAGTCGACATGCAGAAGCGCGCCAACGTCGCACTGAAACAGGGTGTCGACAGCCTTCGCCAGTACAAGCGTTTCGCCGAAGAGAAGCTCAGCCTGCTGAAATCGCGCATTCGCGAGCTGGAAAACCCGGAGCCCACAGCAACCGAAATTACAACCGTGCCGCAGGCGGAAGTCGACGAACTGCTCGCCAGCCGCGACCAGCGTATTGCCGAACTCGAATCCGAGCTGCAGCAAGTAACAGATGCCACAGACGGCGAAGACGAAATCACGGCACTGCAAGACAAGTTAAAGGAACGCGAGGTCAGCCTGCAATCGCTGACCGCGCGGCTCGAAGAACGCGAGACTGCCGCTGCGCGGTTGCAAAGCGCACTGGACAAGCGCAAGGAAGAGAGCCTGCAAAGCGCTGCGGCAGCCGAGGAACTCCATGCCCGGGTGCTCGCCGGAGAGCAACGCGCCGCGACACTGGAATCCAACCTCAAGGCAGGCCAGGAACTGATCGAATCGCTGCAGCAGGATCTTCGAAACCTGCCGGAACTGGAGCGGCGGCTGGCGGCGAGCGAAGAGGAACTGGAAAGACTCAGCGGCGAACGCGAGTCCAAGAATGAGCTGATCGAAAGCCTGCAGAACGACGTACGCGACCTGACCCGTGCGCGTAAACGCATGCGCGAGCAGGACGCGGAGATCAGCAGGGTTCGCACGGAACTCGAGCAGGAAAAGCAGGCCCTCAGCAACGCTCAGACAGAGCTTGCCGAGCTGCGCTCCGGCCATGCTGACGCCAACCTCGCCGAGAGGCTGGAAGAAAAGGAAAAAGCAATCAACGTGCTTTCCGGAGCATTACGCAATCGAGACTCCGCGGTGGCCACGTTGACCCGCAAGATCGACGATCTGAAACAGCAATACGCCGACCTCGAGAATCAGTACGTCAGCACCAACCCGACCATGCCCAGCCTCACGGCAATACCGGACAAGGGCGCCGGCTCGGGCGGGCGCGACTGACTACCTGACCAGTCCCTGTTTGCGCAGCTTCTCTACCATGACCGGCGCGGCCGATTTGATGATGCTGCTGTCCTGCTTCGGATTGGAGGTCTCGCTGATAGCGGACCAGATCTCCTTTCCGCTCGCCACATCAAAAAAGCTGGTCGACAGGTAGATGCGGTCCTCGGATGAGTTGAAGCCCGGGGAGTAGGCGTAATCCATCGCCCGCTGGTAACGGTCGAAATAGAATTCCCGACTCATCGTGTTGGCGTGCTGATACCCTTCGAACTCGGCCTCGGCCAGCAGGAACGACGACACCACGCCGTCGACATTCTCGCGTTTAACGACCGGCACGATGTTGGCGCGATTCATCTCGACGCCTTTATCGAAATGCTCATGACTTACCAGGACTTCAGTACCGCCCGAGCGCAACAGTCCGGCGACCGTGTCTTCGTAAAGCACGCGGTTCTCGTACGACTTCGCGGTGGCAATCACCATTACCCTGGAATACGGGGCTCCGCTCACCCCAGGTGCCTTCCACTCATTTTCGAGCTTGCTACTGGTGCAGGCCGCAAGTGCTAACAATATTGCCGCCACATGAATAATGCGCATCGCTGCGTCTCCTTTAGTCCTTGCCTTTGGCAAATGTGTAATCGTCCGCATCGCGCAGGAACGGCAGTTTTTCTCGGTAAGCCGCTTGCGCTGCAAGATCGAGACTGACCGTCGCAATTCGCGGCTCCCTGCCAAGCTCGACAATAGGCTCGCCACTGTACTCGCAGACAGCG
>PKUM01000138.1 GCA_002868855.1 Chromatiales bacterium | reverse complement strand
CTCTTCCAATTGCAGGAACGCAATGAGAATTCCACAGGTGCGGCGCAAGGCGCGCCCACCGCATTGGCATTCGCTATTGGTTCCATGCTTCCTCTTGCCCGACCGGTCCGGGACATTCGTAGCCGAATATCAAAAAACAGGGGACCATGAATGGGAAGACAGGCAAAGTCAATGCGGAACTGGGATGGCAGCATAACGAGTCGGCCGGCGGCACGGGTTAGTCCCGCCAATGTCTCTGAAATCATCGCGGTCATTACCAACATCAAGAAGTATCCGTCACCCGTGCGCGCGGTCGGCGCATTCAGTTCATCGACCCGTTGCGCAGCGGCCGATGGCGGCACCGTTGTCGATATGGGCAAGATGAACCGTATTCTGGAATACGGGGAGGGGTATATCCGGGTGCAGGCCGGTGCCCGACTCTACGAGGTAGCGCGCGAGCTGCAAAAACGTGGTCTGGAGTTTGCGGCAAGTCCGGGGCCGTCGGTAATGAGCATGGGGAGCGCGGCATGCGGTGCAACGCTGGCGCCGGCAATGCCGGGGCAAAGCGGACAGCTCTCCTCCTATGCGGTAGCGATGAAGCTCGTGACGCCGGCCGGCGAGCTACTCGAAGTTGACAACAGCAAGCCCGAATTGCTGCGTCTGTTGCGATGCAGTTACGGTCTGCTGGGCCTGGTTTACGAGATCACGTTGCTGGTGCGGCCGCAGCGTGCGTTGAAGTTGCGTTTCGATCAGCTGCCGCTCAACACGGTGCTGCAATTGTTGACGGCACTGGATTACAACGCGGTTTCGCTCGGATTGCAGGTGTTCCCGTTTCGCAAACGAGTCGCTGTCGAGCATCGAGGCGAACACACGGCCGGGCGCGGCTCGCGGCGGCTGGTGTGGCGTTTGCAGCGTTGGGTGCTGCAACAGTTGCAGCCCCATCTCGGAGAATTGCTGGCGAGAATTCCAGTGAATGCTGTCCGATACCGCTTGATCGACGGGCTCAACCAGGCGCTGAATACCGGGTTTGGCAAGGCTCTGTCGGGGGCTGGTGTCACGACCGGCGACCGTATTGTGCGCTGGCCGGGCAACAAACGGGTCAGGCAAACGGTTTGGGTCTTCCCGGCAGTGAGTTTTGCCGGGGTGCTAAACGAGTATGTGGATTTCTGCCGGACGCATTTCGAGTCCTGCGGATATCGGTGCAATCTGCCGACCGCCTGCGAACTGATCGCAGCGGACAACGAGTCCCTGTTGTCGGTGTCCAGCGACGGCCCGGTATTTACATTGGAACCGCGTTCAACCGCGGACGAAGGCTGGAACGATTTTCTGGTCGACTTCAACGATTTTTGCAGTCGCCTAGGAGGCCGGCCCCTGTTCAATCAGACCCGTGGCCTGAGCCGGGACCAGGCACGCCGCGCCTATGCGGGGCGGCTCGCTAATTTTTCCAATCTCCGGAAGAAGGTCGACCCTCATGATCGCCTTCTCAATGCGTTCTTCGACCAGATTCTGGCCTGAAACGGCAAAACGCTGATGGATCACGAGAGCGCTGGCGGTTGCGGAAACCGCGATCGGCTGCGTTAGTATTGTGGCCTGCACGCGGACCGCGGCGAAAACCGGAGACAGTCATGGATGCCAGTCAACTCGAACAGGGATTGCTTGAACTCGAAAATCTGCTGGATCGCGCGATCGTGCTCGGCAGTGAAATCTGGTTCGAGACATTTGCTTTTCTGCTCGAACGGTTAATCGCGATTTTGCGGCTATTGTCAGGCCGCATAGTTGGATTGCTGCGGCGGGTTCTGCCCGTTGCGGACGGCGCCGCCGCGTTGGCCTGAGCCAGATGGCGGACCTCGCCGAATGCCGCGAGCTGACCCGTGGTGCTTATATTTATCTGCTTCGCGACGGCACGAGCGAGGAGTATCGGTATGTCGGGCAGACCAACGGTCCGCGGCGCCGCTACAACGGCCATCGTGCCGCGGCACGCGCCTATCTGCGCCAATTACGCATGCGTCAGCCGGAGAGCGGACGCGACCATCAACTCGAACTGGATTTACGATTGCCGGCCGCGACGCAATTCGCCAACGTCCGGCCGCCGCGCGATGCGACCCGGCTGGTTGAGTGGCTGGCGACACGCCTCGATCGCATAGACGCGCTGCAAATGCGTGTTGTGGAACGGGTGGCCTGCAGCGGCGACTGCGATTGCTGGCCGGGTGGGCAATGCGGCCGGGTGGCGCGCCGCGAGACATTCTGGATCGACTATCTCGCGCGCCGTGGACACCGCCTGTTTAACCAACAGCGACCTTTCGAATAGCGGCGGAGCGGTACAACCGGTTCGGTCCCGCACATACCAGCGTTCCGCCAGCGGAGCCGAGCGCCGCGACCTCGAACGCATACCCGCGCTCCGCGGCAAACCGGACTGCCCTGGCCTGCACCAGCCGTCCGCCGATGCGTTCGGCATCGGCCCAGCATATTTGCCTGAACCGCGGTGGCAACCCAGCCGTCACGGCCGGATCGGAGCTGAAAATTCCGTCGACGTCCTTGATCAGCCTGCACCGACGGGCCCGCAGCCGCTGTGCGACGAACAGCGCTGTCATATCGGAACCGCCGCGCCCGAGCAATGTCGTGCGTCCGCTGGCGTCGATGCCGGTGAAGCCCGGGATCACGACCGTGCCGGAAGCCAGTTTTGCATGGATCGCGGGGGCCGCAAGTGAATGCGGTCGAGCGTTCATCGGTGTGCCGCGGGTCAGCAGGCCGGCGCTTCGGGCGTCCATCCTGTGGGCGACTTGTCCGGCCTGTTGCAGCGCGAGTGTCATCAGTATGCTGGACTGGTGCTCGCCACAGGCAAGCAATTCGGCAAGCAAAGCCTCGTCGTGCGTGGCGGCAACCTCATTGGCGCGTGCCAGCAGGTTGTCTGTGTCGTCGCCCAGCGCAGACACCACGGCGACAACGGAATTGCCTCGTTCGCGGTGCCACTGGATTTCTGCGACGGCAGCCGGGTAGTCGGTGGCGGCACGTAGTACCGAGCTGCCAAATTTGAGTACCGCGATTGGTTGCTGCGGCATAGTCGTCTCCTGAGTTCCACAAAACACGAATCCTGCCCCCGGGGGGCAACGCGGACCTGGCAGTGCGGACAAAAGAATACGGAGCGGCATACGGAAGGTATGGTCGCTTTAGCCGGATTTCTCATGCGCCCGCAAGCTGACTCTCAAATCGGCGCGGTGCGAACGTTAGGACAGTGCATGGGTGCTGTCAACCGGCGCAGGCGCTTGGGTCGGCGGCGCGGCGCCGGAGTCAATTCCCTTTGCGGCGCTGGAATAAACTGTCGTCTGCGGGTATGTTTTCGGGTTTTCCGATTCCGCCTGGAGCGAGAGCATGAGAATTTTGCAGGGTCTGTGTTTTGCGGCACTGACGATGATGACTGGCGCAGGCACGGCGGCCGAGGTCGAACGGGTCGAGCGCGGAAATCTCGTTATCGAAAATATCCCTGAAATTCCCGGGCGGATATCAGATCGGCTCCGCCAGTATCGCGAAAGCCGGTATGCCGCGTTTCAGGGCTGGGACGAGGCCGGTGGCGGCATTTACGTGACGACCCGGTTTGGCGAGACCAACCAGGTTCATCATGTGGCGAAACCGGGTGGTGCAAGACGGCAGCTGACATTTTTCGATGAGCCAGTTTCGGCTGTGGCGGCACCGCCTGCCGGAGACCGCCGCGTGTTCATCTTTCCGAAAGACGTCGGTGGCGGCGAGTTCTACCAGCTGTTCATGTTCGATCAGGCGGATGGCAGTGTGACTCAGCTCACCGACGGTGAGTCGCGCAACGGTTCCGTCGTCTGGTCGAATTCGGGCGAACGGTTTGTCTATTACAGCACCCGGCGCAACCAGCGTGACTGGGACCTGTACGTCTCCGATATCGGCAAGCCGCAGCAGGCAAGGATGGTCCTTTCCGAAGGGGGGACCTGGATTCCGCTCGACTGGTCCGCCGATGACAGCCGGTTGCTGGCGATGAAGTATGTGTCGATAACCGAAACCTACTACTACGTGGTCGATGTCGGGTCGGGGTCATTGCAGCAGGTAAATCCCTCGGAGCAGAAAATCGCCTATGGCGATGCCGCGTGGGATCGTCGTGGCAACGGACTCTACCTGACTTCGGACGAGGGCAGCGACTTTCGCCAGTTGCGCCATTACGACCTGTCGACCGGCAAGCAGAAGGTGTTGAGCGGCGGTATCAACTGGGATGTGGAGCAGGTTGCAATCAGCGACGATGGACGTCGCCTGGCGTTTTCCGTTAACGAGGACGGTGTCAGCCGTCTGTACCTGATGAATACCGACGACGACAGCATGCGCCGCATCGAAAACGCTCCTGTGGGAGTGATCGGCGGAATGGATTTCGATCACAGCGGCGCCAGACTGGCGCTGACGGTCGACTCGCCGTTGTCGCCCGACGACGTATTCAGTATCGATATCGAGCGCGGCACGCTGACGCGCTGGACCGACAGTGAGGTTGGCGGGCTGGATAGCGGACGTTTCGTGGAGCCGGAACTGGTGCGATACCCGACCTTCGACAGCGACAGCGGCGGGCCCCCGCACATCCCGGCGTTTTACTACAGGCCCGAAGGAGTCGGGCCGTTTCCGGTCGTAATCGTGATTCATGGTGGACCAGAGGGCCAGTCGCGGCCCGTGTTCTCTTCCTTCTACCAGTATCTTGCGAGTGAGCGCGGTTATGCAGTGATACGGCCTAACGTTCGCGGTTCGACCGGTTACGGCAAGGAGTACGTGAAACTCGACAACGGGTTCAAGCGCAAGGATTCGGTCAAAGACATTGGTGCATTGCTCGACTGGATCAAAGGACGGCCGGAACTCGACGCTGACCGGATCGCCGTTTACGGCGGCTCCTACGGCGGCTACATGGTGCTGGCGTCGATGGTCGACTACAACGACCGGCTGGCCTGTGGCGTCGACGTTGTCGGTATCAGCAATTTCGTTACGTTCCTTGAAAACACAAAGGAATACCGCCGCGATCTGCGCCGGGTCGAGTACGGTGACGAGCGCGATCCGAAAATGCGTGAGTACCTCGAGGATATTTCGCCTAACAACCACGCCGAGAAAATTACCAAGCCGATGTTGATCGTGCAGGGTTACAACGACCCGCGGGTGCCGGTGGGGGAATCAGAACAGATGCTCGAGGTAATGCGCCGTAACGGTCAGAACGTGTGGTACCTGATGGCCCGGGACGAGGGCCATGGGTTCAGGAAAAAGATCAATCGCGACTATTACCTGAATTCGACTGCGATGTTCTTCGAGCAGTGCCTGGGGCAGTAGCGCCGCTCAAGCGCGAACGACTTACAGCGAATGGCGTGTGCTCTTTTGGACATCGCCACCGAGTTCGCGGAATTTTTCCAGGACAATCTGCCATTGCTCCGGATAACGCCAGTCCTCGGCAAAAACCGATTCAGGGTCGATCCAGTCGATCGCGCTGACTTCGGCCCACGCCCATTCGGGCACGCCGACTTCGACTCCGGGACGTATCGACGGATCGGCGGGGAGGCAGGCGTAAAGCCGGAACCCGTTTTCGAAAACGCGGATGAGGCGGCCGACCTCGGCATCGATGCCGGCTTCTTCCCAGGTTTCGCGGTGTGCCGTGCACTGCGCCGCTTCGCCGGGGTGTCCCATACCCGCCGGGAATCCCAGTTTTCCGCTGCGCCGGTCGCGCACCATCAACATCCGGCCATCCAGCCGGATCAGGCAACCCGCATTGCCACGCGGGGTTTCGGCATGCTGCGGCGAAACCCGGCACAGGGGTGGCGGCGGGGTCGGCTGCAGCGCGGCGAAAAGGAGTACGCCGCTGACCGCACCGGCCAGCAACAGCCCGCGGTAAAGGAATAGCCGGGTACTGAATCCACGCGATTTCATGGGGCGAAATCTTGGACTATTCCCGATCATTTCACCATCCTTCGGTATCACCGCAGAGCCGCTCCTTACAGTTATGACCCGTCTGATCATCAATTTTGCCATCGCGGCCTTGTTTGCGATAGCCACCGCCGAGGCCGCTGCGCCGGCGGCAGTGACGACCGGGCATGCCCGTGCCGAGTTGTTCGCGGAACATGACGCGGCCGCGGCCGGGGAGGGTACCTGGCTTGCGCTGCGCCTGACTCTCGACGAAGGCTGGCATACCTACTGGAAGAATCCGGGCGACTCGGGAGAGGCAACACGGCTGGACTGGACCCTTCCCGAGGGTGTCGAGGCTGGTGAGATTGTGTGGCCGGCACCGGAGAGAATTCCGTTCGGACCGTTCGTGAATTTCGGTTTCCACGGTGCGCCGGTGCACCTCGTCCGGCTCGACATCGCCGATGACTGGCCAGCCGGTCAGCCGGTTCGTATCGAAGTTTTTGCCAGCTGGCTCGTCTGCGAGGAGATCTGTATCCCCGAGGAGGCGCGGCTTGGCCTGGATTTGGAGGTGGCCGCCACCGCACGGCTCGCTGCCGACCCCGTTGCCGGAATCTTTGCTGCGGCGCGTGCCGCCACTCCTGCAGCGCTGGCGCTGTCCGGTTCATACGCCGTTGCGGATGGAACGCTGCAAATCGAGCTGGCCGGCGCGGACATGCGCGGCGCCGCTGAGACGCTTTTCTTTTTCCCCGACCAGTGGGGCTGGATTGAGCCATCGACGCCGCAAACGTGGGCGTATCGCGAGCAAGAGTTGATCGGGCGAATGACCCCCGGGCCAGCGCTTCCCGCTGGCGATCTCGGTGGGGTGGCGGTTTTTGTCGACGACCGGTCCGGAGATCGGCGCGCCGTGCGGGTACTCGCGACCGGGGCCGGCGTGCCTCCGCTCATCGATTCGCCAGCGGCTGCGCAGTTGGGAGTGTGGCAAGCGCTTCTGTTCGCGATCATCGGCGGGCTGATTCTGAATCTGATGCCGTGTGTACTGCCGGTTCTGTCGATCAAGGCGCTGAGCCTTGTAACGCACGGTGAATCTCGCGGCGCGCTCAGGCGCAGCGGGCTTGCCTACACCGCTGGTGTGTTGTGTTGTTTCGCCATTCTTGGCGTCGTTCTTATCGCAGTCAGGTCGGCAGGTGCCGCTGCAGGCTGGGGTTTCCAGTTGCAGTCGCCCGGCTTCGTCGTGGCGATGAGCTACGTACTTTTTGCGATGGCGCTGGTGTTGTCGCTGGGTCTGGACCCGGGCGCCGGCCTGGCCGGCGCCGGCGATGGCCTGACGCGGGGCGGCGGCCTTGCGGGGACTTTTTTTACCGGGGCGCTTGCCGCGGTGGTCGCGACGCCGTGCACTGCGCCGTTCATGGCAGCGGCGATCGGGTTTGCGCTGGTTCAGCCTGCGCCAGTCGCCATGGCAGTGATGCTTGCGGTGGGGCTTGGGCTGGCGTTGCCGTTTCTGGTTCTCACTTTTGTTCCGGCCTGGACGCGCTGGCTGCCGCGGCCAGGAGCCTGGATGACACGATTGAAGCAAGGGCTGGCATTTCCGTTGTACGCGACGGTTCTGTGGCTGCTCTGGGTTGCCGGGCAGCAAATCGGCATCGACGGCATGGTTCGTGTGTGGTCCGGGTTGTTGCTGCTGGCGCTGGCGATCTGGCTGTTTTCCGTATGGCGTCATGACCGCGGTGGTTCGCGCATGGCGGCGATCGGTTGCGCGATTGCGGCGGTAATTGGGTCCATTTTTGTAGCGGTGACATCGGTACGCGCGCCGGAAGCCCCGATTCGGGTAGCGGACTCTGTCAGCGTGCCTTTTGCCGAGGGCGAAATCCCTGCTATTCGTGCCTCAGGGCGGGCTGTGTTCGTCAACATGACCGCGGCGTGGTGTATCACTTGTCTCGTAAACGAGAGAGTTGCGCTCGATACCGAGGCGGTGCGTGATGCCTTGGCTGCCCGCAGCATCGTTTACATGAAAGGCGACTGGACCAATCGCGATGCCGCCATCAGCAGCTATCTTGCATCGTTCGGCCGCGCAGGTGTGCCGTTGTATGTGCTGTACCCGCCGGGCGACGGCGCGCCGCGGGTATTGCCGCAAATACTGACCGAATCCTCGCTGCTGGACGCGCTCGACGAACTGGGCGATGACGGCGAATCCACATGATGTTTTGTTACTAACCCGACCGGAGAGACCCGATGAACATTTCTACCCTGACGAAGTCCTGTATTCTCGCGCTTCTGGTGTTCGCCCAGGCTGCGATTGCCGCGCCGGGCGAGCCCGAGATCGGTAAGCCAGCGCCGCTTTTCTCGGCGACTGACAGCAATGGCAAGACCCATAACCTCGCTGACTATCGCGGCAAAATCGTGGTGCTCGAATGGACCAACCATGACTGCCCGTATGTCCGCAAACATTATGGTGCCGGCAATATGCAGGCGTTGCAGAATGACGCCCGCGAGGCTGACATTGTCTGGTTGACCGTCATTTCCTCCGCACCCGGAAAGCAGGGATATGTCGATCCGGCCGAGGCCAATAAGCTGACTGCGTCACGAAATGCCGCTCCGCATGCGGTTCTGCTGGAGCCCGATGGCGCGATCGGCAAAGCTTATGGCGCAAGAACGACACCGCACATGTACATCATCGACGCCGAGGGCGTGCTTCGATACAAGGGTGGCATCGACGACAAACCCACATCGGACCCGGCCGACATCGATGGCGCCGAGAACTATGTCCGGGCGGCGCTCGCGGATCTTGCCAGCGGATCGGCTGTCCGGACCCCGGTTTCGCGCCCGTATGGTTGTTCGGTCAAATACGGAACCTGATGCGGGTGGCAGTCGCTCACAACGGTTCGGCGCCGGCGCCATCCGCGATACGGCTGCTCAATGTCAGTAAATCGTATCGCGAGGGCGAACGTCTGCATGTCGTCCTGGATGCGATAAATGCCGAGGTCGTGGCGGGAGATACGGTTGCGCTACTCGGCAGCAGCGGCTCCGGCAAATCGACTCTGCTGAACCTGATCAGCGGAATCGATCAGCCGGATGCCGGTGCTATCGAACTCGCGGGTACCCGCCTGACCGCGCTCGACGAACGCGCCAGGACGCTGTACCGACGGCGCAACCTCGGTTTCGTCTACCAATTCTTCAACCTTCTGCCGACGCTGACAGTTGCCGAAAACATTCGTTTACCCCTCGAGTTGAACGGCGTCGCCGCCGTCGCGTCCGAGCGGCGATCGCTGGAGTTGCTGGATGCGGTCGGCCTGGCTGCTCGAGCAACGAGTTTCCCGGAGCGTTTATCAGGGGGTGAGCAGCAAAGGGTAGCCATTGCGCGTGCGCTGGCCCACGCGCCTGCGCTGGTTCTTGCGGATGAGCCAACCGGCAATCTCGACGAGGAAACCGGTGAGCAGGTGCTGGGGGTCTTGCAGAAGATGCTGGTCGAGCACGGTTCGACCATGGTGCTTGCGACGCACAGCCGCAAAGTTGCAGCGATAGCGCGGCGTGTCTGGCGCACACAGAACGGTCACCTGATCGAAGAATCGGGCATTTCGCTTTGAATCTGCTGGCAAAAACCAGCCTTCGTTATCTTCCGCGTCACCCATGGCAGCTTGCCGTGGCGTTACTCGGCATCGCGCTGGGTGTCGCGGTGATTGTTGCTGTCGATCTTGCAAATTCCAGCGCGCAACGGGCTTTCCTGGGCGCCGTTGATGCGGTTTATGGCGAAGCGAGTCACCAGGTTGTCGGCGGGCCGGCCGGTATTCCGGAGAGCGACTATGTCAGGCTACGACTGGATGGCGGCGTGCGTGCGAGTGCTCCTGTCGTAGAGGGATTTGTCAGCATCGGCGAACGAGCTTTCAATCTGCTCGGGGTCGATCCTTTTGCCGAGGCAGGTTTCCGAACCTACCAGATAGGCAGCGGCGGCCAGGGGCGTGCGTGGCTCGATCTCGTCTCGCGCCCGGGTGCGTTCGTACTCGATGAGCGAGCCGCCGCCGCACTGGGCCTGGACGTCGGCGATTCGACCGAGGTCATCGTTGCCGGCAAGAAACGGCCGGGTTTTCTGGCCGCCACGCTTGCCGCGGAAGGTGGCCGCCCGGGGCTCAGCGATGTCGTGATCAGCGATATTTCAACCGCCCAGGAATGGCTCGGCTGGAACGGCCGCCTTAGCCGAATCGATCTGCGCATTGAAGACGATGCCGGGGTGGCACGCATTGCAGAGGGATTGCCCGAAGGCAGTCAGCTGCTGTCCGCGGCCGGACGCAGCCGGCAAACGCTGGGCATGACCCGATCGTTCTCCACCAGCCTGACCGCAATGAGTCTGCTCGCGGTGCTGGTAGGCGTGTTCCTGATCTACAACAGCGTTTCGTTTACGGTCATTCAGCGTCGGCCATTGCTCGGCGTGATGCGCTCGCTGGGAGTGACGCGTGCCGAGATTGCTGGTCTGGTCCTTGCAGAGGCATTGGTCCTCGGAATGGTCGGCGTCGTGGCGGGTCTCGGGCTCGGATATCTGTTGTCGCGGGAACTGCTCGGCCTCGTGACTCAGAGCATCAACGACCACTACTACTATGTCGGCGCCGCGTCCGTTCAACTTGCACCCTGGTCCGTGGTCAAGGGCATCGTCGCCGGGGTCGGCGCCTCGCTGCTGGCGGCCGCGTTACCGGCGTGGGAGGCGACACAGGCGCCGCCACGCCAGACACTGGCGCGAGCGTCGCTCGAGCAAAGGGTCAGTGAGAAACTGGGGTTGATCGAGATTTGCGCGATCGCAGCAATTGCTGGCGGAATTCTCGCACTTGTTGTGACCGACCGTTCTCTGGTCGTCGGGTTTGCCGGCATGTTTTTGATAGTCGTGGGTCTGGCATTGCTGGTGCCGGGATTCGTTGCGTTACTGAGCCGTCGCCTTGCCGGGCCGATCGGCAGACTTGCTGGCCTGAGCACCCGCATGGCGATACAGGGAATAGGACGGTCGCTTAGTCGCACAGGTGTCGCCGTGACCGCTTTGGCGGTTGCCGTCGCGGCCACGATTGGCGTGGATGTGATGGTGGGAAGTTTTCGCGGCTCGGTAGACGCCTGGCTGCAACGCTCGCTCAACGCCGATATGTATGTCGCGCCGCCACGTCTCGCGGGAGGCCGCGCCGAGCGCGAGATCGACCCTCTGTTATTGCGCCGGATCGTTGCGTTGCCAGAGGTCGATCACGTCGGCTATTCGCGTAGCGTCGACGTGGTGACCAGCGAGGGTGTGCGCCGACTTCTGGCCGTGGACATGACTGACGAGTATCGCGCCAATACGCGTCTGACTCGCGGCGATGCCACTGCCGCCTGGGCCGGGTTCGATGATGGTAGCGCCGTGCTGATATCCGAGCCGCTGGCATTTCTGCACAACCTCGACGCCGGGGATGAAATCCTGTTGCCGACTGCGCGGGGCGTTCGTGGTTTCCGCATCGCGGGCGTCTATGAAGATTTTGACACCGGTAGCGGTACGGTGATGCTAAATCGCGATCTCTACCGTCAGTGGTGGCAGGACGATTCTGTCACCGCCATTGCGGTGTATCTCGAGGACCCGGCCGAAGCGCAAGCGTTTGAGGCGGCGGTCGATGCGTTATCGGCCGGCCGGCAATCGTTACTTGTGACATCGAATCGCGACATTCTGAAAATGTCTCTGGATATTTTCGATCGCACGTTCACGATAACGAATGTGCTCTATTTATTGACGGTTGCGGTGGCTTTCGTCGGCATGGTGGGGGCGTTCTCCGCGCTGCAGATGGAACGGATTCGCGAACTCGGTACGCTGCGGGCGCTGGGTTTCACGCCGTGGCAGGTCGGTGGTCTCGTCAATGTGCAAACGCTCGGCCTGGGACTGCTGTCCGGCCTTGCGGCATTGCCTCTCGGTGTAGTGATGGCGTGGATTCTGTTGCATGTGATAAACCGCCGTGCTTTTGGCTGGCAAATCGACATGAGCGTCAGCCCGTCGGCGTTGCTGGGCGCGCTGGCGCTGGCTGTCGCAGCAGCGACGCTGGCGGGAATTTACCCGTCGTGGCGGATGGCGCGAACCGCGCCGGCCAGCGCAATGCGCGAGGAATAGGCGAATGCGGGGATTTTGGCACTGCGCAAGCCTGGTGTTGGCTGTGGCGTTCGGGTTGGGCGCCGGCGCCGCGGCGGCCGCGCAGTCCGAAAGCGAGGCGGACGGTCTTGCGGAGTTGCTGGGCGGGGGCGACGTCGCGGGCTTCTCCCGTGCGACCCGGCCCCATCCTTTCTCGTTTCCGTCGGACCATGCGGCGCATCCGGATTACCGCAACGAGTGGTGGTATTTCACCGGAAATCTCGCGACTGACGCCGGGCGTCCGTTCGGTTTCGAACTGACTTTTTTCCGGATCGGCCTCAATAGCGGCGGCATGCTCTCGGATGCCTCCTCGGCGTGGCGCAGCGATCAGTTGTTGTTGGCTCATTTTGCGATCAGCGATATTGACGGCGAGCGATTCCGCTATGCGCAGCGGTATTCGCGGGTGGCGTTGGGCCTGGCCGGGTATCGCAGGGAACCGTTTTCGTTATGGCTCGAGGACTGGACCCTGCGCCATGATCCCGCGACCGATACGTTCGAAATCAGCGCGGCCGATGCCGAGATTTCCATGCAGTTGCAGTTGCGGCCGCAAAAGCCGCCGGTGCTGAATGGCGATCGCGGTCTCAGTCAGAAGTCCGCCGCGGCCGGTAACGCCTCCCACTACTACAGCCTCACACGACTGGATACCCGTGGCGAGTTGCGGGTCGGCGGCGCGAATTTCGAGGTGTCCGGTAACGCCTGGATGGACCGAGAGTGGAGTACCAGTGCGCTTGCCGACGACCAGGTCGGCTGGGATTGGTTCGCGCTGCAGTTCAGCGACGGCAGCGAATTGATGTACTACCAGTTGCGCCGCGCCGACGGTGACACGGACCCGCATAGCGCGGGAACCTATGTCGATCGAGACGGGGTGGCCACGCATATCACCGCGGGCGAAGTTGAGCTCGAGGTGCTCGATGACTGGGATAGCCCGCGGGGAGGCGTATACCCGGCGCGCTGGGCGCTGCGGGTCGAGTCGCTCGGATTGGACGTTACCGTGGTCCCGCGGCTCGCGGATCAGGAACTCGCGACGTTTCCGCGCTACTGGGAAGGCGCCGTAGAGGTGAGCGGTACCCGCCAGGCCGAGCGGGTCGCGGGTTTAGGTTACGTCGAGCTGACCGGCTACGCGGACCGTCCCCTGCCGCAATGACCCGGCGCGGTTCATGGCGTGACCCGGCGGCGTCCGCCACTGGCCGCGCATTAGTTGACCGTGTCGAGATGGTGTTGGCCGTCTCCGGCGCGGAAGGGGTAGTCCGCGAATATCGCCGCCATGACGATCGGCGCGCGCTCGTCGATTTTCTTCAATTTGGCTTCGGTGACGGTGCCCTGGGCCACACCTTGCCAGACCACCTGTTTGCGTGCCGCGTCTATGACATCGACCAGTAACGTGCCCTCGGTGTATTGCCGCACGTCTACGTCGTAACCGCCCCACGCGCCGTAGCGGCTGCGCCAATAAGGGCTGCCACCATAGGTGTCGACCCGCACTTTGTCCTGGGTCAGCAGCTGAAAATCGAGCAACAGGTCAGGATTGTTGTCGCTGTATACGTAACCGCGTTTTTCCATTTCCGCGCGCGAGGTCGTTTCGAGATGACGCGTGATCAGCGACGTGTACTGGCCATCCTGGTTGCCGGGCTGTTTGGAGGCAAACCCGAAGGTCCGGTAGGCTGAGAAATCGGCGGTCGGGTCGTAGTCGCTGCGGGTGCGCGGCGTCGATTCGCACGCACTCAGCAACAATGCGGCGCCGAGCATCATGAGCAGAATTCGGGGATGACGGGTCCAGATCACTGGCATTGTGTTTCTCCTTCGAGCCGCAGGTTTGGCAGACATTATTTGACGCTGGTGGGAAGCTTACTTTGATCGGCCCCGGGTTGCCAAAACGGCCCCTAGCGTTTGTCGGGGATCTGGAACGGCTCGCGCTGAGCACGCTCCCGCAGTCGGTTCAGGGTACGCGCAATTGCAGGGCGCCGGATCAGCTGCTGCTCGAGTCTGTACTTGCCCGGAAAATTTGTCAGGATCAGGCCGATCAGCATGGTAATGAGCCCCTGGCCGGGAATAAACAACATCAACAGTCCGGCCAGAATGAATGCAATTCCGACGGTGTTTTTCACGACTACGACCAGCCCGATAATCAGCGGGTGGGGGCGGTGTTTGCGCTCCGGGTCGCGATGCTCGCGCACGAAGTAGTCGCTGGGCAACTGCACCGCAATGAGGGGAAGCAGCACCGCGGCCACAATCAGGCTGCCGATCGACAGGACTCCCGCGAGCATGCCGTACGTCGCCAGCGGCTCGCGGTACTGATCCAGCCATTCGAGCATCCGTCTCTCCGATGATCATGCCCCGGTCGGGCCGGTGGCGGTGACGAAAGCGACAGGTGCAAACCGGGTCCGCCACGATGCCGATTATTCTAACAGTCGCCCGGGCGTCCCGGCGCCATTTGGCTATGCTCCCGGATGCATTAGACTGCGCGGCAGCAACGGTCCATTTGAGAGTCAGCTATGCAATTCGCATTCGATCCGCCGCAGCCGGTTTCCGTTCCGGTGGCCGGCGGCGATCAGCGTTTTCCGGTCCATCGCGTCTATTGCGTGGCGAAAAACTATGCGGCGCATGCGCGGGAAATGGGCGAGGACCCCGAGCGTGTACCTCCCGCGTTTTTTCTGAAGCCTGCCGATACCGTGGTTGCGGCGGCGGGAGATGTGGCCTATCCGCCCGCGACGGCGAATTTGCACCACGAGGTCGAGCTGGTCGCCGCGCTCGGGGCCGGTGGCAGCAATGTCGATGTGTGTAACGCGCGCGACATGATTTTTGGCTATGCGGTCGGTATCGATCTTACCCGGCGCGATCTGCAACAGGAGGCTCGTGCCGTGGGCGGCCCCTGGGATACCGGCAAAAGTTTCGAGCAGGCTGCGCCGATCAGTCATCTGTGCCCGATCGAACGAACCGGCTATCTCGAGAGCGGGCGTATCTGGCTCGAGGTTAATGGCGGGATCCGCCAGGACGGGGACATCTCCGCGATGATCTGGAATACCGCCGAAGTCATCTCGAGGCTCTCCGGGTTATTTGAACTCAAACCCGGCGACCTGATTTTCACCGGTACGCCCGAAGGCGTCGGGGCGATCGTTCCAGGGGATCATCTTCGTGGCGGTATCGACGGCGTTGCTGAATTTTCGCTACACATTCGTGGATAAATGATATTTTCGCTGCGGAAAGCCCCTATGTCCCCGGCCCGTACGGGCTGCTACTTTATGGCGCGTGACTATGAATGAAATACGTTTTGATACCGATTTGATCGAGCGTTATGGCGGGAGGGGTCCGCGTTACACCTCCTATCCGACCGCCGTTCAGTTTCACGATGGGTTCGGTGAGACCGAATACCGCCGCCAGTGCGCGGCCAGCAACGAGGGTTCCGAGCGCCGGCCATTGTCCATCTACGTTCACCTGCCGTTTTGCGAGTCGCTTTGTTATTACTGCGCCTGTAACAAGGAAGTCACGCGCAACCGCGCCCGGGTCGAGCGATACATGACGCACCTGTATAGCGAGCTCGATCTCCAGGCTGCGTTGTTCGACGATACCCGTGTCGTCGAGCAACTCCATCTCGGCGGCGGATCCCCGACCTATTTCGATACTGACGAACTCGGCGAATTGATCCGCCGGATTGGCGAGCGTTTCCGATTGCAGTCCGACGGCAACCAGGAATTCTCCATAGAGGTGGACCCGCGCACGATCGAACCGGAAGGAATGGCGCCGCTGTACGCACTGGGTTTCAACAGGCTGAGCCTTGGCGTGCAGGACTTGGAGCAACGGGTTCAGGAGGCGGTGAACCGCGTCCAGAGCTTTGCAAAGACCCGGGACCTGATCGATGCCGCGCGCGCCAGCGGCTTCCAGTCGGTGTCGCTGGATCTGATTTATGGCCTGCCACACCAGTCCGTAGCGAGTTTCGATGCGACGATCGACCGGGTCCTGACCCTGAAACCGGACCGGCTCGCGATCTACAACTACGCGCATCTGCCGCAGATGTTCAAGGCCCAGCGACTCATCGATGCCGCGGATCTGCCGGATGCTTCGGCCAAACTCGAAATTTTGCACGGCACGATCGCCAAGCTGACTGCGGCCGGATACGAATACATCGGCATGGACCATTTCGCATTGCCGAGCGATGAGCTCGTGGTCGCGCAAAACAAGGGCGAATTACAGAGAAACTTTCAGGGTTATTCGACCCATGCGCGCTGCGATTTGATTTCGCTCGGCGTGAGTGCGATTTCTCATGTGCACCACTGCTATAGCCAGAACGTAAAAAGCGTCAATCGTTACTGCCAGTTGCTGGAGCAGGGGCATCTGCCGGTCGAGCGTGGGCTGGAGCTGTCCGATGACGACGAACTGCGTGCCAGCGTGATTGAGACGATCATGTGCCACGGGCGGCTGGATTTCGCGGCCGTTGCCCAGAGCTTCGGACTCGACTTCGGTGACTACTTCGGCGCCGAGCTCGAGGCGCTTGCGCCGTTGGCCGATGACGGGCTGATCAAATTTGACGATGCCGGCTTCGAGGTGACGCCCGCGGGAAGATTGTTGCTACGGCCGGTTGCGATGGTATTCGACCGCTACCTGAGAGAAGAGGCGAACAAGGCGCGGTTCTCCAAGGTGATCTGATTGCGGTCCGACCGGGCGTGGTTTTGATGAGTGGATACAGGCTCGCTTATTCGGTACATGTCGTTTGTGTAGTGATAAGCGCGTCGTTGTTCGTTGCCCGCGGCGCCGCCGAGACTGCGGGCGCCGACTGGAGAAAGTGGCGGGTTTTGCGGGTCGCGCCGCATTTTGTCGATACGGTCTTTCTCGCGAGTGCCGTGACAATGGTCTGGCTGCAGGGGCTGTCGCCAATCGCTCAGCCCTGGCTTGCAGCCAAACTGGTCGGCCTCGTTTGTTACATCGGGTTGGGCCTGGTCGCTTTGCGTTTTGGCGGCACCAAAAAGGTGCGACGAATCGCATTTGCAGGGGCGTTGGTGACGCTGGCATACATCGTCAGTGTTGCTTTGAGCCGCGACCCGAAAGGATTTCTGGCGCTGTTGCCGCAGGGTTGAGCTGCGGCGCTGCCTGCACTGGGAGAGTTCCGGCATGGAGTGGTTCTCGACTGAAGTTGTGGCACTTGCGGTTACCGCGGCAACGGTAGGCGTCCTGCATACGTTGCTGGGGCCGGATCACTATTTGCCGTTCGTCGCACTGGCGCGCAGCAAGGGCTGGACCCTGCGCAAAACTCTGGCGGTGACCGGCTTCTGCGGTATAGGCCATGTTGCGGGTTCGATCATGCTCGGGGCACTTGGGATCGTTCTTGGCAGCAGCCTGGCGGGTCTGGTCCGGATCGAAACGATACGCGGAGATATCGCCGGATGGCTGATGCTGACACTGGGCCTGGTGTACCTGGCGTGGGGGCTGAAGCAGGCGGCGCGTAACGAAGTTCATGCACATGCCCACGTGCATGCCGATGGCACTGTCCATAATCACCGCCACGATCACCGTGCGGCCCATCTCCATCCTCACCGGCGCGGCGCGGGCCGGTTTGCGCCATGGGCGCTGTTTATCGTCTTTGTGCTGGGTCCGTGCGAGGCGTTAATTCCGTTGTTGATGTACCCGGCCTCGCAGCATAACTATGCAGCGGTCGGTCTCGTCGCCGCGGTGTTTGCCGCTGCCACGCTGGCGACGATGACGGCGCTGGTCGCGCTCGGTTGCCTCGGTGCCAAGCGCCTGCCCCTCGGCGGAATGGATCGCTATGTGCATGCATTGGCTGGCGCCGCAATCAGTCTTTGCGCAGCCGGGATGCTGGTCGGCCTGTAAGCGACTTGCGCATCGCGCACGGGGCCTTCCCTGGACTCTGCTTGCCGTGGGTCCGTATTTGAATCCGGATCCCTTCCTTTGGCGGATCGCTGGACGAGTGCGCCAATGCGTACCGGGCCGGTTCATGCCCACCGGACGGAGTCCGCATCCAGGGATGTGCGATGGACTGGTGGGTTGAATCCGGTCTGGTTTCCCTGGCGAAATGCTGCTGGAGTTCGCCAATGCGTACCGCGCCGGATTATCCCCACCGGATGGGTCCCGGACACATGGATGCGCCATCAACTGGTGTGTGGAATCCGGTTCCGCTTATTTGGTGAACCGCTGAGAGAGTGGGCCAGTCTGCACGCGGCAGAGAACCCCACCGGATGGGGCCCGCGCACACGGAAGTGCGCTGCTCTGGATTTTTGAATCCAGGCGGGGGCTTTGGCGAGAACACTGGAGCGTGCTCGAACACGTCAGGTTTCAGTTTTCCCCACCGGACGGGGCCCGCGCACAGGGATGTGCGAACATCTGGCGTCTCGGGTCGATCGCGGCTCAGCGCGCGGTCGTTTGATCCGCTCCGGCTTCTTCCGGCATCGCGACCCGTTCCGGTTCGCTCGTAGCGCGTTAGAATGGTGCCTGGTTCTGCTGCGGTCGGTCGACAATGCAATTCGATGCGGTAATCAACAACGGTCGTTTTTTTGACGGCACCGGGGCGGCCGGACAGGATGTTCACCTGGGCGTCCGGGACGGCAAGCTGGTTGCCATATCCAGTGAGCCATTCGCCGACGCTGCGGCGCCGGTTGCAATCGATGCCCGCGAGCGCTGGGTAATGCCCGGCTTCATCGACACCCACACGCATTACGATGCGGAACTGATCGCAGCGCCTGGCCTGACGGAGTCGGTCCGTCACGGGGTCACGACCGTTACGGTCGGCAGTTGCTCCATCAGCATGGTGTTGTCGCAGCCCGAGGA
This sequence comes from Chromatiales bacterium, assembly GCA_002868855.1. Taxonomy (GTDB): domain Bacteria; phylum Pseudomonadota; class Gammaproteobacteria; order Steroidobacterales; family BM003; genus BM003. Next base: position 7,945 of record PKUM01000138.1, on the reverse strand, counting down.
TTGCGCCGATCTCTTCACTCGGGTCGAATCGGTGCCGCGCGAGCAAGTTCTCCCGTTGTTGCGCGAACGCAAACATTGGTCGTCGCCCGGCGAGTGGGTCGACTTCCTCAGCCGGCATCCACTCGGTCCCAACGTAACCAGCTTTATCGGTCATTCCGATATCCGCGTGCGCACGCTCGGATTGCGGCGCGCTGTCGATCGCGAGATACGGCCCGACGAAATCGAGCTAGCGCAAATGGAGCGCTACGTCGAGGACGCACTCGACGCGGGAATGCTCGGAATGTCGACGATGACGACCAGGTGGGACAAGCTCGATGGTGATCGTGTCCGTTCGGCTTCGCTGCCCTCCACGTATGCGCGCTGGTCCGAATTCAGACGCCTCAACCGCGTCCTCCGGCGCCGAGGCCGGGTCCACCAGGGCGCGCCGGATATCGTAACCAAGTACAACATGTTTCTGTTTTTCGGCCAGAGCATGGGGCTTTTGCGCGCGCCTTTGAAGACCGCCCTGATCTCGCTGATGGACGTCAAGTCCAATCGTCTTTTGGCGCGCACAATCGGCAAGCTGGCCACGGCGATAAATACGATTTTCAATGCGGACTTCCGCTGGCAGGCATTGCCCAATCGTTTCGACCTTTACGCCGACGGCATGGATCTCGTCATATTCGAGGAATTCGGCGCGGGTCAGGCGGCGCTTCATCTCAAGGATGCGTTGGAACGCAACCATTTGCTTGGCGACGAGGAATACCGGCGCTGGTTCCGCCGCGACTACGACAAACGCTTCGGGCCGCGTGTCTGGCATCGCGATTTCCGCGATTCACGAATACTTGCCTGCCCGGATGCCTCGGTCATTGGCAAATCGTTCGCGGAGGTTGGCACCGAGCGCAATATTCACCCGGTCGATGCATTTCTCGATCTCGTGGTGGCGTATGGCACCGCGCTCCGCTGGTATACGGTTATAGCCAACGACGATGAGCGGATTCTCGGCAAGATCATCGCGGATCGTGGTGCGCTCATCGGGTTCGCCGACTCCGGAGCACACATTCGCAACATGGCGTTTTACAACTCGCCGCTCAGAATGCTGAGGCTGGTGCGCGATGCAGAACTCCGCGGTGAACCGATCATGCCCGTGGAGAAGGCAGTGTGGCGGCTAACCGGGGAACTGGCGGACTGGTACGGCATCGAAGCCGGGCACCTGCGGCTTGGTGACCGGGCCGACATTGTGGTGATAAATCCCGCCGCGCTCGACGAGCGTCTGGAGGGCTACCACGAGGCGCCGATGGCGGGATTGGGCGAAATAGAACGTCTGGTCAATCGAAACGATGCCGCGGTTGATGCGGTGCTGATAAACGGCCGCCTGGCATGGCGGGACGGCAAAATCGAGAGCGGGGTGGGCAGCGAAACCGGTTTCGGTCGCTTCCTCGCCGCGGCCTGATGTGAGCAAAGACTTCGTCGTTCAGGGTGCCGCTACCCATGTGGAGCAATACGGCGAAGGCCGTCCCGCTTTGTTTCTGCACGGAGTGCCTGACTCGGCGGAGCTCTGGAGCCCGGTGCTAGGGGAGGCGAGCCGCAAATATCGGTGTATTGCGCCGGACCTGCCGGGATTTCGCCGTTCGCAATTGCCGCAGAATTTCGTCTTTTCGCTCGATGGTTACGCAGCGTGGGTCAACGATCTCGTCGACGCGCTGGGCATCGACGAACCGCTGACGCTGGTGGGGCATGACTGGGGTGGGATATTCGGGCTCGCATGGGCCTGCAAATATCCCGAACGCGCGGGTCGCGTCGTGGTGATGGATACGATTTTCAGCCATCTCTATCGCTGGCATCCATGGGCGCGGGTGTGGCGCACACCGGTGCTCGGCGAATTGTCGATGCTGCTGATGAACCGCCCGTTGTTCCTTTCCGAAATGCGCCGCGGGTCCGTTGCACTTGATGATGCCTGGCTTGCGCAACTCTGGAATGCGATGCAGGAAAACTACCGCACGCGTTTTGTCACCCTCAAACTTTACCGATCTTTGAATCCGCCCGTATTGCTGCCATGGCAGCCCTTGCTGCAGGCCCTGGCAGCTTCGACTCCCCTGACTGTGCTGCATGGAGCTCACGACCCCTACATTCCCGGCTGGACGACGCGTCTTTTTCATACCGAAGATGTGCGCGTTCTGGAAGACGCGGGACACTGGGTGCCGGCGGAAGCGCCCGGTGCCGTACTGGCCGCCCTTGGTGTCGCCGCGCCGGAAATCCATAACGGACAAACCTGAAAGCGCGGGTAGTTACGCGTGTCAGAACTGAATCAGCGCATAGCCCTTGTTTTGTAATGTTACCAACGCGGTCATGGCCGACAGCGCCTGTTTGACATTCGGCGCAAATTCCCCGGCTGAGAAACCACGATAGGCAGCGGTTTGCCCGCAGACGATAAATTCGACACCGGCGTCGGCAAGTTGGGCAATCAGTGGCGAATTGGGGTTGGCAATACCATTTCTTTGCTTGTAGGCGCTGTCCGACAACACGTCACCGGCAGCGGCACCATGGATGACGAGCGCAAGGTGCATCTGCGCCGGGTCGATTCCGTTTGCCGCATGCATGTTGAGAAACCGCGCGGCTGTTTCGATGCGGGGGTTGACGAGATCGGCGTCCTGGTCGGATCGCGCAATGTCGAAGACGACGTGGTAGTCGCTTTCGGTGGCGGTAACAAAACCGGGCGCCGCGACCGGGTAGTGCGGCCCGAAATCCTTAATGACCGGCCCGGTCGCGGGTGCGGCGGATTCGGCATGTGCGACGCTGGCGAATGCCAGTCCCGCCACGAAAATGACAATAATGGTAGATCTCACAGTCGTTCCTCTTTACCTGCCCGGCCGGGATACGGCCAAGAGTGTAAACGGCCGAGTCCGGGCCGCAAGAGGAGGCGCCGGAAAACGCCCCCGCCGCACTTTGCTGCGGGGGTGTCGCCCGGCCGGATCAATACATGTGTTGTCCGCCGTTGATCGAAAGAGTCGACCCGGTGATGAAGTCGGCGTCTTCGGCTACCAGGAACATCACGCCGCGCGCAATGTCGTGGGCACGTCCAAGTCGCCCGGCCGGAATACGGCTGATGATCTTCTCCAGTACTTTTTCAGGCACGGCTCGCACCATATCGGTATCGACATAACCGGGAGCGATAGCGTTGACCGTAATATGATGGCGGGCGCCTTCCTGGGCCAGTGCCTTGGTAAACCCGTGAATGCCGGACTTGGCCGCGGCATAGTTGACCTGCCCGTACTGGCCGGCCTGTCCGTTTACTGACCCGACGTTGACTATGCGGCCGAAGCCGCTCTCGCGCATGCCCTCGATCACTGCACGGCACGCGTTAAAACATCCGCTCAGGTTGGTCTGAATTACGTCCTGCCACTGCTCCGGTGTCATCCTGTGCAGAACACCGTCGCGGGTGATCCCGGCATTGTTTATCAGGATCTCGACGGGCCCGCCGAGGTCCTCTGCTATCTGGGCAAATCCCTTCTCGCATTCCGCGAAACTGCCAACGTCGAATTTGTACGCCGGAATTCCGGTTTCCTCGGTGAACTCGCGGGCCCGCTCTTCATTGCCCGCGTAGGTGGCTGCCACCTTATGGCCGGCTTCCTTCAATTCCACCGCGACCCTTGCGCCGATGCCCCTGCTTCCTCCGGTGACTACCGCAACTCGCCCCATGACGGCCTCCTTGGTGATTCGATTACCGATTTCTTGTTTTGGTGTATGTATTTATCGCTCGACGCAAATAGCAATACCCATGCCGCCGCCGATGCAAAGTGTCGCAAGCCCTTTATTGACGTCGCGCTTTTGCATTTCGTGGAGCAGCGTCACCAGTACGCGAGTACCGGAGGCGCCGATCGGGTGGCCAAGCGCAATCGCACCGCCGTTGACATTGACGATGTCTGTGTTCCAGCCGAGTTCCTTGTTGACCGCGCAGGCCTGGGCGGCAAATGCCTCGTTCGCCTCGACCAGTTCGAGGTCGCCAATATCCCATCCGGCTTTTGCAAGGGCTGCGCTGCTGGCCGGAATCGGGCCACTACCCATGATCGCGGGATCGACGCCTACCGTTGCCCATGAAACGATGCGTGCCACGGGTTTTATGCCGCGATTGGCGGCCTCTTCCGCGCTCATCAAAACGACTGCCGCGGCGCCATCGTTGATGCCCGATGCATTGCCCGCGGTCACACTGCCTTCCTTGCTGAACGCCGGTCGGAGTTTTGCGAGCGAGTCCACCGTGGTATCGGGTTTCGGATGTTCGTCGGTTGCAACGACCGTTTCGCTTTTTCGCGTTTTCACGGTAACCGGGACGATCTCGTCCTCGAAGCGACCTGCTGCCTGGGCTGCGGCAGCCTTGGCCTGAGAGGCAGCAGCAAACGCGTCTTGTGCCTCGCGCGAAATTTCCCACTTGGCGGCGACGTTTTCCGCCGTAGTGCCCATGTGGTAACCCTTGAACGCGTCAAGAAGTCCATCCGCGAGCATCGTATCCACGAATTCCTGCGATCCCATTTTGCGGCCACCGCGAAGATGGGCAGCATGCGGTGCCTGGCTCATGCTCTCCTGGCCGCCGGCCACGACAATGGCGCTGTCGCCGCTGAGTATTGCCTGGTAGCCCATCGCCACCGAGCGCACCCCCGAGCCGCAGAGCTGGTTGATTGTCACGGCCGTGCGGCCGGCCGGAATTCCGGCGCTGATAGCTGCCTGGCGTGCCGGATTCTGGCCGCACCCGGCCGTAAGCACCTGGCCCATGATGACCTCGGAGACCTCATCGGGCTGGACGCCGGCGCGGCGCAATGCCTCGACGATAGCCGCCGAGCCAAGCTCGGCCGCGCTAAGTGTGCTGAGCGCCCCATTGAATGCACCGATTGCGGTGCGCACGGCACCGGCTATGACAACTTCGGTCACGGCGAAATCCTCCTTATTGGTTGATAGCATTGTCTGCCTGCGGCGGACGCGATTCCATTCGACTTTCGGTTAACCGGTTGAGATCTTGCCCGGCGCTGGCTGCCGCCGCGTATCTTGGTTAAGCTTTGATCTCGGTATACGGATAGAGGCGACAGCATGAGTATAGTAGCCCGGGGAGGGCTGGTCGGGCTGGTGCTGCGTTTTGCCGGGCGGCTGCGTTTTCCCTACCTGTTCGCGCTGACTGCGATCATGTTTGTGGTCAATCTGTTCGTACCCGATGCGGTGCCGTTTGCCGACGAGATCCTGATGGGATTGCTTACCGTCCTGCTTGCCAGCATTCGCAAGCGCCGCGACCCGGCCGACGAGTCGCAGCCCGAGCAAACGTCAAAATAGCGGCCCGCGGTCGTCCTGCCGGCTCAGAACAACCCCATTTCCAGACCCGCCGCCAGTGTCATTCCCAGTTCCCGGCAGGCATCGAGCCCGACCTCGTCGAGCTCGCCGCGCACGATCACGGGTTCTGCGACCTCGCGAAAGCGATAGCCGGGGGTAATGCGGCGAATGGCGTTCAGGGCGCCTGTACCGTCGTTGCCGCAACCGATGAAGATCGCAATAGGCAGGCCTTCCGTTTTGCCCTCGCACCGGTAAAAAGTGCGGTCGAAAAAGTCCTTGAGCGCGCCGGACATGTAGCCGAAATTTTCCGGGGTTCCGAAGATTACGCCGTCGGCCCAGAGCAGATCCTCGGCATCGGCGTCGAGTGCCCGGCGCATGCGCACAAAGACTCCGCCGATCGAGTCATCCGTTGCCCCCTCGAAGACGGCTTGCGCCATTCTTTCGTTTTTGACGCCCTGCGTGTGGAAGACGATCAGGAGATTCTTGTGGTTGCCGGTTTCGTCTGGATCCATTGGAAGAACTTCGTGTTGTGTGGATGAGAAGGCCGCGCTCGCTACCGCCATGTTTTGTATCCACAGTCGGTGCTGGCCGTTCCTGGCGGTGGCCCGGGCATCGGCCCGCCCGGCTGCGCAAGCGCTGGCCGAGGGAATGATAGTATCCGCGAATCGGAAGGGCTAACGATCTTCGGAGCTTTGCCAAAGTGCGGCCGTGGGGGTGAGGCTGGCGTCGCCGCCGGCACCGGGCGCCTGGCCAAACGCAAAAGGTGTTACGCAGTAGCAGGGAGAATGGCGGAAAGTGAGAAATCTCAGCGGCAAGGTAGCAGTAGTCACCGGCGCCGGGTCGGGAATTGGCAGGGCCGTGGCCGGAGAATTGGCGCGCCAGGGATGCCATGTGGCCCTTGCGGACGTAAACGAGGCGGGACTGGCGGAGACCCTGCAGGGATTGCTTGGACTGCCGGTAACAGTGACGACCCATGTGGTGGACGTTTCCAGCCGGGATGCAGTCGAGCGGCTGGCGGCTGAAGTAATCGAACGTCACGGTGCCGCGCATCTCCTGATCAACAACGCCGGTGTCGCGGTTGCCGAGCGGGCAGAAAATATCCCGTATGAGGATTTCGAGTGGTTAATGGGCATCAATTTCTGGGGTGTTATTTACGGATGCACGGCATTCCTGCCGCACATGAGAGCAGCCGGTGAAGGACATATCGTCAATATTTCCAGCGTTTTCGGACTGATCGGGATGCCGACCCAGGCCGCCTACAATGCGTCCAAGTTTGCGGTAAGGGGGTACACGGAGGCTCTGGACCAGGAGCTCGAGAACACGCCTATCAGGGTGTCGTGCGTATGTCCCGGCGGTATTCGGACGGAGATCGTTCGTAACGCCCGTGTTCCTGGTGCTTCGGGCGCCATGCCGTCAAAGAAGGAGCTGGCAGGCACTTTCGACAAATTGGCGCGGACCAGCGCGGAAGAGGCGGGCGCCACGATCGTACGCGGTATCCAGAATGACAGAAAGCGAATCCTGATCGGAGCGGACGCACGCATGATAAATCTTATCGTTCGTCTATTTCCGGTTGCCTACCCTGCGCTATTGCGCCGTCTGATGCCGGCTCCCGGTATCAACAAGTAATTACGCCGCTGTGCGGCGGCGCGGTAAGTCCCTGTTTTTTTTCGCTACCGGGTTTGCCGACCCCAGCACTCATCATGTTAGACTTGTTGCCTGTCGATTAGGGGACGGCCGGGCAGTCATATCCGGGCATGGTTTAGTGAGGCCGGAAACGCGGCCGCGTTGCGGGCCACGGGTTGGTCGGGACGAGAACAAATGATGCGATGGATCGAGCGAGCATTTTGGGGTGCCGGCATTGCTTTGCTGGTGGTGTATGGAGCGATCCGTGTCGATGGTGAAGTCGGCCGGCAACGCGGTCTCATCGCGTTTCAGAGCGCCCATGCGACGACGGCGGCCGGCGAGGTCGACGTTGCCAAATACGAAGACGTCCCCGCGCCCGACCAATCGTTGTGGAATGCCAAGCGGGTCAAAGATTACGAAGCCAGCCTTCGTTCCGACATGGCGCCGCCACGCGGAGTCCTCGAGATCCCGGATCTCAACCTCGAAGTGCCGATCTATGCAGGCACCACCGAGCTCGTTCTCAATCGCGGGGTCGGGCTGGTCGACGGTACCGCGCGGCTCAACAAGGGTGGTAACACCGCGTTGTCGAGCCACCGCGATGGCTACTTCAGGGTCCTGAAGGATATCGAGAAGGGCGACGCGGTCATTGTTGACAGCCCGCGCGGAAAAATGACCTACCGCGTGAGCGAGACGTTTGTTCTCGACAAGATGGATGACAGCGTGCTGGACCCGACGCCGGAGCCGACCGTGACGCTGGTTACCTGCTACCCGTTTTATTTTGTCGGGAATGCCCCGAAACGATTTATAGTACGCGCCGTTCTCGAGAAAAACCCCGAGGCGGAGCAAACCACGGATCTCGCTCAATCCGCTCCGAACGCGGTCGCTGAGAACTAGCGCAAAGGGGCTGGCGGGAGTTTATGAAAACAATAGGACAGGAGAGAAAATTAATGAAAAGCAGATGCCTCATCGCTCTTACGGCGCTGATCGGTCTGGGGATGTCGCAGGCGAGTGTTGCACAGAACAAAACCTG
>PKUM01000143.1 GCA_002868855.1 Chromatiales bacterium | reverse complement strand
GCCGGGCTCGATATTGGAAGGGCTTCCGGTAACCAGCAGCCCGTCCAGGGCGCCGAGCAGTTCCGCTACTGCGGTTCGCTCGGCGAGCGCCGGCAATTGCAGCGGAACACCCTCGGCGCCATCGACGATGGCGTCGATGTACTTTTCCCCCACCACGTGAAAGTAATGGGATTCGATGATTTGCCGGCAGGCAGTAACGCCGATCAGCGGTCGCTTGCTCATATCAACACCACTACTGCGGCGTTCACGATGGTCGTCCAACCTCCCAAAAACACTCGTTGCCCGGGCCACGCAAGACCATCGCGGATGCGGACCGGCGCGAAGGCCGCAACCGGTCGCCGCCCCCCGGACCCGTTTCGGCGGCCGTCAGAAACGGAAGATAATCTCGCCCCCGAAAGTACGCGGCCGCCCCGGGCCAAAGAAGTGTTCCGGGATGATCTCTTCCTCGGCAGCCGCGCCGTCCCAGTAGAACTCGTCAAACGCGTTCTCCAGATACAATGTCGCGACCCACTTCCCGGTCGACTCTTCGAGCCCGACCCGGAACGCGGTGAGACCGTAGCTGTCCACTTGAATCGCGCTGGTGTTGTCGAAATCGGTGTAGTAATCATCCTGCCAGGTGTATTCGGCTGTGAAGAACGCATCTCCGAACCGGCCGACCGGATAACGGAACGTGCCGATGCCGGCAAATGACCATTCCGGCGCCCACACCAGGCTGTTACCGTCACAATCCTCGCAGACTTCGCCAGGGATATCGTCGATCTCGGTATCGAGATACGAGATGCCGGCATAGAAATCGAGATAGCGGTTGGGCAGGTAACGCAGGTCGGCCTCGAAACCCAGGCCCTCGGCAGAGCCGACGTTTTCTACTTCGGTATTGTTGGAGTCACCATTGAAGAACGTAATCTGCAGATCGTCGTAGTCGTAGTAGAACGCGCTGACATTGGCCTGCAGGCGATTCTCGAGCCAGCGGCTCTTCATGCCGACTTCGTAACTCCAGACGGTTTCGGGATCGAACGGATCGGGCCTGGTCCCATCCGGGGCCGGGTCGAAAGACTCGTATGGAACGAAATCGGTGCCCTCCGGCAACAACACGTTGAACGTGCCGAAGCCGCCGGACTTGTACCCTTTCACCACTGTTCCATAAACCCGGACGTCGTCGAGGATGTCATAGGTGAGCGCGAAACGCGGCGTCCATTCGTCCCAGTCCCGGGTGTCCTGGACGGCGCCGTCGGTCCACAGGCCAAACACGTAAAAAGGCCCGAGCGCGCTTTCCGGCAAAAAGATTTCATTCGAGAACTCTTTTTCGTCGTAGGTGTAGCGCAAGCCGGCACTCGCGCTGAGACGATCGGTGAAGTCATAGCTCAGCTCGCCATAAACCGCCCAGCCGTTGTAGTTGCCTTCCGCGCTGTTCGCCTCGAACAGGCCTTCCGGGGTGTAGCCCGGCCACGGTTCTTCGTACTCAGGCTCGTAAGACACGTCGCAGGTGTCGCCGAGGAAGAAAATGCACTGAACGTCTTCGTCCGACTGCTGGTAAAAATCGGCCTGGACATCCTCGTTGTAATAGCTGGCACCGGCAAACCACTGCAGTGGCCCAGCGCCGTTCGAGACCAGTTTGAACTCCTGGCTCCAGTAATCGCCGTCCTGATCCTGGCTGTAGGTATTGATCTCGAGCGGGGTGCCGTCGAAATCCTCGAGATAATCGAAATCGTAATCGCGGTAGGCCGAGATCGACGTCAGCCGCGCGAAATCGAATTCGTAATTGAGTTCGAGAGTCAGGCTGAGAATCTGCGACTCGTCCTTGTCGTTATCGAGCAGATCGGAAGCGACGTCTTCATCGTCGACACCAAAGTCGTCGAGCAGGGGCGCCCGGTAAATCGTCGCCGACTGATCGCGATCCTCGTATTCCGCCATGAAGAATCCGCTGAGGCGATCGCCCTCGTAGCCCAGCATCGCGCGCCCGGCCGTGCGATCGTAATCGATCAGGTCGTCGCCACCCTCGACGTTTTTGGTATACCCGTCCTCTTCGGCGTGGAAGCCGGCAAAACGCAGCGCCCAGCTGTCGTTCAGCGGAATGTTGACCGCGCCTTCCAGTTCGTAGTGACTGCGCTCTCCGGCGCCGGCCCGGACGTAACCTTCGAGGTCATCGGTATTCGGCCTGGCCGTCAAAATCGACATTGCGCCGGACGCGGCATTGCGTCCGAACAACAGACCCTGCGGCCCCTTCAGTACCTCGACCCGGTCGAGATCGTAGAAACTGGTCATCACCATGCCGTTGCGGCCCTGGTAGACCCCGTCCTTGTAGATTCCCACCGACGGGTCACCGCCGATGCCGAAGTCGTTGGTAATGATGCCGCGCACCGACACGTAATCGATGTAGCTGTCCTTGGTGCGCCCGGAGACGCCCGGCGTCAGCTCGATCAGATCCTTGACGTCCTGTATCCGCGCGCGCTCGAGAAACTCGGCGCTATAGGCCGAGACGCTGATCGGCACGTCCTGCAGAGATTCCTCGCGTTTCTGCGCGGTGACAACAATCTCTTCGATCGCGACCGAGTCGCTGCTCTGCTGCGCCTGCACGACGCCCGTTGTCGCCACGATGCTTCCGACCGCAACAAAAAACGCCCGGCGCAGTGCGCCAGAATTAATCTGCCGATTCATTTCGACATTCCCCTTCGAGACAAGTGGTAAGGGCCTGGGCCCGGGAAACGGACACATTTACAACAGATGGCTCGGGACGCCTAGCCCGAGCCGGACACGTTCCATCGCCAGTAGCAAAGACGATTAAAAAATCACGCACAACATACTGTTTTGCAACATCTTTTTTGTTAATGTGCGGAAAAGTACCCAACCCCGCCTGGCCTGCAGTGGCTGATGCGACGCGGCAAGCAGTATGTTGTCTCCGCGCAACGGATGGCCGCGCGACTGGTATCCGCGGTTACAACCGGCGAGCCGTCTCGGCATCGCGCATCTGGTGCCGCCACTGCTGGGTGAAGGCTTGCAGACAGACCTCTCGCGCCGAAATCGGCCCAGGCTGGTAATCGCCGCTCGCGAGTCCGGCCCAGACCCGTTCAATCAATGTCGTGTCCTCGGCATTGACCTGGCGGTTGATCCGCCAGTTGAGGTACCGGGTGACCCGCATTTCGCGCGTATCGTCGGCGAGACCGTAGGAGACTTCGCGGATCAGCGTCTGCCCTCCGCTCAGCGGCAACATCTGCATGAAATCGATCTGATCCGGATAAATGTCGAGCGCGGTATTCGGCCACAAAAGGTAGTAGCGCCAGCTCCTGCGGTAATGCTCGGGCAGGTGGTGCTGCTCCGGCAAAGTTGCGCAATAAAGCCGTTCAGACGGCGCCGCGCTCACACCAGCCGCAACCTCGGCCTGCATCCGATAAATTCCGTCGCCAACCATGTCGACCCGATAGCGATCGCCAGTCAGCGCCGCAAGCCCGGGATGCGCTACCGGCACGTGCAGCGAATCGAGATAGTTTTCGACGATCACTTTCCAGTTCATCGCGCGCGGCCGCAGCGTGATTCGCCCGAGCGCCTGCATCTCGGCAATGCGATAGGGTCCAATCTCCTGATCAAGCGGTGCAAGCCAGTCCCCGAGACCGAGCTCCGGGGCATCCAATGCGACAAAAACGAATCCCTGCCAGACGCCGGCATGAACCGGTTTCAGGCCGAGCCCGGCGAGGTCCGTATCGCCATATCCCGAGGAATCAGGCAAATTCCGCAACCGGCCGTCGAGGCCATAGCACCAGGCATGGTAGGGACAGATAATCCGCTTCGCGCGAAAAGCGCCAAACGGCTGTTCCGGAGTCGTATCCACCAGGCGCGAGCCGCGATGGCGGCAGACATTGTGAAATGCACGAATCTCGTCGGCCTCGTCGCGCACGATCAGGATGGAGTCTCCGAGCAACTCGAATACGTAATGGCTGCCGGGCGCAGGGAGTTCGCTGACATGGCAGACGAGTTGCCATGTTCGGCGAAAAATACGTTCGCGCTCAGCCTCGAGGACCGCTTCGCTGCGATAGGCTTCCACACCGAGTCCGGGCACGACAGTCACGCCGTCGCCTGCTCCGATCTGCGCATCGCTCATAAATCTTTCTCCGGGACGTTCGCCGCGCCACAGCGGAGCCTATAATGAAGGCGAAAACAAAGGAATATCCAGCATGGCCGGTTCCTCGAAAAAAGTCATCTTTGCGGAACTGGCCGGAAACTCACAGATTGCCATTACCAAGTTTGGTGCCGCGGCAATAACCGGCAGCGCGGCGCTGACCTCCGAAGGGGTTCACAGCCTGGTCGACACCGGAAACCAGGGCTTGCTGTTGCTCGGACTCAAAAGAGCCGAAAGGCCGGCCGGTGAAAACCACCCTTTCGGCTACGGCAAGGAAGTCACAAGCGCTCGAGCGCTCCGTTTCGCGCCTGGACCGCGAGATCAAGGCGCTGGATCCCCGCAACAAACGCGTATTCATCGAGGCCCAGGCGGTCGCGGCGCATGCGGATTCGGTTGCGGAAGACAGCGCACCTCCGTCACCCGCCTGAGCACCCCGGGGCAGCGCCGCCTAGTCGCCTTGTTCCTCGATGGCCTTGCGCCGTTTCTGCTCCGCTTCGTCAAGCGTCTGCTGCACGGCGGCGGCACGGTCAAGCGCCTCCAGCGATTGCGCTGAGTCTGAATTCTGCGCGGCCTCGACTTCGACCGCGGCATCTGTCCGGTCTTCAGCTGCCGGACCGCAACCTGCGGCGAAACACGCCATTATCGCAACAATCAATATTTTCCCTGTCACCGTCGTTTCTCCCGTGTCGCCAACCCGTGCCGCGATGTTGCCGATGGTACTACAGGGTCCCGACCGCCATGTGGCATCCGATCTCGCACGCGCCGGACAAAGCGGTTAAGCTGAGCCAGCGCCGTGCTGCAGTGCAATGTGAGTGAATCGCGATCAATGCAAGACCATTACATCGAAAGAATCCTGACCGCCCGCGTCTACGACGTAGCGCGCGAGTCGCCGCTAGAACGGGCGGCCGAACTGTCACGCCGGCTCGGTAACGACGTCTTCCTCAAACGGGAGGACTTGCAGCCAATCTTCTCGTTCAAACTGCGCGGCGCTTACAACAGAATCTCGCGTATGGATCCCGCCGAACGGGCGGCCGGCGTCGTTTGCGCGTCGGCCGGCAACCACGCCCAGGGGGTCGCCCTGGCCGGCAATCGGCTCGGCATAAGGGCCGTTATCGTAATGCCACGCACCACACCGGCCATCAAAGTCGACGCGGTTCGTGCGCTCGGCGCCGAGGTCGTGATCCATGGAGAGGGCTACGACGACGCTTTCTCCCATGCAACCGAACTCGGCGCCAGCAGCGGACTCGCATTCATCCACCCGTTCGACGATCCCGACGTCATCGCCGGGCAGGGCACCATCGGCATGGAAATTCTGCGCCAGTCTCCTGGTCCGGTTCACGCAATCTTTTTACCCATCGGTGGCGGCGGGCTTGCCGCGGGTGTCTCGGCCTACGTCAAATACCTGTCGCCTTCCACTCGCCTGATCGGTGTCGAGGCAGAAGAGTCACCGTCGATGCACGCCGCGCTGGCGGCCGGAGAGCCGGTGACCCTGGATCAGGTCGGAATCTTTGCGGACGGCGTGTCGGTACGCCGGGTCGGGGACGAGACCTTCAGGCTGTGCCAGCACCATCTCGATGAGATCGTACTGGTTAGCACCGACGAGATCTGCGCCGCGATCAAGGATGTATTCACCGACACTCGCTCGATTGCCGAACCCGCGGGAGCCATGGCGGTTGCCGGTATGAAGCGCTGGCTCGAGGACAACCCGGTCGGGCAATCCACGCTGATAGCGATCAACAGCGGCGCCAACATGAATTTAGATCGCCTGGTACACGTCGCCGAAAGAGCCAATATCGGCGAACAGACCGAGGCGTTGCTCGGGGTGGAAATCCCCGAACTGCCCGGCAGCTTTATGCACTTTTGCGAGCTACTCGGGCGCCGCGTCGTCACCGAATTCAACTATCGTTATGCCGATGCGGAACAGGCCCATATATTCGTCGGCTTGCGGCTGCAGGACGGACGCAAAGAGCGCGACGAACTCGTCCGCCTGCTGCAAGATCACGATTATCCGGCGGTCGACCTGTCCGATGACGAAATGGCCAAGGTGCATATCCGCCACATGGTCGGCGGCTACGCGCCGCCGATAGAAAACGAGCGGCTGTTCCGGTTCCTGTTTCCGGAGCGGCCCGGCGCCCTGATGGATTTCCTCACTGCGATTGGCAGCCGCTGGAACATCAGCCTGTTTCACTACCGCAATCACGGATCGGACTTCGGCCGGGTCCTCGCGGGGGTGCAGGTCGCCCCGCAGGGCGAGGCCGAGTTCCTCGAACATCTCGCCGAACTCGGTTACGCCTACTGGGACGAAAGTGGCAACCGCGCCTATCGCATGTTCCTCGGACCGCGCCAGGCCTGAATCGCCGGCCTGTACTGCGGTGCCGGTCAGGTTGCCAGTGCATCCTCCGGGGTGACGAAATCGTAGCCCAGGTCCTGTGCGACGGCCTCGTAGGTGACCTGTCCGCAATGCACATTGAGTCCGGCCATCAGGTCGGGGTCGTCGCGAAGCGCCTGTTTGTAGCCCTTGTCGGCAAGCGCCAGCGCAAACGGCAACGTGGCATTGTTGAGCGCTACCGTTGACGTTTTTGCCACCGCGCCGGGCATGTTCGCCACGCAATAGTGAACGATGTCGTCAACGATATAGGTCGGATCGGAATGGGTGGTAGCCTTGCTTGTTTCGAAGCAGCCACCCTGATCGATGGCGACATCGACCAGAACCGAGCCCGGCCGCATCCGGCCGATCATCTCGCGGGTCACAAGCTTCGGCGCCGCGGCACCCGGCACCAGTACCGCGCCCACCACGAGATCGGCATCGAGCACATATTCCTCCAGCGCATGCCGGGTCGAGTAGATCGTATTGAGACGCCCGCCGTACTGGAAATCCAACGCGGTCAGCCGCTCCAATGAGCGATCGAGAACCGTGACTTGAGCCTCCATACCCATCGCCATACGGATCGCATTGGTCCCGACAACTCCGCCGCCGATTACGACGACTTTTGCGGGCGCCACACCGGGAACCCCGCCCAGCAGCACGCCGGCGCCGCCATGAATCTTCTCGAGTGCCTGCGCACCGGCCTGGATCGACATCCGGCCGGCAACCTCGCTCATCGGGGCCAGCAGCGGTAAAGCGCCCCCGCGGCCGGTAACGGTCTCATAGGCAACGGCAACACAGCCCGACTCGACCAGCGCCGCGGTCTGTTGCGGATCCGGCGCGAGATGCAGATAGGTGAAAAGCACCTGGCCCTCTCGCAGCAACGGATATTCCGACGGCTGCGGTTCCTTGACCTTCACGATCATGTCGGCGCGAGCGAAAACTTCTTCGGCGCTTGCGCCAATTTCGGCGCCTACGCCGCGAAACACGTCATCGCTAAAACCAATACTTGTACCGGCGTTCGTCTCTACGATCACCTCGTGCCCATGCACCACAAGCTCATGGACGCTCGCTGGCGCCAGCCCCACACGATGCTCGTCTTTTTTTATTTCTTTCGGGACACCGATAAGCATGTCCGTTTACCCCCTGAGTGTGCACCGTGCGCCGGCCACGCCCGATGTTGTTATTGCCGTTACTTTTGCCGCGGCAGCTTCTGGCTGCGGCAATTATCCACCAATCATCACGGCAAACACAGCCTCCGGGACCGACTTACGGCTGCCCATTCTTAAGCGCATGCGCCCGCGAAAGCACATAGGCATGTACCGCCTCCGAATCCTGCACCGACAGGACCTGGGCGAACGACACCATGCCGCGTTCCCGATGCAGCCCGCCCAGCACGATCGCCTGCCACGCGTCGTGGCCTTCCTTGTCGAGGTAGCGCAAATCCGGCAGCACTCCGCCGCTGACCACGCCATCGCCATGACAAACGCTGCAGCGATCGGTATAGAGTTTCCTGCCGCTCTGGAGCATGGCTGCATCGGCGGTCAATTCGGGCAACTCGGGCAACAGCCGTTCGATCGGCGGCAACGGCGGCAGCTCGGCCTCGCCGCCGAGGCGAAACGTAAGAACGCGGCTGACGTTGCGCACGCCCGAGCGCGCGGTGATTTCGCCACCGGCCAGTGCCGCTACTCCGCCCCACCCCACCATAACGGTGACGTACTGCTCGCCATCGGCAAGATAAGTGACCGGCGCGGCAACGACGCCGGTCTGCACCGGCATCGACCACAGTTTCTCGCCGTTGTCAGCGCGATAAACGGCAAACTCGCCGTGAGCGTTACCCTGCATCACGAGGTTCCCTGCGGTGCTGAGCAGGCCGCCGTTCCAGATTCCGGGATGCTGTACCCGCCATACCTCTGTCTGGGCCACCGGATCCCATGCCGCGATATGACCACGGGTCATCGCCAGCACCGCCTTGCGATTGTCGGCATCTTCCGGCAACGCGGCGAGCACCATTTCCGTACCGGTATTCCAGAACCCCGGTTGATACTCGAAATCTTCCGCCTGGCCGTAAACCCACGGCATCTCCTGGACCGGGATATAGACCAGCCCGGTCAGCGGGCTGTACGACATCGGATGCCAGTTGTGCGCGCCCAGCGGCGACGGCAGCGTGAAAACCGGTTTCTCGCTGTAGCGCGCACCCTCTGTTTCGACCGGGCGCCCGGTCTCCGGATCGACATGCGTGGCCCAGGTGATCTCGACAAATTTCTCGGCCGAGATCAACTCGCCGGTGGCCCGGTCGAGGACATAGAAAAACCCGTTCTTGGGTGCCTGCATCAATACTTCGCGGCGCTGGCCATCGATCTCGACGTCGGCGAGAATCATGTGCTGGGTCGCCGTGTAGTCCCAGGACTCGCCGGGGGTGGTCTGGTAATGCCAGACGTACTCGCCACTGTCCGGGCGCAGGGCAACGATTGACGAAAGGAACAGATTGTCGCCGCCGCCGGGACTGCGAATATGCCGGTTCCATGGCGAGCCGTTGCCGACGCCGATGTACAGCAGATCGAGATCCGGGTCGTAGGCCATCGAATCCCAGACCGTGCCGCCGCCGCCGATTTTCCACCACTCGCCGCCCTTCCAGGTTGCGGCCGCCATCTCCAGCGCGGGCGATTCAAATGGCTCCGAGGGATCGCCAGGCACGGTATAGAAACGCCAGTCCAGTTCACCGCTGGCGGCATCGTAGGCGGAGACATATCCGCGCACGCCCAACTCGCTGCCGCCATTGCCAATAATCACCCTGCCCTTGACGACGCGCGGCGCTCCGGTGATCGAATAGGGTCGCGAGCGATCCGTTGTCTGCACCGACCAGACTGGCTCGCCGGTTCCGCCATCCAGCGCGATCAATCGGCCGTCCAGCGTGCCGACGTAGACCTTGTCCTCCCACAGCGCCACGCCGCGGTTTACCGCGTCGCAGCACAGGTGGACCGCCCACTCCTTCGGCACTTCCGGATCGAATTTCCACAACAGCTTGCCGCTGATCGCATTGAATGCGTAGACGATACTCCACGTGCCGGTGGTATAAATCGTGCCGTCCACTACCAGCGGCGTTGCTTCGAGTCCACGGTCCGTTTCGAGGTCGTAATACCAGGCAAGACTCATGCCGCCGACGTTGTCGGCATTGATCAGATCGAGAGGACTAAATCTTTGCTCGTCATAGCCGCGGCCGTGGCTGAACCAGTTACCCGGCTCACTGTCCGCGGCGATAATCCGCGCACCGGTGACATCGAGCACGGCTGGTGCGGATGTGGCGGCACTTGCCGGCTTTTGCGCAGCGTCGGCCGGCTGACTCGCCTCGTCACCGGCCGTCATGGAGGCCGGCGGAGGATCGTTGCGGCCACAACCGGCGAGCACAAACAAAACCGCCGCCAGCAGTACGCAGGGCAAAGGCCTCTTCGACATGTTCATATGCTTATCCCTGGCATCGCAATGTGCCGGTCATCCCGGCGTTACAGCGCTGCCTATCAAGTCAGTCCCAAAACGTTTCAGCGATCCCGAGGCGTGCCGCAGCGGATCGGGCCAATCGGGCGTCCGCCTCCACGGCGACACCTCCCGCCAATCGGGCAAGCGACCAGGCCAGCGTCTGACAGTCAACCAGTACGCATAACCCATCCAGACGCTCCGCCCGCATGGCGCTGCCACCACGACGGCGATAGGCATCGACCAGGCAGTGGCGCGCTTCCGCTCCCATATCGTGATAGCAGATCAGGGTTGCGATATCGAACCACGGATCGCCACCGCCGGCGTACTCCCAGTCGAGCAACCGCAGCTTCGTTCCTTTATGGATGTTGCCCGACAACAGGTCGTTATGGCAAAGCACCGGGAATCCGGCCGACTCGAAACAACCGGAAACGGCGCTCAGCCGCCGCCGCATCGCAGCCACGGGCACCCGGAATCGCGACGATCGATCCAGCATCCCCAGATACCTTTTGGTTGCCGCCACCGGGTCGGCCAGTTTCCTGTCCCAGGCATGGCGATGGACCCGCGCCAGTACCGTCGCAAGCGGCTCGAGGTAGTCCGGCAGCTGCAGGTCCGCGGGCGACAAAACCCGCCCATCCAGGTAACAAACGAGCAGAATCCCGCGCCCCGGGTCGGCATAGACCGGCCGCGGCGCCAGGTCCTCGGCCGACAGCAAAGACAGCACCGCATACTCATGATCGATATCCGGCGCCGGGGCCAGCGCCGCCGCGGGCCCGGCAAGGCGCAAAACGAATTTGGTGTCCGCGGTCTCGACCAGGAAGCTCGAATGATTGCCACCGTGCAGCAAGTCGATATGAACGTCGCGGGACGCAGCGAGCTGCGGAACCCGGTGCAGCGCTTTACGCGCCGCGAGAAGCAGGTCCGGTCCGGCGCCAATCACGCGGCTACCGCAACCCGGGCGGCGCGATAGTGACGGCGCCAGCGCCGGTAACCGAATACGACAAGCACCACATACAGCACGAACAACAATGCGGTCAGATACATGCCGCGGCTCGAATAAAGATAAATCGAGACGCCGTCGATGACGAACCAGTAGATCCAGTTCTCGAGAATCTTGCGTGTCACCATGTAGGTTGTCACAACTGCCGACCAGGTCGTGAACGAATCGAGATACGGGAACGCCGCCGCGGTTCTGGTGTCGAGCAACCAACCGCTTGTCATGCTCAGTACAGCAATTGCGGCGATAATTCCGGCGTGGACCGTGACCGGCCACGTGCTGATCTTCAGTTCGCCACCGCCGCTGCCACCGCTGCGCCATTGCCACCAGCCGTACACCGCCATGGCAAGGTAGAAAACCTGCAACGCCGATTCCATGTACAGGCGCACGTCGAAAAACAAAACGAGGTAAATGCTGGTGCTGACAAACGCCGCGCCCCAGCACCAGATGTTCTCGCGCACGACCAGCAACAGGTAAACGATGGCAAGTATCACGGCTGCCAGTTCAGCCGTATCCATCGCCGCGAACGACGCAGCAACGGCGCTCCAGAACCCGGCCATTCTCAGTCAGGAGATGGCGCGCACAGCACCTTCAATACAAAAACCACGGTCGCCTCGGCCGCCGCATGCACCCTTCGCATCTCTGCGTTGACGACCGTCATGACCTGGTCGTAATCGCCCGACACCCGGGTGCTCGTGGCACTGGTCTCTACCTCCACGCCATCATGCTTATGCAGGCGCTCGATGAATTTCCGGATCGGCCCGACATAGGACTCGTCGAGCGGATACATGCTGATCTCGATGGTTCCACGCATCTGGGCTCCTCAGTATCTGTAGGTAAATGTCAGGCCGAACTGGGCGGGATCGGCCTGTTGTTCGTAGAGCTTTTCCTGCCAGTCCGGAGGCTCATTGGCAAAAAAGAACCCGTGCAGGCTGTACTCCTCATCGAATACATTGCGCCCCCATACGAACGCCGACCAGCGCAACGCCTCGAAACCGACTTTGGCGTTCACCACGGTATACGAATCCGACTTCTGATCGTGACTGTCGGAGTAATAGAACGCATCTTTTCCGGATACATCGACCCGGCCGAAGAAACCGCGCTGATCGCGGTATGTGATACCCAGGTCGTACATGTAGTGCGGCGCATGGGCCTGGTCGCGACCGTCCAGGCTGCGGTTCGGGGTCTGGTAATCGTCGAATTCGGTTTGCAGCAGTCCGAGCGATCCCTGCACGGTCCAGTTGCGATGTATGCGCCAGCGCGCCTCGCCTTCCAACCCGAAGTTGTGGCCTTCCGCCGCGTTGTCGGTCAGGAATACAAAGCTGAGCGGGTCGTTTGGGTCGAGCTGGAATGACGTGCTGACCTGCGCATCGTCGCGATCCTGGTAGAACAGCGCGAGACTCGCGAAGACCCCTCTCTCGGGCCACAGGCCCTTGAATCCGACTTCATAGTTCCATAAATACTCGGGATCGTATTCGCGCCGCTCCTCGGGAACCACGGCACCGATATTGAACCCGCCGGCCTTGTATCCCCGCGATACCGAGCCATACAGATTGACGTTTTCGCGCGGCGTGAAACTCAACGTCACATGGCCGCCGGGCATCGTGTCGGTCGGGTCGAAATCGGCGCCGTCGCTATCCTTGTAGTCAGCCCACCGGCGTTCCCCGCGAATGCCCGCCGAAAGACTGGTACGCGCGGCAAGCCGGGTATCGAGCTGAACGAAAACCGCAGCATTGGTTGCGTCATAGTCACTGTCCAGCTCGCGAAACACCGCGCCATTGAATTCATCGAGGATGGCGTTGTTCTCATCGAGATAACCGGTGTAAACCCCCACCAGCCATTCGCTGCGGCCGGCGAAAAGACCGTGGCCCGGCCGCGACTGCAAACGCAACTCCTGGGTAATCGTCGTCCGGTCACGCTCGGTATCGGAGAAAAAATCGTAGGGGCCGAATTCACCCCAGCTCTGATCATTGCCCCAGTCGCCGTCGAAGCTGAAACGGATGTCGTTGTCGGCAGCGCTCGAAATGCTGACCAGTTCGATGACCTCGCCGATATCGGCGACCAGGCGAAGCGATCCGGCCAGCGACTGCTGGCTGTCCTCGCCGGGATCGTCGGACAACGTATCGCGGCTGGAGTCGATCGCCCAGGCATCGTAGCCATTGTCGATATCGACATACATGGCCGTCAGGTCGGCGCGCAACCCGTTGCCGACAAAACGCCACTTGTTGCGCAGCGTCGTCTCGTCGCGCTGGTTGGTATCCGCATCGCCATAGAAGCGATTATTGCGTTGCCCGTCCGACTGATAGCGATGGGCCACCAAACGGTATCCAAGCGAGTCGGTCACCGGCCCACCGAATGCAACGCCGGCCGAACGCGCGGAATCGCTGCCGGCGAGCGCTTCGGCGGTGAGATCGAATTCAGGGGTGGGGTCAACCGACTTGACGTAAATCATCCCCGCCAGCGCGTTTGCCCCGTAACGCGTCCCCTGCGGCCCGCGCAACACGTCGATCTGCTCCGTGTCGAAAAGGGTTGCCACTCCACCCACGCCGCTGAAATCGATATCGTCAATCAGGAATCCGACCGACGGATTTGGCGCGCCCTGGTACTGCTCGAGTTCGCCAATGCCGCGAATCTGGAAATAGCGCGCCCTTGAAGTGCCGCCAGCGGTATTCAGATTCGGCACGAGCCGGGTCAGCGACTCGAAATGCTGCTGCCCGGCATCCTGAATCGCGGTCTGGTCCAGCACGGTGACACTGGCGCTCGAATCGAGAATATCGGCCTGGCGAAAGTCCGCGCGGACCCGCATTGGGGACAAAACCTGCGGCGCTTCGGCCATCTCTGCGTCGGCTGCGAGGACTGCTGGCGGATGCGCCAGCGCAACGGCAATTGCCGCGGCAACAACGGGAATGTGTCTGGAAACTTGCATCGGGTCCTCTTCTGGAAATCCAATAGAGACCCGGTCGACGACGTGGTGGGCAATCCTGGCTCTGGGCCAAACGCCTATCCCTCCGCCGGCACTAACCGGATCAGGTTCGAAGGGTCTCCGGCGCGCGCAATGCGGATACCGGACTCTCAGGTCTGTCGCGACCTCCCCCAAGGCAGCCAATACTATAAGCGAAAACGGCGAGTCGCGGCGATTCCGGTCCGGTGACGATGCGCTCAGACCGATATCCGCATCATCCTCGCCCGTTGCCAGCCAATGACGACCTCGACGTAGCCGGCCAGCTCTTCGTCCAGCGATTCGTCGCCGGTGTCGACATGCAGGCTGCCAATCCCGCGCAGCTTGCTAGCAATCGCGACAATGATGACGTTATCGATACCCACCTTTCGTATAACGGCCGGCGTAAACTGACGATTGCCGCGCCCGAACACGAATCCGTTGCCGCCGAGCGGCGTCACGACGATCCGCGCGACCTGATACCGCTCCAGCAAATCCAGCAACTGGCGCTCGCTGAGATCGCGGCCGACGAGTTCGCCATTGCGCAGCGCATCGACACCGAGCAGGGACTTCTCGACACTGACCGCATCGGCCACCGCCCTGACCGTCGTTCCGGGACCGAGCAGGTACAACACGTCCTGTTGCAGCAGACCGGCAACGTACTCGCCTACTTCCCGCTTGGCTGCCTGTCCCGAGACGCCGCTGTCGGACGCCTCCTTGCCTCCCTGCAGGTCTCCGGCAACCTCGGGAACGCGCATCGCCCCGTACAGCCGGGCATCGAGGCGGCCCTCGCGAAACGCCTCCTCGTCGATATCGAGCACCTCTTCCTCGCCGGTCTCTGCGCCATGGAAAAATGCCTCGAGCAGCCGCGCCGCGGCGCGCGCGCTGACCGCAAAGACCGCACTATAGACTTTTACCCCGGCGGGAACGCCAATGACCGCCGGCCCGGTTCCGACCGCGTCGCAGACATCTCGAGCGGTACCGTCACCGCCGACGAAAACGAGCAGATCGATACCCTGGCGCAACATCTCCGTTGCGATACGGCGGGTATCCCCGGCGTCGGTGTTCGCCGCCGTCTCGCCCACTACCTGGCACTGAAGCCCGGCGTCGCGCAGCCAGCGCTCGCCCATCTCGGCGGGACCAGCCAGCCACCGGACCGGCAACGTTGGCGGAATATGTGCGAGAAAATCACGGCTGCGATCGGGAGTCACCGGTTGCGCGCCGAGTGCTCTCGCCCGCTCGGCCATAACGCCGTCTGTGCCTTTCAGACCGACGCTTCCCCCCATCCCGGCGACCGGGTTGACCAGCAAACCGACCCGCAACTGGTCCGCGCCCATACGGCGCCCGCTAGAGCGCGCCGACGCGCGCGAATCCGCAGCCAATTCCCACTTCAGGCCGGCTCCGCACCCGGATCACCGACAACGATGCGAAAAGTGCCGCTTGCCGACAGGCCCTCAACGTCCGTCGCGGTCACTTCTATCTCGATATCGTCGCCAATCCCGGTCGGCAAAGTCCCGCGGAAAAGGCGACGGCTGGAGTCGAAGCTGATCCATCCGGGCAGCGCCTGACCTCCGGCGAGCCGCGCCGAGAACGTCATGATGTCGCCGGGATCGGTGTCGACAAACGCATCGTGGTCGAATCTGTGGCTGATGTTGCCCCCCGCGGCGGCAAGCAGATCCGGTAAAGGCTTCATCAGTTTTGGCGCGACATTGTGAACATTGGTCTTGACCTGGTGCCGGTATTGCTTGCCGAGCTTGTAGGCGATGAACAGCCACACCAGCGCGAGTACCGCGTTCAGCATCGCAAACTGCACGATGGTCATCTTGAAGTAGTTGAGACCGACGAAGAATGCGCCTGCCTGGATCATATCGCCGAGGCGCCAGAAAAACGTGTCGATCGCAGTCTTGCCTTCGTATTTCTCAGCCTGACTCAACGGCAGGAACAGCGCCTGCCGGGTGGTGTTCATGACCGAATAGTCGACGCTGTTTTCCATGATCTTGACGATCCGGATAATACTGAAAATCGGCACGAACGCGATCGCAAACGCGATCAGACCGTAACCGATCGCGGCAATCGTCGGCAGAATCAACAGCGCCCCCGATACCCCTATGCGGCGGTAGATGCGCGACACCAGAAACGCCTGGATCAGGAAACCGATGAGATTTACCGTGAAGAAGAAGTCGCTGAAAAACCCGCCGATCAGAACCCCCACGTCCTCGGCGGCGCCGGACTCGACCTGGGCAACCGCCCAGTTCTGCACAAAGTCTTTCAGTATCACCTCGCCGGTACTGTTTACCCAGTTGAGCAGGACAACCAGCGCGACAATCATCAGCAGATAGCGATTGCGCATCACCAGGGCAAAACCGCCAAGTGCCTGGCCGATCTTGTCCTGCTCGGGCTCGGTCTCGGGCTCCTTGTAGGAACTTCGCGCCGAATCGGGAATCGTGCGCCGGGCAACCTCGCCGAGCACCAGAGTCAGCAGCAATATGCCGCCGGCGACCAGCAGCATCTCGATCTGCTCGACGCCCATCGCGGAGAGCACCTTGGGCACCTTGGCACCGAGAATCGCCCCGGCCGACCCGCCGATCATGATGACCGGGAACAGGCGCTGGCCACTCTTTACGTTGTAACAGTCGGCGGCAAACGCCCAGAACTGGGCGATCAGCATGACCCCGAAAATGCCGACAAACACGTAATAGACGAAGCCGATTTCCATCCCGGCATTGCCCATCAGGTAGAAAATCCCGATGTTGACGGCGAAAAAGAGCGTTACCCATCGAATCAGGTATTTCTTTTCGCTGGCGCGGAACAGCAGGCCGTATAGCGGCACGACAAAGAACAGCAGTAATGCCTGCGCTGCTATCGCGTAACTGGCAATCTCCGCGTCGTAGTCGGTAAGAATAAATACTTCACGGGTTGTCTTGAGGATGTAATAGCAACAAAGCAACAGGAAGACATAGAGCGCAAACCACAACACGCTCGGACCCTCTCCCGGTCCCATTTTCGTAAACAGCGACAGAAATCTGTCGACGGGCGAAAGCCGGCCCGCAGGTCTGTTCATGATGTACGCCTCCTGCTGGAATACGATCGCTCGGACCGTTTTTTGACTCATGATACACCTGCCCGGCGGGGTTCGGCGCGCCCACCGGGGTTTAGCCAAGTCGGCCAGCACGCTCATAGCCTGATAACATCCGCGACAACAGAGCCGGATCTTCGCGAGGGCCGGCAAAAAATGAGGTCAATACGGAAACCAAGCTCATGCGATCGCTCATCAAGGGATTTACCGCAGCACTCGCGGTGACGGTGCCGGGATTACTTTTCGCCAGTTCCGCCGTCGACAACCTTCCGGCTGCCGAAGCGCAACAACTGCGCCAGTCAATACAGGAGATGCGCGCTAACCCACGCGGGCCCTTTAGTCAGATTCGCTGGTTCTGCAAGGACGGTAGCGTCCTGCCACCCAAGGCCTATGCCTGCGTCGAGCACGGCGGTGGCAACCAGCACGGCGAATGGAGCGATCAGACCTTGCGTTTGCGCGCGGCAGGGTTTCCTGTTGCCAACGTCATGGTCCAGCTCGACGCTGCGGATTTCGGTGAATCGCCGCCGCAACAGGACCATTTTCGCGCTCTGATACTCGAGCAATTCCTGATTGACTACGACGACGGCTGGATCCTGCACAAGGCACGTTACTACCGCGGCGCGTTTCAGATCGAGGACGAGGAAGCGAGCGCCTATGCATTCCTCAGCGAACTGGCGCGCCAGCCCGGCTGGGTCGAAACCCGTTACCCGTTGCTGGTCGAGGCCGCGCGCCTGATCCCGCACGGGCAGAGCGCGATCGGCGCAGCCGACATTCGCGGCATGGCGACCGTATTGAATACCGAGGACGCCGGGTTTTCGGAGCTCCGCAACAAGATCCATGGCCGCCCCGAACCGAGCGATGCCGCGCGGGTGCGTGAATACGCTGCGCGTTCCGGCAAGCCCGAACTGGCCGATGATTACGAGGCGCTGGCCGCCGCGATAGACACGGCAGCCAGACTCCCGGACCCGGCCCCCGCCATCGAAGCGTTTGCCGCGAAATCGCGCGATTCGCAACTGGCGAACACGCTGCGCCAGCAGACTACCGCGTTGAGCGATGCCGCGACCGCAACGCAGCGGCTGGAGAGGCTCGGCAGGTTAATGGCAACGCTGCGCGAGGGAATCTCCCGCAGCGGCAATCCGCTGGATTGCATCGATCTGATTCTTTCGCTCGAGGCCCACGTATTCAACCTCGGACAAAAGCTGGGAATCGGCGAGACCCGTTACAGCCGTGCCGGGTCTGTCGATTTGATGCACGGTTTCGCCCAGGCGGCCTATGGCGTCGGCCTGCTTACCGCCTGGGAATGGCAAAATCTCAGTAACAGCATGAAGGCATTCGATGCCGGGACCATGGAGCTCGACGGGTATCTCGCCGAACTCAGGTACCTTGGACGCGCACCCGGCTGGGCCACGCGCAGACTGGCGCTGTATTTCGAGCCGACAATCCATCGTTTCGCCCAGATCGAGCCGCTCAGTGCCGAGTACCTCCCTGATCGCATGCGCGGCAGCCCGCTGCTGTTTTATTCGCGTCTGCTCGAACCACTCGAAGGGGATGCCATGCAGCTCGCCGGTATCCGGCAACAGATGTTCGGACGCGATGTCCCTTCCGGACTGCGCTCGCTAAATCCGGGCATCGGGCGCGGCGTACTGCGCACGCTGGACGAACTCCGGAACGTACCCGAGGGAACCGCCGACAGCATCGCGCTGGTCCCGGAAACGGTGTCGGAACTCCCGGTGGTCGCCGGAATCCTGACCGAACACGAAGGCAATGCGCTTTCCCATGTGCAGCTGCTCGCGCGCAATCTCGGCGTTCCCAACGTCGTCGTCGCCGACCAGCATTTGCCCGATCTGCGACGCTACCTCGGACAGCGGATCATGGTCGCTTCCAGCCCGCGCGGGGTGGTGCGAATCATGCTGGACGACAGCCATGAGGACGCCCGCAGCGACACCGCACCGCAGGTCAGCGAACGCATCAGCATCGATGTATCGCGTCTCGATCTGACAACCCAGGAACTGATTCCCACGGCGCAGCTGGGATCGGCGGATCAGGGTGTGCGGGTCGGACCGAAAGCCGCCCAGGTAGGCAAACTGACCAAGCACTTCCCCGGCCACGTGGCGCCGGGACTGGCTGTGCCATTCGGCCTGTTCGCGCACTCGTTGCTGGATCGCCAGGTCGAGCCCGGCGGACCGACCCTGTTTGAATGGATGACGATTCACTTCGACGAGTTGCAGGCAATCGACGACCCGGTGCAACGAA
The DNA here is from genome assembly GCA_002868855.1 of Chromatiales bacterium. Lineage (GTDB taxonomy): Bacteria > Pseudomonadota > Gammaproteobacteria > Steroidobacterales > BM003 > BM003. Next base: position 7,542 of record PKUM01000143.1, on the reverse strand, counting down.
CCACCCGTACCCGTGAAATCCTGGGAACGATCCGCAATTGGTTCGAGACCCGGCCGGCCAACCCGCAGAAACTCGATCAGTTTCATCAGGCGCTGCTGGACAACTTCGGCCCGGATGGCAGTTATGGGGTGTTCGTGCGATCGGACACCAACGTAGAGGACCTGCCCGGGTTTACCGGGGCGGGCATCAATCTGACCGTGCCGAACGTGGTCGGCTTCGACAACATTATCCAGGCCATGCGCGACGTCTGGGCGAGCCCGTTTACCGAGCGCTCCTACGGCTGGCGCCAGGGGATCATGAACGACCCGGAGCATGTGTATGCCTCCGTGCTTCTGCATCGCAGCGTCAATGCGGATATCTCCGGAGTCCTGGTGACCGCCGACGCGGAAACGGGCGCGCGCGATCACATCACCGTCGTCGTCAACGAAGGCGTCGGCGGCGGCGTAGAGGGTCAGGCCGCCGAGTCGCTGCTGATTCGAAAAAGTGACGGCAAGGTAAGTCTGCTCGGATCGGCGACGGCGCCCTACAAGCGCATATTGAAAACCAGCGGCGGCTCAGAACTCGTCAGCACCTCCGGCGCAGAACGCCTCTTGACCGAAGACAAGATTGCGGCGCTGCTGAAATTTGTATCACAACTACCGGGCTGGTTTGACACGTTGCCGCCCGAGGAACGCGCGGACGCCGTTGCCGATGTGGAGTTCGGTTTCGTCGGCGACAAGTTGTACCTGTTCCAGATCCGGCCTTTCGTGCAAAGCCAGGGCGCTTCGAGCAGCAGCTATCTGCGCTCGCTGGACGAAGGCCTCGTGCAGTCGAGCACCGTACGGGTCAATCTCGAACGGCCACCGGGAGGGTAAAAATGAAGAATATCCTGTTGCTGATCGGGCTCGCCATGATTGGCACCAGCGCACATGCCTATCCGATCGATGGCTATCCGCACACACAGATTCGCCGCCTCGACTATTGCACGGCGGCGCAGGCTGGCGAGGTCAGCGGTTGCAGACTTGCGGAAGGCGCTACGTTATCGACCGAATACGTGCAACCGCGCCTGCTTGGTTCGGACCGGCCGTTCGAATTCGAACCGGACCAGGCCTACGGTGAGTCGCTGGCCGTCATTGTCGGCGAAGATGGCGACCGCTACGGCATCGCCCTTCTCGATCTGACCGACCATGACAATCCGATCTACGCCGAACACAACGGCGGTATTCGCGAGAACGTCGGCAGCGTCGGCAAAATGCTGGTCGGCCTTGCGTTTTTCCAGGAGCTCGCGAACGCCTATCCCGACGATCCGCAAGCACGCCACGAGTTGCTGAAAAACACCTGGATCACAGGAGACGAGTTTGTCATCAGCGACCATCACAAGGCGCTGTTCTGGAATGTCGAAACACGCGAGCGGGAATACCGCCAGGTTCAGGTCGGCGACCGCGGCAGCCTGTATGACTGGCTTGACTGGATGCTCTCCGCCAGCAACAACGCGGCAGCAGCGACCATGCAAAAACAGCTCATCCTGCTCGCTCATTTCGGCGCCGAGTACCCGGTCGACGCCGAACGCGAGGCCGAGTTCTTCGCCGCCAACAAGGCCAGTGCGCTCGGGAAGATTTACCTCGAGGCCATGAACGAAGCTGTAGTCAGGAACGGTCTCGACCCCGACCTGATCCGGCAGGGCAGCTTTTTCACCCGTACGGGGAAAAACCGCGTAGCGGGGACCACCAGTTATGGCAACCCGCGCGAACTCGTGCATTTCCTGTATCTGCTCGAACAGGGACGCCTGGTGGACGAGTACTCGAGCACCGAACTGAAACGACTTCTGTACATGACCCAGCGTCGCATTCGCTATGCGTCGCACCCGGCGCTGTACTCCTACGCGGTGTATTTCAAATCCGGCTCGCTGTACAGCTGTCAGCCCGAGCCGGATTTCGTGTGCAAGCAATACCAGGGCAACAAACGCAACCAGCTCGCTTCACTGGCGATTGTCGAAGGTCCGATGGACAGCCTCGACTACCACTACCTGGTGGTGGTCAGTTCCAATGTGCTTTACAAGAATTCCGCAGTGGAGCACCAGACGCTGGCAATGCGGATACAGCGGATGATCGAGGCCCGTCACGCGGCCCGAATCGGAGCGGAAAAAGCTGCCGCGGCACTCGCGCCGGCGGTTTCCGGGTCAGTCAGCCCGTCTGGCGAAGACATCGGTTCAATGCCGCTATACGAACGCGAGGAAGATGCACGCCCGGGCGCAATTCAGCCGGATTAACGTACCGCGGCGCGTTCGCGGGAATCCGCCGAGCGGGTCGAGGCCTAGCTGGCCGGCGGGCGCGGCGGCGCTACCATCGGCCTGACGTGATCGTCCGCCATGCGATCATGGGCAATATTTTCCGGATCGAAAATCAGATCGTCCAGCGCGACGATGAGTTCGGACAACCAGCGCCCGCCTGCCGGATCGTTGGCCATCGCGACGGCAATGTAACGGCGTCCGTCGCGTTCGACGATTGCGCTGTCAGCATGATACGTGGACCAGGTGCCAGACTTGCGGTAGATCGCCGACCCCGGCCGGTGGATGTTAAGGCCAGCAACGAATTTGTGCTTGATCGCCGGATCGCCGAGCATTTCTTTCATCCGCGCGCAGGACTTTGCATCGACCAGGCGCCCGGTTTCCAGCAAGTAATAGAATCGCGCCACTTCGAAGGGCGTCGCTCCGTGCGACAGGTTATACAGCGGATCGCGCTGCCATACCGCTTTCTTGGCATACGGTTTACCGACCCACAGCCCGCCGTTCATATCCTCGTCATACAGCTCGTACCGGTCGGAACGGAGGATGTCGGCAACATACGAATAGCCGACGCGTTCGAGCATCGTCGTGGCAGCGGAATTCGACGAGCGCCGAATCATCTGCGTCAACAGCGTCTCCGTCTCCGCGTCCATTTCCATCTCGCCGTCATGCGCCTTCTGAAAAGCACCCAGCAGGATCGCGATCTTGGGAAGGCTCGCGGCATACATCATCTGGTGGGCGTTGACGCTCGCGACGCGGGGCCGGTCGGGCACGGTAACGTCAACCAGGGTCACGGCCAGACGACCGCGTTGTGCCTTCGAGGCGAGACCGAGATTTTCAAGTTTGGCGTCGAGGCCATCCTGAAGATGATGATCCTCGGACATTTCCAACCGCGGCCATTGGGGCGCGGCTTCAGCGTGCATTGCCAGCGAGGCCAGGGTGACTGCCTCGTCCGCGCCCTGCGCCGCACCGGCCAGAAATACGGACATCGCAAGCGTCAAAGTCGAAATCGCCTTCAAGTCGTTTTACCTCGGAAATCGCGCTGCTGCAGGGACGAGATCTTACCAACCAGGGTATGCGGGTCTGGTTGATTCAGGTCAAACATTTGCCGGCAGCCGTCACGGCCTCGCTTCGGCTGTCAGAACGTGCAACAAGCCCACTATTTTACAATATATTCGCTCCCTTCTCGCAGAAAATAGAAAATAATATTATTTTTCATGAAGTTATGAATTTACGCCGAGGGGCAATCGCCGCGCGCGTTTGCCGTCCAGCGCAAACAGCGCATTGGCAACAGCCGGCGCGATGACCGGTGTAGCCGGTTCCCCGACCCCGGTGGGCGGCTCGGCGGACTTCACGATATGGACCTCGACTTTCGGCATCTGCCCTATCCGCAGGACGCGGTAGCCGTCGAAATTGCCCTCGACAACGGCACCGTTTTCGATCGTTATTTCACTCTCGAGCGTCGCAGATAATCCATACCCCATGCCGCCTTCCATCTGCGCACGGATCACGTCGGGATTGATCGCGATTCCGCAGTCCACGGCGATCACCACACGGTCGATTTGAAATCCACCGTTCGGCATTCGCGACAGCTCGGCCACCTGCGCCACGCGGGTATTGAAAGACTCGTGCAATGCGACACCGCGCGCCTTGCCCTCGGCCAGCGGCTTGCCCCAGCCCGCGCGGTCGGCGGCAAGTTGCAGCACGGCGCTGTGGCGCGGATGCTCGCCGAGCAACTCGAGCCGGTACTCGACCGGATCGCGGCCCGCGGCATGTGCCAGCTCGTCAATAAAGCACTCGACAGCGAACGCGGTGTGGGTCGATCCGACAGCACGCCACCACTGCACCGGAACTCCCACCTCGGTGGTATGCAATTCGACGCTGACGTTGGGGATCGCATACGGCAGGTTGCTCGCGCCCTCGACCGAGGTCGAATCGACCCCGTCCCTGACCATCGCCGACTCGAACGCCGTGCCCGCACCAATGGACTGCCCGACGATGCGATGCCGCCACGCAACCGGCCGCCCCTGCGCATCGAGTCCCGCGCGCAAACTGTGGAAATACATCGGCCGGAACCAGCCGGCACGCATATCGTCCTCCCGCGTCCAGACCAGCTTCACCGGGGCCTTGCCGCCGCCGGCCTTTGCGATCGCAGCGGCCTCCAGCAGGTAATCCGACTGCGGATTGGCACGGCGGCCAAAAGAACCGCCCGCGAACAGCGTATTGACCCGGACCTGCTGCGGCGTAATTCCCAGAAACCCGGCCAGCGCCATCTGGTCGCCGGTATGCAGCTGTTCCCCGTTCCAGACTTCGCAACCCTGCTCGTCCAGCCTGATCACACAGTTCATCGGCTCCATCGCCGCGTGGGCGAGGTATGGGAACTCATAGCTGGCATCGAGACGGTTCGCAGCTTTCTCCAGCGCCGTGTCCACGGCCCCTTCGCTTCGCGCCACCAGACCGGCACTCTGGGCGCGCTCACGATAGCTCGCCATAAGAGTGGCCGAACTCGCAGTCACCGCGCCGCTCTCGTCCCAGTCAATCTGCAGCGCATCGCGCCCCCGGGACGCGCTCCAGAAGTCTCTGGCGACGACCGCAACCCCGCTGGGAATCTGGTGTACGGCGACGACGCCCGGCACTGCCCGGGCCGCCGCGCTATCGACTTTGTTCACCCGAGCGCCGAACCGGGGCGGATGTGCCACCAGCGAGGTCAACATCCCGTCGAGCTGAACATCCTGGGTAAACACGGCGCTGCCATCGATTTTGCCGGAACCGTCCTTGCGCGGAACCCGTTTCCCGATAAGACGGAAGTCGGCAGGGTCCTTGACAGTTACCGCGCTCGGCACGGGCTGGCGCGCGGCTGCTTCGGCCAGCTCGCCGAAACTAGCGCTGCGCCCGCTCGAGGCGTGCCTGACTACGCCAGACTCCACCGTGATTTCGCCCGCCGCCACCGACCAGCGTTCGGCCGCGGCCGCAATCAGCATCTGCCGCGCGGCCGCACCTGCCTCGCGCATCTGCATGAATGAATTTGCAATCGCGGTACTGCCGCCGGTGCCCTGCATCGGCCCCCAAAACAGGTTGTTATAGCGGCTGGCGTCCGCTGGCGCCGCGCTTACCGCCACCTGGTCCCAGTCGGCGTCCAGTTCTTCGGCGACCAGGGTCGCAAGCCCGGTGTATACGCCCTGCCCCATCTCCAGATGCTTGGATATCACGGTGACGGTGTTGTCGGGTGCAATCGTCACGAATGCGTTCGGTTCGAATCTTCCGGCAACGAGCGCTCCGCTTCCGGGCAAGCCAGGGGCGGCGTCCTGCGCCGCCGCCAGCGGCGGCAGTATCACCCCCAGGGTCAATCCGGCGCCGGCCCCGACGCCGGCCTTGAGAAAACTGCGACGAGCGAGATTTACCCGGGTCTTGGCGCTCATGCTTCCGACCTCCCCGACAGTGAACGCGATGCCAGACGAATAGCGTCACGTATCCTGGCGTAGGTCGCACAGCGGCAGATATTTCCGCGCATTGCGCTGTCGATCTGCGCATCGTCCGGGCTGGGGTTCCGCTCCAGCAATTCGACCGCCGACATGATCTGACCGGACTGGCAGTAACCACACTGGACTACTTCCAGCTCCAGCCACGCCTGTTTGACCGCAGCGGCCGTGCCGCCGCTCACTCCTTCTATCGTGGTCACCGACTTTCCGGCCACGGAACTGACCGGGAGCAGGCAGGAGCGCACCGCGCGACCATCGACATGCACGGTGCAGGCGCCACACAGCGCCGCGCCACATCCGTATTTCGTACCCGTCAGCCCGGCTGCGTCGCGAATCGCCCACAGCAACGGCATATCGGGATCGACATCCAGCTCGATCGCGCTGCCGTTGATTTCGAATCCAATCATCGCTTTCCCCTCGTGAACTCTCGGTCGCCGCAATCAGGCGATCGCGCTGGTTCGATGGCCCGGCAACTGGCGCGTTACCTGGACCGCGTTTACACTCGCTTCCCCCACGCTCGCGCACGGAGGCATGTCATGCGGCGTTTGTTATTCCTTTCCCTGGCCACGCTACTGACAGCGGGACCCGGTTGCGTAAGCAATAACACCAATACAAGCACAGCGGCCAGGGCCGCGCCAGTTGTCGGGGCGCCGGACGCCAACGCGGTGGCAAATACCGAGTACAGCGGGATCTATGACTACGCGGTCAGGTTGACCGACGGGCGCTTCGAGGGCGAGCCCTTTGTCGCAGGCGGCGCATCGCGACCGACCGTGACTCTGATCGATCGCCTTTCACTCGAGGGCGACCTCGACGGCGACGGCCAGCCCGAGAGAGCCGTACTGCTCAGCGAGAGTTCGGGCGGCTCCGGCGTCAATCTGTATCTTGCAGTGGTCACGCTGCGCGGCGGAATGGCGGTCAATACCGGTACTGCATTCGTGGGCAACCGGGTCCAGGTACGCGACCTCGAAATCGTAGACCGGGCAATCGTACTCGACGTTGTGCAGGCCGGACCGGCCGACGCGATGTGTTGCCCCACGCAGATGGCGCAACGGCGCTACCAGCTTGGCGCGGACGGGTTGAGCGAACAAGGCAGCAAAATTCTCGGCACCTTTTCGCTCGCCGTGCTCGACGGCAGCGAGTGGAAACTGGATCAGTTCAGCACGGCCGACTTGGCACCCGGGGAACCGCCGATCACCCTCGCGTTTGCCGATGGCAGGATCAGCGGCAAATCCGCATGCAATCGATATTTCGCGGCGATCTCACCGGGAGACGGCGACGGATCCGTCAAAATTGGCCAGGCGGGCTCCACGATGATGGCCTGCACACCCGCGGTCATGGCGTTGGAACAACGCTACCTGGGGGCACTTGCCGGCGTCGACAAACTCGGCTTTGTAGCGGGCCGACTGGCGCTCGGTTACACGTCCGACGGAACCCGTGGCAACCTGCTGTTTTCGCCGCTTGAGCCGGAGTGATGGCCGGGCGCGATTTCTACCGAAACGTGACGGGGGCCTCAGTTTGGGGCCCGGTTTCCCGCTGGGCGCGGAGTTATGTCAATTTGCTGCCCGGGCCGGCAAGGCCGGATGCTAGCGTGATGCTGGAACAGAAAGCCCGATGGAGCGAATGTCATGGCAGACGAACACAAACCATTGCAAATTGACCGCCGCCGAGAACCGCGCGAGTCGCTCGACACCGGGTTTGACCCGTATGTTCTTTCCTTGTTGCCGGATTCCCGATCCGGCCGCTCCCCGGCGCGCCGCAGCGTTGCGGATTCCAGCTCCAGCGACGCCCCAGGCGAGGCAG
>PKUM01000233.1 GCA_002868855.1 Chromatiales bacterium | reverse complement strand
CCCCGGTTGGACCACCACGTGTACTGGTATGGGCCGGCGCTGATCCGGCGGAATGCATCGACAAAACCGGCGGAACCAAACAGCCGGTCCATCCATTCCCGTTCCTCGGGCAGGAAACCCGAGTTCTTCTGATTCTGTTTCCAGTTCCTCAGATCGATCGGCCGGTGCGCAATATTCCAGTCTCCACACAGCACATATTCGCGCTTGCGGCGGCGAATCCGGCGCAGCGTGTCGGCGAATTGGTCGAGAAAGCGAAACTTGGCCTCCTGCCTGGCCTCGCTCGAGGAGCCCGAAGGCAGATAAAGCGAAACGACGCTGAGACCGTCCACTTCAACCTCGAGATAACGACCCTCGGCATCGAATTCGGCGGAACCAAATCCGCGAACCACGCGCTTCGGTTTGTGGCGGCTATAGACGGCAACCCCACTGTAGCCCTTTTTCTCGGCATCTTCGTAGAACACGTGGTAGCCGTCCGGCCGAAACTGTTCATCCTCGAGCTGATGTTCCTGTGCCTTGGTCTCCTGCAGGCAAACGAAATCGGCGCGCTGACGCTCCAGCCACTGGAACATGCCCTTGCGCGCGGCCGCGCGAATGCCATTGCAATTCAACGAAATCACACGGATCGCCATCAACTCCTCCGCCACTGCCGCAACCGGGTCTGCATTGTTGCATAAGGTCAGCGCGACGCGGGCAAACGATGCGATAATTCGCGCGCCAGCAACGGGAGCCGGACATGCAGGTCTACCAAACCGACTTTCTCGACCTCGCGGTCGAAATGGGTGCACTGAAATTTGGCGAGTTCACGCTGAAATCGGGCCGGGTAAGTCCGTATTTCTTCAACGCGGGCTCGCTCAACACAGGGCGTGCTCTGGATACGCTCGGGCGCTGCTACGCGGCGGCAATCGTAGCCAGCGGCATCGAGTTCGATCTGCTTTTCGGGCCGGCCTACAAGGGCATTCCGCTGGCCGCCCTGGTCGCCGCCGCGCTTTACCGCGAACACGGGCGCGATGTCGCCTATGCGTTCAACCGCAAGGAAGCGAAGGACCACGGCGAGGGCGGCAAAATCGTCGGCGCGGCGCTCGCCGGTCGCGTGCTAATCGTCGACGATGTAATTACAGCCGGGACGGCCATCCGTGAGGCCATCGGCATCATCGAATCACATGGTGCAAAACCGGTTGGCGTTGCCATCGCAGTAGACCGTCAGGAACGCGGCCAGGGCAGCCTCTCGGCAGTACAGGAAGTAGAGCAACAGCTCGGTCTCGGGATTGCCAACATCGTCGGTCTTGCCGATCTGATTGCCTATCTACAGCTGATCGGTCGCGACGAAGGGGTTGTTGCAATGCAGCGATATCGCGAAAAATACGGCGTGCAAACCGATTAATGAGCGCTGGTTCTCAGTTTCGGCTTCGTATCGCTGCGGCCGCTCCCGGCTATGCTATAAACGCGGCATGACCCGGATTATGTTGATAGCTTCGGTACTGCTTGGCCTGGGGGCCATCGCCCCGGCAATGGCCGAAGTCTACAAATGGACCGATCCGGATTCGGGCGACACCCAGTACGCCCACGCGATGCCCGTGCGCGATCCGCGGATCAAGGTCATTTTCGTTATCGATGAAAAGACCGGCGTCGTCACCGAGACGATTCGCTACCTTACACCCGAGGAAGAACAGGAACTCAAGGCGCAGGACGATGCCGAGCGCAAGCAGCTCGAGCGCGACACTTACCTTGTGAAGACCTTCCTGTCGGTCGAGGAAATCGAGCGACTGCGAAACGAACGTGTCGAAACTCTCGACGCCCAGATCCAGGTCAAGAGCGCGCTGGCTTTCGGCCAGGAGAGCAAGCTGACCGATCTCAAGACCGAGCTGGCGCAGTACAATTTTCCGGTCAAATCCGACTCGGACCTGCCCGCGGCGCCGGAAGATCTGCTCCTCGATTACGCCAGAACCCTCGAGCAATCGCAGACCTATCGCGACGACGTCGAGGCTCTGGAAGACCGCAAAACCAGGATCAACGCCCAGTTTGCCGCAGACATAAAACGATTCCGCGAGCTCAAGGGCCTCAACGCCTCAAACTCTCAGTAGCGCACAGCCTGGTGCTTGCCGGTATGGCCGAATCCCCCGGCGCCGCGATCGCTTTCCGAGAATTCCTCTACCACTTCGAATTGCGCCTGTACCACGGGCACGATAACCATTTGCGCCAGCCGCGCGCCCGGTTCTATCTCATAGGCATGCGGACTCCGGTTCCAGCACGACACGTAGACCTGTCCCTGGTAATCGGAATCGATGAGTCCGACCAGGTTTCCGAGGACGATGCCGTGTTTGTGACCGAGTCCCGAGCGCGGCAATAGCACGGCTGCCAGCTGCGGATCTTCGATATGCATGGCGAACCCGGTCGGGATCAGCTCGCTGCATCCGGGTTCCAGCAGCACCGGTTTGTCGATACAGGCGCGGAGATCCATGCCCGCGGAACCCGGCGTCGCATAGTCGGGAAGGGGAAACTCGGTTCCCAGCCGTGGGTCGAGAATCTTCAACTGGATAACATGCATCTTTGTCAGGGTTCCGGCTACGGGGGGCGTGAGAGGGCTGGCGCGGTCAGGCCGCATCCGAGCGGCTGGCAGCGCGAGCTCGCGTGGCGATCAGTTCAACCAGTTCGCGCGCCAGCTCGCGTTTGCTGGCGAGCCCGATTTCGCGCTTGCCGTCGGACCAGAAAACGACGACCTCGTTTTCGTCGCAATCGAATGCACGGCCCTCGCCGACCAGGTTGGCGACAATCATATCGAGGCGTTTGGACTCGAGCTTCTGCACCGCGTGCGCTTCGAGATGCTCGGTCTCAGCCGCGAAACCGACCGTAAACGGACGCGCCGGCGCGGCAAGGGCCGCGACACTCCGCAACGTGTCCGGCGCCCTGGTGAGTTTCAGCTCGAGCCGCTCTTCAGTCTTCTTGATTTTGTGTTCGGCGCTTTGCTCCGGACGATAGTCGGAAACGGCCGCTGCCCCGATGAATATGTCGCTGCCCGACAACTGCTCGTGCACCGCGGCATACATGTCCTCGGCGGTCTGCACATCGAACCGCTCGACGCCGGGCGGTGTCGCCAGGCCAACCGGTCCGCTGACCAGCCTGACCCTCGCACCCGCCGCGGCTGCAGCTTCGGCCAGCGCGAACCCCATTTTGCCGGAGCTGCGATTGGTGATGTAGCGGACCGGATCGATCGGCTCACGGGTTGGCCCGGCGGTAATGACAAAACTCATCCCGGCAAGCTGACCCTCGCCGCTTTGCAAAACCAGGGTTGCGATATGTTCCGGTTCCAGCATCCGTCCCGGACCGGTCTCGCCGCAGGCCTGGTCACCCAGCGCCGGACCGAGGAGCGTGACTCCGCGTTCGCCGAGCCGGACAATATTGTCGCGAGTCGCGGGATTCGACCACATCACCCGGTTCATCGCGGGCGCAACGTAGAGCGGTGCTTCCGCGGCCAGGCATAAGGTGGCGAGAAGATCGTCGGCCATGCCGGCGGTCAGCCGGGCAAGGAAGTCAGCACTGGCCGGAGCAATGACGATTTTGTCGGCCCACCGGGCGAGTTCGATGTGTCCCATCGCCGCCTCGGCGCCCTCGTCCCACAGACTGGTTCGCACCGGCGATCCGGAAACGGCCTGGAAAGTGCGCGGGGTAACGAACTGCTCTGCGCCGGCGGTCATCACGACTCGTACTTCGGCACCGCGCTCGCGCAACCGCCGCACCAGGTCCGGCGCTTTGTAGGCCGCGACGCCACCAGTGACGCCGAGCAGTATCTTGACGGGGATTGCCTCTGTCATCGCCTGCCGCCGCAAATCAAACGGAGCAGCAGGATAGCACGAAGAATTCCCCCGAAACTCGGGTTGAGCCGCGTTTTTCCGCATCCGAAAATACGCAGGCAGCAACGGAGCAGACCTTGAGCACAGCCGACCATCCAACCCCGCTCGCGCCGCATGATGGCAACGACAAGTTGCGCGAGCTTTCAGATACCGAACTTCTCGCGCAGCTTCTTGGGGCAGGCAGTCGTCCGCTGGCGGCGGAACTATTGCATCGCTTCGGCAGTCTGCGCGGAGTTTGCAGTGCCGGCTTTGCCTCTCTTAGCGGATGCCCCGGGATTGGCACACAGCGCGCATCACGGCTTCCGGCTGCCCTCGAGGTATCGCGCCGTTACTACTATGAAACGTTGCGGCTGGGCCCGGCGCTCGAGAGTCCCGAAGCCACCCGCCGCTTTCTGCTGGCCGAGTTACGCGACCGCCGCCACGAGGTCTTCGCCTGCCTGTTTCTCGACAACCGCCACCGCGTGCTGGCTTTCGACATCCTGTTTCGCGGCACCATCGACGGCGCCAGCGTGCAT